>JANNEQ010000021.1:0-9971 GCA_031378885.1 Flavobacteriales bacterium
GGAAGTTCGATGTGTCCCTTTTGCGCGGGTGTAACTTTGGCAGTATGTTTAGCTACGAATGCGTTTATATCTGTATATGCTCTAAACGCATCTGTTTTGATTTTGCTGCTGGCTTTAACATAGCGAAAGACTTTTTCATTCAGTGATTCTCTTTTGAGGTCATCCATTTGGAACATCTTGAAATAGCGAGGATAGGATGATGGGCGATTTTTTTTGCGCTTATCTGCTGGTATTTTATCGTATGATGCCAGAACTAAAATTGGTGCTTTTCTCAATGATCCACGACCACGTTTGGATTCTTGTTTGCCTTTGAACTCCTTAACCACAGTCACAAACGCATCATCTATTTCTGCATTTCCATCAATTTGATATTGCTCGTCCCGGTGGCCCATAGCTTGTCTTATTTTATGAAGTAAGTACCAGGCGCTACCTTCACTTTTTATCTCAGGAAATTGTTTGTATAACTCAGTAGATGAAATTCCCTTTTTCCGGTACATCACCTCATACATTGCTTTGAACCAAACCATAATAGGCAGATTAGAATGCATCATCACTGTTCCGGTCTTGATTGTGGTAACAGATGAACATTTGCGACATCGCCATTCGTTTTTACCGTGGTTCCAATAATGATTCATACCTGAGCATTTTCTACAAACGATCCCAGCCTTTTCTCTTTGTGAACGCCAATAATCGCGACAAGCAAACTCATCTGGAAATTTTTCATGAAATTCTTTGGGTGTCATTGCTTAATTTTTCGACTAAGAAATGAGCTATCATTGTAGCCTATTTACAATGAGGGAGATTGTAGAGGATCATTTTAAATTATTTTTTTTTTCAAAGCAAACCTCAAATCTTTGGCAAGCCATGCCTCATGAGTGAAGAAATTTGGTTCTCTTGATTAAAGTCTATATTTTCTGTAGCAGAATTGAATTAAAAATTTTGAATGATTAAAAAATACAAGGGCATTCCAACGGTAATATTGATCGGGAAGGTTATGGCAAGTGCCATGGGTAAATAAAGGCCAGGATTGGATTTGGGTACCGTTATTTTCATGGCAGCCGGAACAGCAATATATGATGCACTTGCAGCCAAAACGGCAAACATGAACCTGTTGGTAATGTCCGATGTTACAAACGAACTGATCACAGCAAAAACGCATCCATTCAATAAGGGAATAATGGACGCAAATAGAAAGGGAAATACGCCAAACGAAAAGAACGACTTGAGTTTTCGGCCACTTGTTATGCCCATATCCAAAAGAAAAATAGCAAGAAATCCTTTGAACAGGTCGTTGGTAAAGGGTTTGATGCCTTCAGCCTGTTTGTCACTGGCGATGAAACCAATTACTAAACTTCCCAGAATTAACAGAACACTGCCATTGGTCAGGGAATGTTTAATAACAGAAGGGATTTTTATCTTTGTCCTGGATTCTTCTTTGTTGAACATGGAGATTAAAATCAACCCAATAATAATGGCAGGTGATTCCATTAGAGCCATTATCGCAACCATGTGTCCGTGAAGGCTTAATTGCTGCGCTTCCAGATAAGATGCTGCAGTTACAAAGGTCACTGCACTTACTGAACCATAAGCCGCCGCTATGGCCCCGGCATCAAATACATTCAATTTTCTTTTGAGAATAAAAAAGGTGTACAACGGTATGATGGTGGAAATACCAATTCCAAAAAGCATCGACCAGCCTATTTCAGAAGTAAATGTTTCATGCGATAGTTCTTGTCCGCCCTTGAATCCAATAGAGAACAATAAATACAACGATATGAATTTGGATGAGTTGGCGGGAATCTCTAAATCGCTTTTCAGATAAACTGCGAAGATGCCCAGCACAAAGAACAAAAGTGCAGGATTGGTTAAGTTTTCGATGAGTAAATTAAAATTCATGAATTATATTTTTTTTTTTCTATCTCATTGGGTATGAGATATTGTGCTTTAATTTAAATCACATTTTTTTTGCAACCTGCGCACCATGACAAACTCAAAACTCAATGGTGCTCTAAATACAACATGTATTATAAATTTGAATGATGGATAATAGTACCATTATCTGTCATGAGCATTTAAACGCCTTTATTGTATTTAACGCCGCAAAAATGCGCATCCTTATGCATAAACATTTATTTATATTCGTTATAGAAAGCATAAAATATATTTATGCAGAAATGGACGTTTTTATTTGTGATTGGCTAATCTGTATACGCTGTAATACTTAAACCTATGGCACCGTGAAAAGTATTGATAAGGTTGCTTAGGAAGCAAACGCAAGAGCCAAAAGCTCAGCTTTTACTGTACCAAGGTGATTGACGAGGAATAAGAATCTTTATTGAATCTTATCCAAATACAGCTCTATGCAGTAGTATAGGACTAATATTATATTTTCTAATATTAAACAATCCGCTGTCTTTTGAATGTTTATGCTAATTGAAAAAGTGTTCTGAAATTATAATAGTTTCAGTTTTTCTCTGTTGATGGTTTCGATTCAATTATACATTCAGACTCTTGTTCTCTAGTCCAATTACTCCATGGATGATCCGGAAAAAATTTCCCTCGGATAAAAATATTCCGGATTGTACAAAAACGACTTGTCTGTTAATGTAAGAAGAAATGCAATGAGATCGACCTTTTCATTGGAAGTTAACTCTATTGTTTTCTGCAATTCATTGGAAAGGGTCTTGTTCTTTTCAATGCCTTTGGTGTAGTGGTCGAGCACTTGTGACAGTCTTTTAAATCTTCCATCGTGCATGTAAGGATAAGAAAATTCAATGTTGCGCAAGGTGGGAACTTTAAACTTCAATGAGTCGTTTGGATTGTTGGTTATACCATAACGCCCGTAATCATTGAGTGTGGTGTCTACCGGCAATCCATTGTTCATGAAGTCGTCGTTCGTAAATAGTGGCTCACGATGACATGAAGCACAATTCTTCGTGAACAATTGGTAACCATTGTTTTCTTGTACAGTAAATTCTGATTCGTTGTGCATGACACTGTCGTATTTCGAATTTGCGGAAATAAAGGTCAGCATAAATTGTGAAAGAGCTTTGAGGGTGTGTTCACCCGTAATTACAGAATCACCAAATGCGTTGAAAAATAACCTGGGATAAATTTTACCCGCCTGCAATTTGGAAATCACATGCGCAATGTTTTCATCCATTTCCACCGGATTGCCAATAGGAGCAAGGGCTAATACATCCAGATGATTGACTGCACCGTCACGCATAAATGTTTTTTGCCAGGCCAGATTCATCAGGGCTGGTGCATTGCGAAAACCAATTTTATCTTCAATACCATGACTCAACGCATGATCCACATGGGTAAATGCCGAAAATTGCGAATGACAACTGGCACAGGATATCATGTTGTTTCGCGAAAAAATCGGATCGTAGAATAAGGCCCGGCCCAGTTCAATTTTATTTTTAGAAATTGGATTCTTCGTAAAATCATAGACCGGCTGCGGGAAATTCGACGGTACTACAAATAGAGCGTCATTTGCTGCACGAAAGGCCAGCATGACTGTGCAGAGCAATAGTACTATGAAAAAGTTGCGCTTCAATATGCCGAAATATTAAATGCGTTGGCCACCTTTTTAGAAAGCAATATAGCTTCTTCACATGGCGACATAATATGATTGATTTGGGCGAGATCAATTTGATCTAAAATTTTCTCTACATCAACCTTGAGTGCTATCATCTTTTGGTCTTTGACGTCAAAATTCAAAGTCTGTAAACAATAATAGGGTGGGAGATAACCGCCCAAATGAAATTCAAAAGCATTGTTGCGCGTTTTACAAAGCGCACTGCTTCCTTCTAATTTGAAGTTGACATAACCACTCTGCCAGGCCCAATACATCCCTTTTGCAGGATCAAGATCACCACCAAGTACTCCGGATACATTGGTCAGGCTGTCAATTCCCAGATTGAACTTCAATTCATCAAATATTATATTTTGTGGATTGTCTAATGAAATAAGAAACGGACTGGCTTCACTTGCATCTATCAGATGAGAACTTTTCTTATCTTCTAAAACAACTTTCCCATTTTTCAGCAATTGAATATGTGAAATATAAAACTTCAAAACTTCTATTTGCAAATCATCTCCGTTCCTGGCTTTGAATGTTGAATCGAATAGTTGTATCGTTTGATGGCCAAAGGTTGGTGCAATGGTAATTTGAACAGCATTGCCTTGCGAAAAGCCAAAATTCCAGATGGCCTGAAGGATTAAAATGAAAAGTACGCGGCAAATGCTCATATTTAATGAACCTGATATGTTTGTATTGGTTTGGATATGTGACCTTGCATTATTTTGAGTTATCTTTTTTACCTGGACTTTTTCACCGACTAAAAGTACTACAAATTAAATATGAATTGCAGGCAGGATGCATTGAGTGCTCTTTTCTATGTCAATTGCCTGATGGTTCACGAACGTTAGACGATGCAGGGCTTTCAATCCTTCGATAGTGCTGGAGTTTGTGTTCTGTCCGATTATGGATTGGCATAAATTACTGATATTTAAGTTCTTTTGATAATGTTCGGTTCAGGAATGAATGTTGTTTTGATTTTAAATCCACGGTCATTGTTCACCTCACTCATTATATCTTTAGCGCGTCAATAAAATGCTATTTATGGAACCTCCGGCTGGCAACCGAGAAACTCCATAAAAATGTTCTATTGATAAAGTTTACTTTGCCCCAATTCAATGCCCTATTTAAAGCTCCGTGCATCTTATTCAATTCTGGTCATTCTTGTTGCTATGACTGGAATTACTTCCAATATCAACTGGGGCAAAAATAACTGGCAGAGTATTTTGGAAGCCGATGCCAAAGGGTATTATTCTTATTTGCCCGCTGTTTTTATTTATCACGATCTGAATTTTGGTTTTTTTGATCATATCGAAAAGGAGAAGTATTACAATGAAAACAGGTATTACGAATATAGGATTGGATCGCATGATAAGGTAATTAACAAGTATTATTGCGGAACGGCTTTGCTGGAATTGCCTTTTTTCTGCGTGGCACATGGCATTACTACTGCCTCAGGAGGTGATGCCGATGGTTACTCAAGGCTCTATCCCATAATGATTACTGTAGCGGCCTTATTTTATTTGTTCATCGGACTTTTATTTATCAACTCTACCTTAAAGCTTTATGGAGTAGGAGAGTGGCAGCGCTCATTGGTTTTGGCTGTAGTAGTTTTTGGAACCAACCTTTTTTACTATACTGTGGGTGAGCCTGGAACTTCCCATATTTTCTCTTTTTGTTTTGTAGCCGTGTTTTTTTATTGTGCCAAAAGCTATTTTATGTCTTTTGAAAAGAAATACATCTGGATATTGGGTTTGTTGTTGGGCATCATCACTTTAATACGCCCGGTTAATGTATTGGTGGTCTTTTTACTGCCATTTGTGGCCGGCTCATGGCAATCCTTTCAAAATGGGGTTTTGGTGGCAGTGAAAAACAAGTGGCAATTGATCCTGGGAATATTATATTTTCTTGTCGTAGTTTCCCTTCAGTTCATTTATTATAAATTGGCCACCGGTCATTTCTTTGTGTATTCTTATGGTACCGAAGAGTTTGATTTTCTGAATCCCCATATTTTCGATATTTTATTCAGTTATAAAAAAGGTTTGTTCCTGTACACTCCTGTCTATCTTCTTTCAGTGGGAGGCTTGTGTTTTTATTTGAAAAAAGAAAAGTATAGTTTTTACACAGGATTCATTTTTTTCTTTCTCATCACTTATATTTTTTCTTCCTGGTGGCAGTGGTACTATGGCGGAAGTTTTTCGTCGAGGGTGTATGTTGAATTTCTACCGGTTTTTGCCATCTGGCTGGGTGTAGCATTGGGCAGTATAATGGGCCGTTTCACAAAGATTACAGCCGTAAGTATGCTGGCTCTTCTCACCATAATTTGTCAGATACAAACTTACCAATATCGCTATTACCAGATTCATTGGTCGGACATGAACAAAGAAAAATACTGGCAGGTATTTTTAAGGCAGGATCGACTATCAGAAAAACCCGAACACGATATTCACAAATAATACAAGAGGTAATTTCACTTCCTTACTTTCTTACTTCCTTCGTTTCTAATGTGTTTAATTTTTTTTACCACATAAGGCACTAAGGACGTAAGACACAAAGAATACATGAATGATTTTTCTTACTTTCTTACTTCCTTCGTTCCTCATGTGTTTAATTTTTTACCACATAAGGCACTAAGGACGTAAGACACGAAGAATACATGAATGATTTTTCTTACTTTCATACTTCCTTCGTTTCTAATGTGTTTAATTTTTTTACCACATAAGGTACTAAGGACGTAAGACACAAAGAATACATGAATGATTTTTCTTACTTTCTTACCTCCTTCGTTTCTAATGTGTTTAATTTTTTTTTGCCTTATTCTGCACTAAGAACGTTCATTCGGATTGACGCCGCAAGTATTTATTCTATTATGGAATAAATTGAATAACTTTCCTTTTGTGAAAGAAGGACTCTACTTTAATTTTGCAAGTCAATATTGAATTGTATGACAAGGACAAAAATAAATCAACTTGCTTATCAGATAATGGGCTGTGCCATTGAAGTTCACAGGCGAATAGGACCTGGTTTAATTGAAAGTGTTTATGAAGAATGCTTTTGTGAGGAGCTGTTATTTCGGGGACTGCAATTTGAAAGACAAAAAAGGATCCCTTTAGTTTATCGGACAAGGTTGCTAATGGTTGATCTCAAAATTGATGTTTTGGTAGAGAGTGTGATTATTTGTGAGCTGAAAGCGGTAATTGAATTACATCCAGTTTGTGAAGCACAAATTCTGTCATACATGAAATTACTCCAGGTACCTAAAGGATTACTCATCAATTTTCATTCAAAGAACATCATCAATAACACAAAACACTTTGTTAATTCCCATTTTGAAGAACTTCCTGCGTGATACAATCAAGGAAAGAATAGGGCGTTAAGTATTTTTCTTACTTTCTTCGTGCTCTTAGTGTTAATTTTTTACCACATAAGAAAGTAAGATCATGAAGAATTCATAAATAATTTTTCTTACTTTCTTACATTCTTCGTGCTCTTAGTGTTAATTTTTTACCACATAAGAAAGTAAGGTCAAGAAGAATTCATAAATAATTTTTCTTACTCTCTTACTTTCTTCGTGCTCTTATGTGTTAATTTTTTACCACATAAGAAAGTAAGATCATGAAGAATTCATAAATCATTTTTTCTTATACTTCATACGTGCCTTATTTGTTGATTTTTTTTGAGTGAAACGCTACTGCAACTTCATATTCATCAAACACTGCGTCGGAACGTTAATAATGCTCAAACTATCCGCGCGAAGAACCATAGATCCAACATGGAATCGGTTTTCAAAACCAGTATTCTGTATTATTCCAAATTCAGATTGGCCCAAATTCAACGTAAAATTTTCTACATTGAAATTACTATGCGCATAAAATCTAAAGTTCAGGTGTGCATTTCGCAAATCTATACTGAGTTGTTTACAGGAGAAGGTACCATATTCATAACCATCTATATCTATATCGCTCGAATTATAATTTGAGTATTTATGAGCATTAATAAGTTCTATAGAACATTGCTCTGTCGAAAGAACATCTTTATCCACTGAAAAGCGCACGTTTTTACCCTTGATCGATTCAACTTTGTTTTTCAAGTGCAAAGAACCTCCACCCACGTCTACACTATAGAAAAGAGTATCGCCGGAGATCTGAACTACATTGGGCTTGTTACCCCGGTCTATTGACGCACTCGTGCCCGTAGTGTCTGAGCTAAGGTTGATGTAAACTTCGCTCTCAAATGACCTGTTGAGAAGTACCACATGTTTTATTACAGAAGTAATAATAGTATCTTCCGACATGTACACTGTCTCTGAATTATCTCGACTTTCATAATGATTTTTTGCCGCCACTGCGTAAATTGTGGTCAATAAAACCAACAGAATATAAGATGATATCAGGAATAATGTACTTTTTTTCATTGTATTAATTTTGAAAAAGAATTTATTTCACTTCGCGTTCTGTAAGCTGCATGTAAGTGGCTATCCAGAATACAATTCCACTAATACCAAGAACTGAAAATATAATTTTCGCAAAGGCCTCAATACGGTGCATCCATCGCTCCGGTTCAATTTCATTACCATATATGTATTCAGCATAATTGGTGATATGGCTTTCTCTTACATCGATGGTAGTAAAAATCATATAGAGAATAAATCCTGATAAAGTCATAATGATCGTGGCCAGCAAAGCTGTCTTAAATACCATGTATTTCCTGAAGAATATGGAACTGAAAACCAAAAATCCATTCAAAATAAGATAAACACAAAATCCACAGAACACCATAAATTTCGAATTCCTTTCATCAATAAGTGATTGTAAAATCCTTTCTCCGTGAAAAGGGCGCGAATTGTAATATTCCCTGTATGTCGAAGGTTCGGTAGCCAGTAATTGGTGCATGGTCATCATCAAAAATTCAAGTAAATGATAAACCAGAATTCCGGTGCACAAGGGTAAAACCAAACTCCATAAAATACTCAACAGGAATTTTTCGAAATGACTTGCCGGAACTGTAAGAAAAGAAATGAGGCCCTCATTTTTGCCAAGCTTGCCATAATACCACATACCAAACAACAGTGGTGCGATATAGACCAGCACGATCCCAAAGAGCGCCTGAAGGGCTTCTTCAAAACGGTCATGGTTGGCAATCAAAATCGAATTTCCGATTCCCCAGATAACCAGACATAGCAGACTAAAACCCAGCAACATCATAAAGTAACCTGATCCGAATTGTTTGATATGCAACCGCCACAATTTTGCAAAACGTGGATAATAAAAAATGGCGCTCATAGTGCGTTTTGTTTTAAGATGGCTGAAATTTCAAGTTCGTGTTGCATCATGGCATTGAAGAATACTTCAAGATGAATGGTATTGGATTCCCCTTGGGTATTTTTGAGAATGGCGTCAGTGCCATGCGCTGTTTTCTCAGCATAAATAACTTCCGGCAATACTTCATGATTGGCGAATGTTTTAAACAACAGACGTTTTTCGATATGCGAAATGCTATCATTCAACATCAGCTTTCCCTCATTCAAAAAGATGAGTTTGTTCATTACACTGTCCAGATCACGCACCTGATGTGTACTGATAATAATGATTTGTTCCGGATGTGAAAGTGTGGTTATTACCTTTCGGAATTGCGATTTGCTGGGAATATCCAGTCCATTGGTTGGCTCATCAAGCAAAAGATAATTGGCATTACTTGCCAATGCAATAGATATAAAAGCCTTTTTCTTTTGGCCATAACTCATGTCGCGCATCTTCAAGTCTTTGGGAATACCAAATGCATCTATCAACTCTTGTAATTTACCAAAATCAAATTTTGGATAAAAAGGAGCAATGCCTTCCGACAATTTCAACACTCCCACGGCGGGCGAACTGATTTCCTCCGGAATCAAAAAAATCTTTTCCAGCATTTCCGGATTTCTTTTGGAAGAATTATAGCCCGCCACTGTACATTGGCCGGTTCTTGCGAAAAGCAATCCGTTGATCAACTTGAGCAAGGTGCTCTTGCCCGTGCCATTGGTTCCGAAAAGCCCATAAACGCCGGGCTCTTCAATTTTCAGACTAAAATCCTCATACAGATTTTTTCTTCGGTAACCGAAGCTAAGATTTTCTATGGATATCACAGCGTTTGTTGGTTCTGATTGCGGCCAAGTTAACCCAAAATAATCAACCTTATTGCAAAATAAGGACAATCTTTAAACGACCGCCGCTGTCAGGCCACAATGGATTCTGAATGCCATTTGTGCATTATACCAATTCCAAATATAATTTAACCCAAAGGGTAAATTATTTTGTGAATTGGTTATGCCGCCACTAAAAATAAATAGTACTATGAGGCGTAGCCGAAACCTGCCTTTGCCGGCAGGCAGGTTGGACTATATTATTTT
>JANNEQ010000046.1:0-11843 GCA_031378885.1 Flavobacteriales bacterium
GAATGAAAAAGTCTTTCGCTATGTTAAAGCCAGCAGCAAAATCAAAACAGATGCGTTTAGAGCATATACAGATATAAACGCATTCGTAGCTAAACATACTGCCAAAGTTACACCCGCGCAAAAGGGACACATCGAACTTCCATGGGTACATTGTGCAATCGGAAATCTTAAAAGAGTAATAAATGGCATATATCACCATGTCTCAGAAAACTACCTTCAGAATTATCTTGATGAGTTCATTTATAAATTGAATAGGAGAAACTCTAAAGATCCTTTTCAAAACTTAATAAATGCATGCCTAGCGGTGCCTTGGGGGTGATTGTAGAGGATCATTTTTCTATTTAAAGTTCTTAAGGAGTTCAGCCCTTTATTAGATTGTCTCAATGACCCATGGTTTTCCTAAAAGAATTCGAAATTCTTCTTACCGCTTCCTGCTATTCAATACCGTTTTTGTCAGCAATACAAAAATCGTTATCAACGCCAGAAAATAAACCACATCGCGGGAGTCAATATTACCTAAACTCATTGCTGTGTAATGTTCCTGAATACCAAGGCCAATTACAAATCGGTCGAGTGAGCCGAGTAATTCGAAACTTCCGAGTGACTGGAAACCAACAAACATAAAAAAACACAGCAAAGCTGCTACTAAGAATGAAACAATCTGATTCTTCGTTATGCTGGATGCGAATACACCGATGGCAACATAGGAAGCTGCCAGGAATATTAAACCAATGTAAGAACCCCACGTGCCGCCCATATCTATATTGCCCGAAGGGTTTCCAAGACGATACACAGAAACAACATATATCAATGTTGGAATCAACGCAATTACAACCAACAAAAGACCGGCGAAATATTTGGCCAGTATAATTCTGGTATCACTAATGGGCCGAGTGAAAAGCAATTCTATTGTTCCTGTTCTTTTTTCTTCGGCAAATGAGCGCATAGTTATAGCCGGAATGAGAAACATAAACACCCAGGGTGATATTCCAAATAATGTATCGATATTGGCGAAGCCCATGTCCAATACATTGAAGTCGCCCGGAAAAATCCACATGAACAATCCGGTGAGCAACAGAAATACAGCCATAACAACATAGCCTATCAATGAACTCAAAAAACTTCTTATTTCTTTCTTTAATAATGCAATCATCTATTTCTTTCTTTTCATCGCCACATTAGCGGAACGAACGTATTATTATACTTCAATATTCACTCAACCTTTTACTGTAATCAACTCATCCACTGTCCAGGCTTCGGCAGGTTGGGCAAACAAAGCCTTGGTTTGCGGCCAAACTTCGGCAAAGATGGTTGAGTTCCTGTAAATCTCAAGGTATTTTTCTTCTTCCCATTTGCTATAGGTAAAGAAAATATTGCCGACTTTTTTTTCTCTCAGCAACTGAAGGTGAATGCAGCCTTCCGCATTTCTGATTTCATGCTTGTATGTATTGAAAATTCGGAGAAAATCTTCACAAACTTCAGTCCTGAAGGTCATCTTCACTATTCGAGTCACCATAAAATTCTATTCTTATTGAATCTCCTGTTTCTAAACCAAATAATTCGGCTGCACCGCCACCATGGTCGCTTGCACCGCCATTAATGGCTATCATCAGATAACCATTTCCTGCCCACATCGCCAGGCGTTCGCCCTCCACTACATCTGTATAATATCGGCTAATTTTTTGAATGGCAAATCCATTGCTTTTGAACTGAACAGCATAATTTCTCTTTTTGCGCTCACTTTCAAAAAGCTCATTTGAAATATTGCTGTAAACATTGCCATAATGATCAATGTACTCTACCCGGCCTTTGATGAGAACACCATCACAATATGCTTCAGGAGACATTACTCTATTCAACCCCGCTATTCTTGTTCCCAAAAATTCTGGCGATCCTCCTCTTGATAAATGGGCGGCTGCAGTCGCAAAAACTCCTTTCATCGGAAAAGTCCAGTTGTCGCCCTGGGCCAGGGTAATTTCAAATACATCTTCGGGTTCTTCGTCAAAAATGAGTGAGAAAATGCCGTTGTCAGCTCCCACAAAATAATGACTCATATAATGTACCACTACATGGGCATGTTCTGCTGTAAGTTCCGGATTGATGCCTATCATGTGCACCGTGCCCATAGGAAATTCATTCCAGACACTTCTTATCAGGTAGGCGGCACTGTGAAGATCAAATGGCCGAACCATGTGACTGATGTCCACAATGGTTGCCGCCGGCTCGTGCGACAAAATCGCTGCCTTTACCGCGGCCACGTAGTGATCTCTGTTGCCAAGGTCTGATGTAATGGTGATGATTCCCAATGCTGTTTTGCTATAATTCAAGAATACCGAACTATCTTTTGTTAATCATTCGACAATCGGACATCTTAAGGTGACGAAGTTGAAATACATTTGTCCATATTGCACGAACAATATTTTCAATTTATCAAAAAAGGAATTAACTTGATCGAAAAGGAAATCATTTTGCCGGAAATCGACCAGCTCGAGTTTTTTGGCCCAACCAATACGAAGTTCAAACTGATTCAAAGTCACTATCCCAAACTCAAGATTATTGCAAGGGGAAACATCATCAAAGTCAATGGTGATGAGGATGAGATTGACCGCTTTGAAGTGAAAATGGAACATATCTTCGACCACCTTGAAAGGTACAATGCCATTACTACACAGGCACTCGAACACATTCTGGATGCAGATTCCAGCACGCGCGAACGCGGTGCACCAGCCACTAAAGATGGAGTATTGGTCTATGGTCCGGGTGGAAATAAAGTAACCGCCCGTACAGCCAACCAGAAAAGAATGGTGGAAGCGGCAGAAGTAAACGACATGGTTTTTGCCATCGGGCCCGCTGGTTCTGGTAAAACTTATACAGCAGTGGCTCTTGCCGTGCGCGCTTTGAAAGAAAAGCATGTGAGAAGAATTATTCTAACCCGACCAGCTGTAGAAGCAGGGGAGAACCTTGGTTTTCTTCCTGGCGACCTCAAAGAAAAGCTCGATCCTTATATGCAGCCGCTCTATGACGCGCTCATGGATATGATTCCGTACGAAAAACTTGCTGACTATATAGAAAAAGGTGTGATAGAGATTGCTCCTCTGGCTTTTATGCGCGGTCGCACGCTTGATAAGGCTTTTGTAATTTTGGATGAAGCGCAAAATGCTACTGTCGGACAAATGAAAATGTTTCTGACCAGAATGGGAAGCAGTGCCAAATTTATCATCACAGGCGATGCTACCCAGGTGGATCTGCCCAGAAACCAACCCAGTGGATTATTGCGTGCAGTTGATTTGGTGCGCAATATTGATGGAATTGCAGTGATTGAACTGGATGGATCTGACGTTGTAAGGCACAAATTGGTGAGGAAAATTCTTGAAGCTTTTGAAAAGGCCGGGGGGTAAAGAGATTCAATCGGTATTATTTCGCCAGATTCAAATATTCCTTTTGTTTGTTTCTGCAATCCTGCATAATAATGGCAAGTTCTCCAAGAATGCTTTCATTGGCTTGAGTTTCAATGCGCGGACGCACATAAGGACCGAAATAATAAAATTCCTCTACATTACCTTCTTCAAATCGGGATTCGGAATTTTGAAGTTGCGTAATTTCCTGATCCAAGACCTTCATCAAATGTTCAAACTCCGAAATGGGTTGGTAGCTTTTCCAGAAATCAGGATGCTTCTGGTCAGGAAATCTTTTTTTCAAATCCATTTTCATAGCCGCAAGTATTCTACCGGCTTTTTCAAGAGAGTCTTCCCATTGCACTACTTTTTTGCCAAGCATTTCGGCATAATCATCGGTGCTTAATTTTGTGATTTGATAAATGCCCGTGTTAGACTTATACTGATTATGATAAGAATGAAATTGAATCCTGAAGTCTTCTGCTTTGGCAATCAATAATTCCCCGGCTTTTTCGATCTCTTCGCAGTGGGGTTTGAGTTTCGATTTTTTGCTGATTTTTTTTATTGAAGACAATTCAGTATTCACTCTTATACATAAACTATCATATTCTATTCTTCGATAAATTACTGAGTCGGCAGTAGACTTCATGACTCTGAAAAGACTGTCCAATAAAGGATAGGGCTTTTCTTCTGGTTTACTTACTTCCTGAATAAGCCCAGGATGAAAGTCGCGCATTGCAAAAAAAAGCCCTGAAACTTCTTTTTCTTTTTCCAACAAGCGAAGACGCTGAGATTCGAATTTCGAATTTACTTCACCTGAAGTTTTCCAAACAGTGCATGCGCTCAGACAAGTCGCAACCAGAAGGATGGAAAAACAAATTTTAAGAATGTGCCGACTTTTTTTCTTCATTATCGGATTCTGTTCACTGATCGAACTAAATCTTCATCCTTGCGAATGGATTTCATAGCCAGATAAGAAAGAACCAATGATATTATTGGAAAGAAGAATCCAATACCAGGTGTAAACGAACTGTTGGCAATTTTACTTCCGGCGTCCATAATATAAAGAGACAACAAAGCGAATGACAGCGCGTAGAGAATAAAGCTGAATCTGATCAACGTCAGTTGGCGCATTCTGCTGGAGAAGCTGAAAATAGCAGCCAGATCGAGTATAATGATAATGGTATATGGAATATGAAACCAATAAGTATTTACTCCAGGCATATATCCACCCTCATTCATTTTCAAACCATAAGCTCCTAAATCCAGCGAACCTGCCGGATCAGTGAGTGTGCCGAAAACCAAAAAATAAGCGCAAACCAATAAGACGATAGAAGCGAGTAAATAGATGGATTGAATTCTTTGAAGCATAAGATTTGTTTTGTGGCAAATATATTTAGGAGATTCCCTTTCGACTTTGAATTCTACACAAGGTGTCTGCAATTGTTGTTTTCAAATGAAATCGATTTCCTGTCTGTTGTCATTTTATAGTGTTGATGAGATTGACTTTCAGTGAAATGTACATTTTCAACATGGCCCTTGTTTAAATGTATGGGGCAGAAAATGAGCAAAGACACTTGCATGTTCGTAAAAATGCACTACACTTGCAGCGCTCATTCGGGCAAATATTTTCCTCATTTAATTCGTTTAATCAAATTATCACTTCAATATCAGCTAATTAGCAAATCTGCATTATCTGTTTTAAACCAACCGCATGTACGATATTATTCAACTCAATGCCATGAAAGTGGCGGAACTGAGAGAGGTAGCCGAAAAAATCGGAGTTGCCAATCTGGAAAAACTCAAAAAGCAAGATCTCGTTTTTAAGATTCTTGATGAACAAATATTAAAGCAAGCTCCTGCAGAGGAGCCTGTTGTTGCCGAGCCTGCCGCCTCTGGTGAAAGCTTAGATAAAAAGAAGCGCGGACGCCCGCACAAACCGGTTGCAGAACATGTTCAGGTAGGAAAGGCGCATAAAGTAAATGAGGAAAAGTCTGTTGTTCAGCCTGATTTGTTCCAGCAGACAACAGAAAAGGTAGTTGAACCGGAGTTGAAACAAGTCACCAAATCGGGCATTCAAATCGTATTGAATCCCAACAAGAAAATTCACGACAGACCTCAACTTCCTGTGCCAAAGCAGGAAAATAATCAGCCAAAAGAAAATCAGGAAACAGCAGAAAAGGTTGCAATAGCGCCTCCTGCATCAAATTTACCTCCTGAACTTGTCAATAAATTTGGAATTAAACAGGCTCCAAACAGACCACCCGACGTTAGACCCGAACCAAGACCACAACATCCGGACAATCCCAATATTATTAAGCCGGACAGATCCAAGAGAGGTCAGGCCGACGAACATGGATATAATTTCGATGGAATTGTTATGGCCGAAGGTGTTCTGGAAATTATGCCGGATGGTTTTGGTTTCCTGCGTTCATCTGACTTTAATTACCTTAACTCACCAGATGATTGCTACGTGTCACAGCAACAAATCAAATTATATGGATTGCTCACCGGAGATACAGTAAGAGGTGCCATCAGGCCTCCCCGTGAAGGTGAAAAATATTTCCCGCTCATTCGCGTCGACTCTATCAACGGACGCGATCCGGGCTGGGTGCGCGACAGAGTTCCTTTCAAATTCTTAACACCGCTTTTTCCGTACGAAAGATTTCATATTGCCGATAACAATCCCAATGTCTCCATGAGAATTATGGATTTGTTTGCCCCAATTGGTAAAGGTCAACGTGGAATGCTGGTTTCTCAGCCCAAAACCGGAAAAACTACCTTATTAAAAGATGTGGCCAATGCTATTGCCAAAAATCATCCGGAAACTTACCTCATCGTTCTTCTTGTAGATGAACGCCCTGAAGAGGTTACCGATATGAAGCGCAGTGTTCGGGCCGAAGTAGTCGCTTCAACTTTCGACGAACCGGCAGAAAGGCACGTGAAAATTGCCAATATTGTTCTTGAAAAAGCCAAGCGCCTGGTAGAATGCGGACACGATGTCTGCATCCTCCTCGATTCCATAACACGTTTGGCACGTGCTTATAACACAGTGGCTCCTTCCAGCGGAAAAGTTCTTTCCGGTGGTGTAGAGGCCAACGCCCTTGAGAAACCCAAACGTTTCTTTGGTGCTGCAAGGAAAATCGAAAATGGAGGATCGCTCTCTATCATCGCAACAGCACTGGTAGACACTGGTTCTAAAATGGACGAAGTAATCTTCGAAGAGTTCAAAGGAACCGGCAACATGGAACTTCAACTCGACAGGAGAATCAGCAACAGAAGAATTTTCCCTGCTATAGATATACTTGCCTCAGGCACCAGAAAAGAAGATTTGCTGCACGACAGAGATATTCTCCAGCGCATGTGGATCTTGCGCCGTCACCTCGCCGATATGAATCCGGTGGAAGCAATGGAATTTGTGAAGGACAGAATTGAGAAGTCCAAAAACAACGAAGAGTTCCTCGTTTCCATGAATTCATAAGCAGGCTTTAATGGAGAGCTTATGAAAATTATTCCCTGGATTGCCGCTTTGCTCTGGCTCGCACTGAGGGCCATTGCTGGCAGAATCTTTCAACCGGAAGATGCTTTTAGGTTTGGTGTGCTGTCCAATTTGGGTTTTGTATTGATACTGGTGTTTATGGCCATTTACCTGAAGTATAAGAATTACTCCGGCGAAAGGCCCTCTTTCCTCGACGACATTAAGAGCTGCATGAAAGCCTGTGGCAAATACGCCATAGGCGTAGTAATTTGTATGGGAAGCTATTACAGTTTTATATCCAACGAGAAAGACATTCTTTTTCAAAAGAGAATAGATGAATTTGCTGCCTCCATCGATACAGAAGAAAAATTGTCGGTCTTATACCAAAATCATCCTGAGTTAAAAAGCCTTGGCCGCGAGCAGTTGATCGCTACTAACAAAGAGCGTGTGGAAACATTATTTTCCACTAAGATTTTGATGAGCCTTAGTTTGTTTGTTTTGATTCTGGTTAGTATGGTGTATTCGCTCATAGGTGTTTTGTTCTGGCGCAATGTGGTTAAGCAACTTTAGTTTGGGCAATAATGACCTGAAATATCGTTTACCTCGTGGCTCGGAAGCTATAAATCACCAGAAGGCATTAACACAAATACGAATCAGAATTTTTGGATAAAACTGTACCCAACATTTTTTTAACCCAGATCATACAATGGCGTTCGTTCTGAGATACAAAAGCGCAATAAGATCTAGTGTTCCCGAGAAATTCTCTGAGCAGGAAATATTAACTCCTGTTACGACGAAAAAAATTAGTGGACGATTGATTTTGCAGCCAGTTTGTGTCGAAGCAGAAACTCATTATTATCTGGGTTGATTTAATGAGTTGCCACAATCAGTTTACCCGTGTTTTCAAGATGAGAAAAAAGAAATCCTTTATCACCGGCTTCTTTAAAATCAGTATAATATTCCTGATTCTGCTCGGCAGTCAATACGCAACTGCACAACGTTTTCGTGGCAAAGAAAATTTGCCCACTTTCGACAACAGAAGATACCATTTTGGCTTTTTGCTCTCCTATAATAAATCCTCTTTTTTCATTAAATACAATCCGGATTTTTCATTCAGTGATTCACTCCTTGGTATTGACAATGTGCCGCAATCTGGTTTTAACCTCGCACTTCTGGCCTCTTATAACCCTGTAAAAAACGTCAACTTAAGATTTATTCCCGGGTTGTCTTTTCAGGATCGTGGACTCAATTACAGATTTCTAAAAAATGATGGCACGGTGGAAACTGTGCTCAAACGAACAGAATCCGTTTGGCTTGAATTCCCTTTATTACTGAAATTGCGTACCAACCGATCTAAAAATTTCGATGCTTACGCGCTTTTCGGAGCCAAATATGCCATCGATATGCAATCTCAGAAGGATGTGAGCAATGCCGCTGCCGGAACACTGGTAGTCAAACTTCAGGACCGCGATTTTTCTATTGATGCCGGTGGTGGTTTCGATTTTTTTATGCCCTATTTCAAATTTTGTATTGAAATGAAAACCGCTTTCGGGCAAAGAAACTTACTTATTCAGGACGACAATAAATTCACAACCCCAATATCAAGCCTGAAGTCCAGGACATTTGTGATATCACTTACTTTCGAAGGCTAAAGGTAATTATTGTTGTTGGGGCAACTGATATTGGCTGCGGCTTTCCTCATTTTTACCAGGCCTTCTGGATTGTTTTGACAAGCTTTCCATTTCATTGTGATTTTTTTGGATCAGCCAAAAAAGTTGCGCATTGACTGACATTAACCTCCTTCGCATAGGGTCAATCCATAAGAATTGGAATCACTGCTCCCCGGCTTTTGCGATTAGATAAAATTTCAGTTAGCATTCCCATGTCCCTGTAAGATGGCCGCTTGTTTTCAAGAACCAAAAGAAAATTACCAAAAATTCAGCACATTTTGGCAGGAAGCATTTTTTTATTGAAATTTTTTCTGCCGCTGGAAATTTTTGAATTTTGTAACCGAAAAAACGGTACCGAAAAATTGGTACCGTTTTTTTGGTTACACTTTTTGAACATTGGTATATGCCGATAGAGTAGCTGTTTAGTAAAATCAAGCGTAGATTGGACTAAAACAGATACCGAATCGGTATCAGATCGATATTTCAGGGTTTATCTTCTTCAAATCAGTTGGAGTTGTTACCCGCTTTTAATTCCTGCTCACCCGGGTTTCACTGCGGAGGCTACGGGCCGGGGCCAATAAAATTGATGTCCTCCGGACATGGTCAATCCGCACAATTTGCTTCATTACCCCCCAAGTGTTCCTGTTGATCCATTTTTTGAATCAGTTATTCCATGTAATAAACTCACCAAAATATAGGTAAATCCACCTTGTTTTTGATTTTATGGCGCTGAATATAAGTTTGTTGAATGATTTAGGCTTATGACGGGAGCAGCGCTATGAGTGAGCCCCCCGAATTATGTGGCCGGTATTTCTGGAATTTCCATTGCGCAATCAGGGTTCAAATGTTTCTATCTTGCGAACGTGTTTTTGCCCAATAGAAATACCCCGCGCTGGATCATTTTCAGTATTGATCTTTCGATTTGTCTAGTATCGCTGGTACTTTCATATCTCATTCGATTTGAGTTTTCACCGCCGTACAACGAAATTAAAATAGCCATTGCCTTCCTGCCTTTGTTTCTGGGCATAAGAATTTTATCGTTTGTTATTGGAAAGACTTATTCGGGCATCATCCGTTTTACCAGTACACAAGATGCGCAGCGCATTTTTCTTGTTGTTACAGTAGGAAGCGTCATTTTTATTCTCCTCAATCAGGTAAAATTTCATTTTTACGATCAGCAGTATTTTGTTCCATATTCCATTCTAATTATCGATTATCTGCTCACGCTTTTCGCCATGATCGTAAGTAGAATTGCAGTGAAAATATTGTACATGGAATTGAAAACGCCCGATAAGGCACGCAAACGGGTAGTAATTTATGGCGCAGGTGAGAGCGGACTTATTACCAAAAGAGCCATTGACCGAGATTCGAGATCGGGCATGGAAGTAACTGCTTTTATTGATGATGACAATGGTAAATCAGGAAAAAAGCTTGAAGGCGCCGACATATTTTCCTTCGCAAAAGCCGATGAATTATTCTCTGCAGGAAAAGTGGATGAAGTAATTATTGCTATCCCTTCGTTAGACAAAAAACGCAAGGCCGAATTTGTAAACAAAGCCCTTTCATTCAACGTCAAAGTTTCCAATATTCCTCCGGTGAAACAGTGGATAGGAGGAGAGTTGAGCATTCGCCAGATCAGAGATATAAAGATCGAAGATTTATTGGGAAGAGATTCCATTCGATTGGATAGCAAAGCAGTGAATGATCAGCTCAAAGGCAAGGTGGTAATGGTAACGGGTGCCGCAGGAAGCATCGGCAGCGAATTGGTTCGGCAAATTGTAGCCTATGGAGCAAAGAAAGTTGTGCTCGTAGATCAGGCAGAAACTCCTCTTTTCGAATTAGAAAATGAATTGATTAAGGCTGGTGTGCACCTGAAGTGCGAGGTGGCCATGGGCGACGTGCGTCAGGCAGACAGAATGCGCAGGATGATGGATTATTTCAGACCTGAATTTGTCTATCACGCTGCGGCATACAAACATGTGCCGTTGATGGAAAACAATCCCAGTGAGGCCGTGCTTGCCAATATCCAGGGCACTCAAATCATGGCAGATCTGGCCGATGAATTTGGTGTAAAAAAGTTCATCCTCATCAGTACGGATAAAGCAGTGAATCCTACCAGCGTGATGGGCGCCACCAAGCGCATTGCTGAAATCTACGTCCAATCGAGAAACAAAATTTCGAAGACTGCCTACATCACTACCCGATTTGGAAATGTACTGGGCTCGAATGGTTCAGTATTACCCATATTCAAAAAACAAATAGAAGAAGGTGGACCGGTTTCTGTGACACATCCCGATATCAACCGCTATTTTATGACCATCGCCGAAGCAGTTCAGTTGGTACTCGAAGCCGGTGCCATTGGAGAAGGCGGAGAGATATTCGCATTCGACATGGGCGAAAGTGTGAAGATTCTTGATCTCGCCAAAAACATGATCAAACTCTCCGGACTGGAATTGGGCAAGGACATTGAAATAGAATTTACAGGATTGCGCCCTGGCGAAAAGCTTTATGAAGAAGTCCTTAGCGACAAAGAAAATACTTTGCCAACACACCATCCGAAAATCCTGATTGCCCGCGTTCGCGAGTACGACTACAACCAGGTACTCGAAGATGTAAATGAGCTAATCAGTTTGTTCGACGGACAGAACAACCAAAGAATTGTAACTAAAATAAAAGCCATCGTGCCGGAGTACAAAAGCAACAACTCTGAGTTTGTTGCGCTGGATGGGCTATCATCATAGAAATTTACTTTATACCGAAGGCATATACCACTGTAACATTTTAATTAGTCTTTGGACTAAATTAAAATGAACATTGGTATTAATTGTTGCATAGTGTATTTTTCAAATACAGGTTAGTTTTTAGCCTACTTCTCTTAGTTCTCAGTAGGTGATTTTTTTTTACCACATAAGGAACGAAGGATGTAAGGAAGTAAGAAAAACTACCCTTCGTATCTAACTTCCTTCGTTTCTTATGTGTTAATCTTTCCGGCCACAACAGGCCTTCCACAATTATTTTCATTTTTCTTTATCGAAAATGAAACTTTCCAAAACAGCGTCCCGTTCAAGACCCTGTAGAATGTTTCATTTTGGTTAATTAAGCAATCCGTTAAAAAAGCATTGAAGAAGCCTCCAAACGTGGAGGCTTCTTCGTTTTTACATGGCGCTGGTTTTAGCGAAGCGGTAACCAGTGCCGATGGCTCTTGCTGGCTTTTAGCCAACAGGGCTTCCAATAAAAGGCTGCATTGTTTTTGACCTATTTCTCTTATTCTTAGCGCGTGATTTTTTTTTACCACATAAG
>JANNEQ010000081.1:0-12899 GCA_031378885.1 Flavobacteriales bacterium
AAAAATAATATAGTCCAACCTGCCTGCCGGCAAAGGCAGGTTTCGGCTACGCCTCATAGTACTATTTATTTTTAGTGGCGGCATAACCAATTCACAAAATAATTTACCCTTTGGGTTAAATTATATTTGGAATTGGTATAAGATATATCTCTTTATCCTTTTGACTTTTCAGGTATACCATCCAAAAAAATTCAGCCTTCGAAAATTCATCGAAAGATTCGATTCATTCGTCGGATGTTTTTATGGAACGTGGATGACACAGATGCTGTGCAACGCAGATTTTTTTTTGGTTAGCCGAAAAACTATTGGTTGATTAGTGTAGCCATTACTGAATGTGGCTGAATAGAATTTGGAACGGCTCTGAAGCCGCGGCATTGTCTTTTATTGGGATGGAATTGCCGCGAGAAATTCTATTCCAGAATGCAGATTTAATCCGGGCAGAAAAAAATAGGTTAAAAATCGGTGTTTGTAACAATGTCGTTGTAACAAAACAATTTTGTTCCAAAGGTTTTTTTACAGAAGTACTTTTTTTGCCACGATTATAGAAGATGTAAAAAATATCAGGCAAAAATTGGGGTAGAACCAGGAGTTGTTCGCCAGTGTTCTTGGAATTTCCAGGGTTCAACTCGCTCAGATTGAGTGCTCAAAGCGGAAATTGTCCACCAATTCGCTGATAAAGCTCGGCGAACCGGAAATTGCACAGCGGCAGAGGCCGGAATTTCAGCCCGATGCGGAAAATCAGCTTTTATTGGTGGCCAGAAGGGATGCTTACCGAGCAGAAGTGATGGGCCGACTCGAAAATCAGGAGAAACAACGCTGCCAACTTCGGGCGCAATTGGCGAAAATCGAACAAAATTTGTCGGTGCCTGCGAAGCCCTTCGGATGATCGCCGAGGAACAAAAGCTTTTTGCCGGCGTGCTGAAATACGAGCAAAATTTACAGGGCCAATTCGACTCATATATAAAGGTGTACCTGAAAACCCATCCCAATTCTTGTCTGGATCTGAAATTAAAAATAAAGGAGATCTAAGCGGGCATCATTATACTGAGGGAGGAAATCCGTTCATTCAATCAAAACGAATTATTATGAGTGACTGGATACTGAAAAATCTGAATAAAGAATTATTCAAGACTAAAAAACTTGAATTGAAGTGTAGAATCAAATTGATGCACCTGCGCAAGTTGCTGCATGATGTAGTAGAAGAACTTTCGGAAATTGAAGCACAACTCACTTTACTCAACGAAAATTTTCCATTGTTGGAAGATGGTCTGGTAAAAGATGAATCGGCGCGGCGCATTCGTGCACTGCGGTTGCGCAGGGATAGTCTGAAAGCACGAAAGAGCGCAGATGTGGATAAAAAATTAGACTAGTAAGAAAAGTGTTTGGCTGCTTACGAAATGACTGTAAAAAACTAAGAAGGTATTGTGGCAAATCGAATGGCTGATTTGGAGAAGAGGAAATAGAGGAAATGGCGGAGCGTTCGGCGTATTTCAATCCTATCAGCTTCTGGTCTTGTGCTAATGGTGAGTTATGCCAATCGCGAATCGTAAAATACACAACGCCATAATTTCGGCTAATTTCTAATTTGTAAAGCACCGGATTCTATTCAACCGTAAATAGGCAGTAGAATTCTACTACCACTCCCCAACTTTTGAGGTTGATCCTGTTAAATGACATTTTGCCTTGGGATAGAATACTTATCGCGAATTTCTAATTAAAGTCTTAATTTGAGACAGTTGATAGAATAAAGATTATGGTGCTCAGATAGAGAAACAGCATAATATCTGGTACTTAATCCTCCGCATGAGTTGTTTTCTGTACCTAAAAAATCTATAAATCGCAAAAAAATGACAATCGATCTCAGAACAAAACCAATACATTTGTTCTACAACAAAAAGTTTGATGAAGAAAATACTCTACTCTCTAATATTGCTGATAAACTTTCCAGCCTTTGCACAATTGCCATTGCCCTATGAGGTAAGCAATACTATCAGGCCCTACAACATACAGATGGCCGATTTGAATTCTGATGGTCTGGAAGACATTGTCGGTGGAACCAGTGAGGGGATTGCCTGGTGCAGAAAAAATCCCGATGGCACATTTGATCCCGTTACTCATTTTATCTATGATGGAGGTGGCACCTGGGCGGGTCATAATCTTGCAGGGCTCGTGGATATCGATAATGATGGTGATATAGATATATTCAAAACTTATTTCACTGGTGAAGGCAATACCCACCCTCAATTGAATCTGATGAAGAACAATGGAGGCATGGTATTCGGCAATCCTGTTCTTGTGGTTGAAGCATTCGGACAAATGCAGCCCGTTTTTGATGATTTCAATAATGATGGTTGGGTTGATATGGCATTGGGTCACATCAATGACCTCCATATTTACCAGAACAATGGAGCTGGTGCGTTGGTGTTTTTAGAATCGCATCCGAGCAATGATAATTACAATTACAGGCTAACTGTTATTGATTTGAATCAGGATGGAATAAAAGATTTATACTTCGTTGGAAATTCATATCAATCACTCTTGTATTTGCAAGGTACAGGTGATGGCACATTTGAAAATCCTATTGTGCTGGAAACATCCAACGAATCCGTTGGAGACTATATAATGGCCGATGTAAATTCAGATTTGTTTCCAGACCTAATTTATAGTACGAATATTGGAGATCAATTTTATCCCCTATTTCAATACAGTTTAAGGCTGAATTTAGGCAATGGAAACTTAGGTAATGCGATCATTCTGGATTTTACCACTTCCATGGCAGGTTATCAGCCCGTAGTATCAATAGACTGGAGCGGCGATGGGTATGACGATTTGATTTTTTTTGACTCTGATAACCAAAGCAATTATTCCGCAGTTTTTTATACCTGGTCGAACAATACATTATCATCAACATCAAATTTGGCAGTGGATTATTCTATGTGTTTTGCTGCGAAATATGTCATAGAAACTGATGATGACCCTGAAGAAGAAATAATGTTGGATGATTTTTCAAACAGATGGCAGCTCTATCAAATTTCAAATGGAGTAATTACAAATCCGGAGCCTGATTATGACAATAGTCTGGGGACATACCACGATGAAGTTGTGGTTGATTTCGATAATGACGGTGATCTGGATATTGTCTCTTCATGCAATTCAAATGGCCGAATAGGATGGTATGAAAATCTGCAAAACGGATTTTCTGCCTTTCAATTATTGGCGTTGATTAATGCAAGCCAGAATATGGTAAGTCCGTTAGCCGTGTTTGACCAAAACGGCGATGGAGATAATGACATATTTCTAATTGATGGGCCCGCACATTCCCTTTTTTATGAAAACAACGGAGATGGAACCGGAGTCTCCCAATTTATAGCAACCAATCTTCAAACAACTGACCTAAGCCCTATAGATCTCAATAATGATTCAATGCTAGATCTGGTTACAATAGATTATAACAACGGCGAACTTGTGTACATACCAGGTGGTAATAGCATCGACTTTTCCAGTCCAATAATTATTGACTCAGATGTACTCGATAAACTCTGCATAGACATGGACAATGATGGAGACGAGGATTTGATTTATTTAAAAAACAATGGATCAATTACCACACTAACTCAACTAATCAACACCGGGGGAAATTTTAGCGAATGGATCAATCATTCAAACACTTTAGATGATTATACTCTGGATAGTTATATTGGTTTAAGCACAATTGATTATGACAACGATGGTTGGAGAGATATTATTTCCGATCTTGGGTGGACTGAAGCATACAAAATATTTTTTAATAGTGAATCCGGTATAACAAATAGCCAGGAATTTCCGGGCTATTTGTACGCAGAGGTGCCAAATATTTATTACAATAATGATTCACTTCAAGATTTAATGATTGGAACGTCCACTTTTCCAATTATTCTAATGAATCAGGGCAACGGCAATTTCACTCCGGCAGGGTATGTGCCATTTGTCTATTGGAGCAATCAAGGAATAGGTACTTTTGATTTTGACAACGACGGAAGTTACGAATACTTAAGAGTCACCCAGGATGAAATCTATATTGACCCGTTGCTTATGGAAGCATTTGTAGCGCCAGTAGAAGGTTATGTTTTCCACGATCAAAATGGTAATGGCGTATTTGATACGGGAGATAATTTTTTACCGGGTATGGACGTAAGCATTGACTCCGGCAACGAAAGTGCCATAGTGTCAACCGGAAGTGGCTTCATACTTACCGGGCAAACGGGTAACTTTGTTATTACCCCTGAATATGATAACTCCATCTGGCAATTGACCACAGATAGCACCTCATATCATATTCAGATTGATACTCCGGGAGATGTTCCAAATTACCCTCTGGTATTTGGTCTTCAAGCCATCGGAGATCAACCCGATGTTATAGTTAATTCATCGCCGGATATCTGGAATTGTATAGATTCCTCTTTTGTACTCCACACTTACATATTGAATGTCGGCAATTCATACTTAAGTGGAGTAGCCAGCATGACATTCGATGATGACATGCTTGATATTATAAATTTAATTGATACACCTGATAGTATTATTGGCAATACCATCTATTGGTCTGCTCAGAATTTATTGCCAGAGGCTTACGAATCCTTTAAAGTTACGTTTACCAATCCCGACGTGTCATTGATGGGGCAAATACTAGAAATCAACACCTCATTCACAAGATTAGTTTCTAACAACGAAGAACCCCTTACTGTAAGTCACACTAATAATTGGGAAGTTACCTGTGCATATGATCCGAATGACAAACAAGTATCGCCTTCCGGATTTAGCAATAACGGATTCATTGAAAACAATACAGATCTGACTTACATTATTCGTTTTCAAAATACCGGTAATGCAACTGCAACCAATGTAACTATTCTGGATCAATTGTCAGAATATCTGGATCGGGAAAGTATTGAAGTCCTCTCCTACTCTCACCCGGTAACCATGACGCTGACAGAAGATGGGCAGATCAGTTTTTACTTCCAGGAAATTATGTTACCCGATTCCGGATCAAATGAAATAGAAAGCCACGGATTTGTTACCTATAGAATTTCACCTGAAGCAGATTTGGAGCCCGGCACTGCAATAATGAACACTGCCTTTATCTATTTCGACTACAACCCGGAAATAGTAACCAATACAACACTTAACACAATTTACACATGTGAATGGCTGCATTCGAATATTTTAATCTACATGGAAAATAATGAATTGATTGCACCCTTTGATGGGCTAAGTTACCAGTGGTTGTTAAATGGTATAGCCATACCAGGAGCAGAGGCCCATACAATAGAGCCCGTTAATCCGGGAGGGTACTCTGTGGTAATTTCCTACAATGATGGTTGTGAAGTTGAATCTCCTCAATTTTTCTATCTTGTAGAGAATGTGGAGAATCTGCCGACAACCAATGAACTCTTGTTTCCCAACCCAACCTCCGGTGAATTTAATATTGTCTTTGGCTCAATGCATAACACAATAAAGATTTTTGATCTTACCGGAAGATTAGTGTATCAAAACATGTTCGCTGGTAAAACTGGAAATATTCAATTAGAGAATGAGCCATCAGGCATCTACACTGTTCATTTTTTTGATGAAAAGCTTGACTTGAAAAAAACAAAGCGCCTGGTTATCCAGAAGTAGGGATATACTTTTCTTAGAGATTTATAACTCACCAATCGGAGACCCCAATGCCCATCAACCCCAAACTAACCGAACGCAACCAGAACCTTTGCGAGCTTTGTTCCTCAGAAAATTCGACAATTGAATACACTGTCAGCCCGAAAAGTGAGGACAGCACCGACAACCAGGTGGCCATCTGCCAGACTTGTATGGATGCGATGGGTGCAGCGAACAGCGCATTTCACTGGCGTTGTCTGGAGGGAAGTATCTGGAGCACGGAGCCCAGTGTGCAGGCATTGAGTTATAGGTTACTTCAGCAATTTAAAAATGAAGATTGGGCCAATAATCTGCTTTCATCTGTTGAGCTCGACGAAGCTGTCGTGGATTGGGCCCTGAGTGCATTACAAATAGCGGAGGTTCACAAGGATGCTTTTGGAAATTTGTTGGCGAATGGCGACAATGTGGTACTCACCCAGGCACTCGATGTAAAAGGAACAAATTTCACTGCCTCAAAGGGAACAGTGGTTAAAAGAATAAGGCTTATACAAGGCAATCCGGAACAGATTGAAGGCAAGATCAATGAGCAGTCAATTGTGATTCTTACGAAGTATACAAAGAAAAATTAATTTGGTTTTGGATTGAAACCTTGCGTACTTCTGTATTCTGAATAATCCCATTAGGCCAATGTCATTAAGTTAAGGAATTGACCGATCAACATTCGACCTTGGTCGTTTATCGCCAAAGTCAAGATATGTAGCAATAAACATGCGATCCATACTGGATCGTTTATCGCATTGTTTACGCGCATCTCCTGATCCAGTATGGATCAAATGTTTATGGCACAAATGGAAAATTTCAAATTAGTGGTCCCCACAGGAATAATTCCGAATGCAATTTCCCATAATTATTTCTTTCGCATAATTCGTTTTTAATATATTCTTCTCCATTTAGAATCACATCACTGAACCAATATCAATAGCTCAGTGCCGAATCTGCCCTGCAAAGATGTACAAGTTTCATTTCTACCACAATTGCAGGGCTGAATGGAAAATATCATTTCTTGTTCGCGCGAATAGAAAGCTGCCGTGCTTCATTTTCTTCAATAAACATTTTCTACTAAGTTCAGCCTCCAATGATTGATATATAAGACCCAATAATGCTTCATATAAGGTGAACGCCAATAGATGAATTATGTAACTTATTGTCGTTTTTGTGTAATAAATTCCTTTGGCATTCCACCAACTTTGCAAGAGGGCATGAAAATCATAAATCTTGATATTCCAGGTGATTTGTGCGAAATCAAAAGCTTCATTCAGACCCTGAATCAACCATGTTAAGGAAAAAATTATTTTTGATATTCAAAATTCTAGCAATTGTATTTGTACTGGTTATTCTATTTATTTCTCCCCTTACCAAATACCTGATAGAAAAATATGACACCCGTTATACAGGCCGCGAAATTCAAATGGATTGGGCTTATGTGAATTTGTTTACCGGATATGTTCACCTTAACAATGTTAAAATATTTGAGTCAAAAAGCGACAGTGTTTTCCTTTCATCAAAAGGTATCAGCGCCAATTTTGCGATGCTCAAATTGTTCGCCAAAAACTATGAACTAAGCGACCTTATATTGGACGAGCCACGGAGCATTGTTTCGCAAAATGACAGCATTTTAAATCTGAATGATCTGATCGAAACATTTTCACCTGACCAGGATTCCATCGTCGCTAATGAAACTGCTCATTTTAGTATACTCAGCATAAAAATAAATAATGGCGAATTTCACTACCGCGAAGAACAAATTCCGATCAACTATTTCATTAAGTCAGTAAATCTTGAAAGCACAGGTATATACTGGAACGTTGATACCATTGCTGCCAGGTTCTCTTTTGTATCAGGCATTGGCAGTGGTGATATGCAGGGAGATTTTTCGATAAATACTAAAAATCAGGACTATCGCTTCGCGGCCACCATTCATAAGTTTAATCTGAATATCATTGAACAATACCTCAAAGACTTAACAGATTATGGAACCTTTAGGGCCGATCTGGATGCGGACATAAGAGCGATTGGAAATTTCAACGATAAAGAAAGTATCACTGCATCCGGCGAACTTGCTGTAAGTGATTTTCATTTCGGTAAAAACTCCAACGAGGATTACGCCTCATTTGATCGCTTCTCAATTGGTATAGATGAATTGAGTCCTAAAAATCACCAATACCTCTTCGATTCTGTAACCCTTAGTTCTCCCTTTTTCGAATACGAGCGCTATGATTATCTGGACAATCTACAGACCATGTTTGGTAAAGACGGCGCCAACCTTTCAAATGCCAGCGCATCTGCGTCTCAATTTAACCTCATCATAGAAATAGCGAATTACGTAGAGATTCTGGCGAATAACTTCCTTCAAAGTGATTATAAAATAAACCATTTGGCAATCACTGACGGAGATCTGAAATTCAATGACTATTCGCGCAGCGAAAAATTCGCAATAGGTTTAAACCCACTAGAGGTTACTGCAGATTCTATCGACAAGAACCACAACAGGGTTCAGGTTTCATTCAAGTCGGGTATTAAACCTTATGGGGATGCCAATATAGAATTAAGCATCAATCCAAAGGATAGCGGCTACTTTGATCTGACATACAGTTTTCAAAAAATTCCTGTAAGTCTTTTTAATCCTTACCTGATCTCTTTGTCCTCATATCCTGTCGACAGAGGCACTATTGAACTGAATGGCGTCTGGAACGTCAACGATGGGAATATCCAAAGTGCAAATCATGTTGTAATAATTGACCCCCGCCTGACAAAACGAATAAAAAATAAGGGCACAAAAAGAATACCTCTGCCGATAATAATGGCCTTGGTGCGTGAACGCGGTAATGTGATAGATTACGAGATTCCGATTAGTGGAAATTTGAAGGACCCCAGGTTTCATTTGCGCGATGCGGTGTTCGACCTGGTTGAAAACATCTTTGTAAAACCTGCCACCACTCCTTACAGATTAAAAGTAAAAACTATAGAAACTGAAATTGAGAAATCACTTATTTTTAAGTGGAATATGCGACAAAGTACAATCGGCTCATCAGAGGAAAAATTCTTAAAAGAAATGGCTGATTTCCTCAAGAAAAACCCATCCGCTAATATCACTGTCAACCCACAGTATTATGAACAAAAGGAGAAGGAAATGATTCTCTTCTTTGAAGCCAAGAAGAAATTTTTTCTAAAAACGCATAACAGATCAAAGGATTCAATGCAAGCTGCCGACTCAATCCAGGTAACTAAAATGTCAGTGAAGGACTCTTTATTCGTTCGATATTTAAATAACCAAATAAGTGATTCACTCATCTTCACTATGCAGGGAAAGTGCGCCCAATTAATTGGCTCAAAGACTTTGGAGGACAAGTTTCAACAATTAAATAATGAAAGGGAACGTCTGTTCATGTCATACTTTAAGGAGGAATCTGTAGAACAACAATTGCGAATTTCGTCCGGTAAAAACACGATTCCCTACAGTGGCTTCTCGTTTTACAAAATAGAATACAATGGAGAATTGCCCGCGGCACTTTCCAGAGCCTATGAAAAGATAAATGAACTAGACAACAAAGAACCGCGAAAAAAATTCAAAAAGGAAAGAAAGAGGAATGGAGATCGGGTGAAATAAAAAACGAATGAATGGAAAAGACAAAATCAATAGCAAGAATTCGAAGTATAGCCGCCCAGCAATCAACGAAGCTGAGTGAAAAAACCCTTGCCAAAACCGGGGAAGCCTCGGCTTTTCTGACAAACATAGCAGATGTTTTTCTATTCGTTACATGTGTTATAAAGGAAACGTTTTCTTCTCAATTCGAATTCAAAGAATTTCTTCGTCAATGCTATCAAATAGGTTATAAATCCCTTCCGCTCATTTCTATTACTGGTACCATTATGGGTTTGGTACTCACCATCCAGTCAAGACCTGTCCTGGTTAACTTTGGCGCTGTGACAATGCTGCCAGGAATGGTAGCGGTTTCTATCATAAGGGAAATGGGGCCAGTCATTACAGCTCTCATTTGTGCTGGTAAGGTAGGTTCGGGTATGGGGGCCGAATTAGGTTCCATGAAAGTAACGGAACAAATTGACGCCATGGAGGTTTCGTCCATCAATCCCATAAGGTTTTTAGTGGTAACGAGGGTATTGGCTGCCACACTTATGATTCCTTTGCTCATTTTGTATGCTGACACACTGGGGATATTGGGTAGTTGGGCAGGCGCAAACATTAAAGGTGATGTATCATTTGTTCTTTTTTTCTCACAAGCTTTTAGTCATTTGGAGTTTGTTGATTTTATACCCGCTGTCATCAAATCTTTCTTCTTCGGGGCTGTTATCGGGCTTGTGGGATGCTATAAAGGATACAACGCAGGGCGCGGAACAGAAAGTGTTGGCATGGCAGCCAATTCTGCAGTCGTGCTTGCTTCGCTACTGGTGATAATTGTAGACATGATTGCAGTTCAAATAACTGATTTGATATGAGCACACCTGCATCCACCTCTGAAAATCCGGACACTAATTTACTGAAAAACCAGACGGATGAATGCGTTATTGAAATAACCGATCTGACAAAATCATTTGGAGAACAACAGGTGCTTAAGAAAATATCGCTCAAATTGTATAAGGACGAAAACCTTGTTGTCCTGGGCAAGTCTGGCACAGGCAAATCGGTTTTGATTAAGTGTATCGTGCGGCTTTTGGAAGCAGACGAAGGCACCATAGATGTGCTTGGAAAAAGTGTAACAACGCTTAATGGAAAAGAGCTTAACATACTTCGCCATAAAATTGGATTCCTTTTCCAAAGTGGCGCTCTGTATGATTCCATGACCGTAAGGCAAAACCTTGAATTTCCGTTACGCAGAATAAAAAAAGACCTTACAGATAAAGAAATAGACAAAAAAATAATAGAGACAATGGAGAACGTGGGGCTATCTGACACGTTGGACAAAATGCCCTCGCAACTTTCAGGTGGTATGAGAAAGCGGTTGAGCCTGGCCCGAACCATAGTAGTGAACCCAAGCATAATGTTATATGATGAGCCCACTACAGGTCTTGATCCTGTAACTTCTGATGAAATAAGCAGCTTGATACTTGAGGTACAGAAAAAATATCATACTGCCTCCATCATCATAACACACGATATAAAGTGCGCACTTAAAACCGCGAATAGAATGATTATGCTGAGCGAAGGGGATGTCTACATGGAAGGCAGCCCGGATGATTTCGAAAAGTCAACTGATCCGTTGATTCAATCCTTCTTCAATTAAATATTAGATTTAACATCACTCAAAATGGAAACACATACACCAAAATTTAAAGTGCGTCTGGGCCTATTCGTAGCAGGGGGCATTGGGCTTTTTGTGCTGGCAATTTTTTTTATTGGAAAGCAAAAGAATCTTTTCGATCCTGTTTATAAACTTACAGCCAGTTTCTACAACGTAAGCGGTCTGCAGGTAGGAAACAAAGTGCGATTTACCGGAATCAACGTGGGCACGGTAGACAACATTGTCATCATAAATGACTCCACCGTTCGTGTGGATATGCTCTTAAAAAAAGATATCAGGGAGTTTATCAAATCAGATTGCGAAGTGGCCATTGGTTCAGAAGGACTAATTGGCGACCGCTTACTTATCATAACGCAAGGCAGTGCAAATGCACCCGTTGCGAGCGAAGGTCAGGAGCTTGCATCAGCCGAACCTATAGAAACAGATGCCATCATAGCCAGCCTGCAGGTGACCGCAGGAAATGCAGAAGTAATAACCCAACAATTGGCAGAGATCATGTATAAAGTAAACAGTGGGCAAGGCACGCTGGGACGTCTGATACAGGACACCTCCATGGCTGAGAATTTCGATCAAACTATGGTGAATCTGAAAGAAAGCAGCCAGGGATTAGAGGAAAATATGGAAGCAGCTAAAGACAATTTTCTGCTGAAAGGATACTTTAATAAGAAGAAAAAAGAAGCAGAACGCAAAAAGCGCGAAGCCGAAGAGAGAAAGGAAAAAAAAAGAAAAAAAGAATAAATAATCCATTGAAAGTATGAAGCGGGTAATACATACAGCCAAACTGACGAGTTATCTGCTGAAAGAAACTTTCCGTCAATTTATGGCCGATAGAGGCATGAAACTGAGTGCTGCTCTGTCCTACTACACCATTTTCTCCTTACCTCCTTTGCTCATTATTATCATTAGCTTATGTGGAGTATTCTTCGGGGCAGAGGCGGTGCGCGGCGAAATATTCGGCCAGATAAACGAGCTGGTAGGCAATGAAGCCGCGCTACAAATACAAGAGATTATTAAAAATGTAAAACTATCCAACAGCAACACTTTTGCTACCGCTCTTGGCTTAACTATTTTATTGATTGGTGCATCTGGAGTTTTTGCAGAAATTCAGGACTCCATCAATTTCATTTGGGGAATAGAGGCGAAGCCTAAACGTGGCCTCGCAAAATTCTTAAAGAACAGATTAATGTCCTTTTCAATGATTGCTTCTGTCGGCTTCCTGTTGCTGGTAGGACTGGTAATTAACTCTGTACTGGATGTGCTGAGTTCAAGATTGACCGAGCAATTTCCGCGCGAGGCAGTTTATTTCGTTTACTTCCTAAACGCGTTTATTGTATTTGCCATTATCACATTGCTATTTACTGTCATTTTCAAAACCCTGCCAGACGGCAAAGTGGTATTGCGCGACAGCATCATTGGTGCATCATTCACCGCGCTGTTGTTTATGATTGGCAAGTTTGCCATCAGCGCATACCTCAGTAGCTCTTCCATTGCCTCGGTGTATGGCGCCGCGGGTTCTGTTATTCTTATTCTGATTTGGGTTTATTACTCCGCCATCATTCTTTACCTGGGTGCTGAGTTTACCAAAGTATATGCACATACGCACGGTCAAAAAATTATTCCCAATGAGTATTCTGTAAGAATCGAAAAAGAGGCCACATACTCACAAAAAGAATAACTTACACATAAAACATATCCCTGTGTAGATGGGCAATGTCATTAAGTTAAGGACTTTGTATAAAATAACATTCGACCCTTACCGGGTCGTTTGATCATGGCAAACCGATTGTGCTATAAACATTTGATCCATACTGGATCAGGAGATGCGTGTAAAAAAAGCGATAAACGATCCAGTATGGATCGCATGTTTATAGGTATGATCTTGACTTTGGCGATAAACGACCCGGAACGGGTCGAATGTTGATCGGTCAATTCCTTAACTTAATGACATTG
>JANNEQ010000126.1:0-2738 GCA_031378885.1 Flavobacteriales bacterium
AAAATAATATAGTCCAACCTGCCTGCCGGCAAAGGCAGGTTTCGGCTACGCCTCATAGTACTATTTATTTTTAGTGGCGGCATAACCAATTCACAAAATAATTTACCCTTTGGGTTAAATTATATTTGGAATTGGTATTACATGCCATACCTGTGAAAAAGATAAACATGATTATACCTTGATTAAAAAAACAGTTTATAATTTCTTCTTGTATATTCAAAAAGGGGCAACCATTTTTTTGGAGCCATTTCAGAATCAGTCAATGGGTATTTTTTTACAGTTTTAAGAAGATTAGTTTGAAAAAAATGAAGGAAAGGACTTAGGATTTTAGCTAGGGTTTATCACAGCAGACAATAGATTCGTATTCTATTATGCGACAATATTCTTACAAGGCATTGCTCTTTTTCTTATCAAAATAAAAAGAATCAATGACAGAAAAGGTTTTATCTTAATGGCATGTTTTGTTGCTTCTACTGCATATCTGCATACAATTGAAATTGCCTGCTTTTCTCTCTTGACTGTGCTGGCAATACATTTTTTAGAAACAGGTAATAAATTGACCAGAAAATTTGGTGACATATCATATTCACTTTATCTGACACATGGATTGGTTGGTGGGAACATAATGTATTTGATTTCCAGATATACAACCAGTTTTTCGGGCAAAATACTTTTAGTAATAATGGCACTTGTTGTGTCATTGTTATTCTCCTACTTGTTCTGGCGGTTGGTTGAAAATCCATCGCGAAAGCTATCCGGAAAACTTAAAATGGGCAGGAAGAAAAAAGGAAGTGTGGTTTAGGGAATTCAATTCTTATTGTATCCATAGAAAGGCTGGATATTTTTTTTGTAGCATTTTTGAATACTACAACCAATAGATTTAAGAAGCCCCTCAATCATACTCTGACTTTAGGTATCAATTTTCATTACAAATTAATCATCACCATTTTTTCGCGAATTAATTTATTTTCCCTAGCTTGCCGCCATGAAGGCGACCAAAAAAATTCAGAATGCATGGGCCATGTACGATTGGGCCAACAGTACGTACAACCTTGTCATCGGCACAGCTATTTTTCCTATTTTTTATTCCGCTGTCACGCGCAAAACCATTGATGGCAAGGTTTACGACGATGTGCAGTTTTTTGGTGGCACATTTAAAAATACAGAAGTCTTGTCATATTGCCTTGCCGTGGGCATGGCATTGGTATGTGTACTTTCTCCAACACTCGCGGGTTTGGCTGATTATCTGGGCAGAAAGAAGACCTTCATGCGTTGGTTTTGTTACCTCGGTGCGTTTTCTTGTGCATCGCTTTTTTTCTTCGATGCCAACCACCTCGAATTGAGTATGCTCAGTGTGGTATTTGCCTGTGTAGGATTCTGGTGCAGTTATGCTTTTGCCAATTCTTTTTTGCCTGAAATTGCGGAGAAAGAAGAACAAGATGCACTGAGTGCAAAGGGATTTTCTTTTGGTTATGTGGGTAGCGTAGTTCTATTGCTCATCAACTTTGTAATGATACAGGCCCTGCATATTCCTGCAAAATGGTGTTTTATTACTGTAGGAATCTGGTGGATCGGTTTTGCACATTATACTTTTTATCACCTTCGTGAAAATCGTAAGCCTGTAAAATACGATTCTTCCATGCTCGGAAATGGTTTCAGGGAATTGCGCAAGGTGTGGCAAAGTCTTAAACAAACCAAAAGACTCAAAGCCTACCTCGTTTCTTTTTTTGTATTCAGCATGGGAGTTCAGACTATTATGCAGATGGCCTCATTGTTCGGCACCAAAGAAGTAATCAGAATAGGGGAGAACGGCGAAGAGATTGTGGGTTTGTCGGAAGCACAATTGATCACAGCAGTGTTGTTGGTTCAACTGATCGCCATTCCCGGTGCAATTGTATTTTCAAGAGCGAGCCGGAAATTCGGCAACCTCAACACCCTTAAAGCTGCACTCTTTATCTGGGCGTGTATTTGTGTGGGTGCATATCTATTCGTTCGCACGCCAACGTCCTTCTATGTTGCTGCGGCATGTATCGGATTTATTATGGGGGGAACACAGGCACTGGCGCGAAGTACTTATTCTAAATTTTTACCCGAAACAGAAGACAACGCCTCCTATTTCAGTTTTTACGATGTAACAGAAAAGGTAGGTTTGATCATCGGCCTGCTCTCATTTGGTTATTTGGAAGGCGCATTTGGCAGTATGCGTACATCTATACTTTCACTCATAGTTTTCTTTGTGGTGGGCCTGATATTGGTCTTCCTTGTGCCCAAAACGGAATGGGAACCTTCTGGAATAAAAGCAGAGTAATGGGTTTTCGGGTTAAACCAGTAATTTAGCTAATCTTTAAAGTGCTTGATTTTGTAAAGTATGTTCGTTCTATTAGTGAGGCGAAATTTTATTTTAAATGATCCTCTACAATCACCCCCAAGGCACCGCTAGGCAGGCATTTATTAAATTTTGAAAAGGATCCTTAGAGTTTCTCCTATTCAATTTATAAATGAACTCATCAAGATAATTCTGAAGGTAGTTTTCTGAGACATGATGATAGATGCCATTTATTACTCTTTTGAGATTTCCGATTGCACAATGTACCCACGGAAGTTCGATGTGTCCCTTTTGCGCGGGTGTAACTTTGGCAGTATGTTTAGCTACGAATGCGTTTATATCTGTATATGCTCTAAACGCATCTGTTTTGATTTTGCTGCTGGCTTTAACATAGCGAAAGACTTTTTCATTC
>JANNEQ010000137.1:0-32622 GCA_031378885.1 Flavobacteriales bacterium
CGCTGCCAATGCCGTAAATAGTAAGCTCGGAGGATTACTAGGCGGACTCGCAGGAGAGTTCAATGGCGCCCGCAGTATATCCAAAAGCATCAAAATTTTGAATTCGATAAGAACTATGTCGGTTGATAATGGCCGCCAGGCAATGATGTCCAGTGCCAAGTCGTTGGTGAATCACGTATCTTCGGCGGTGGCCGGTAGGGCTGTGGGGGATGGGGTGAGCCCATCTTCGATTAAATACGGAGGAGCAAAAAGCAATAAGACCAAGGGTGGTATCAAAATTCATTATAAAGTGGGAAATGAGGATAAATTTGTAACTCTACATGACCTAAAAGATGAAGATTTGAATGCCGCACTCGAAGAGAGTGGCAACGACAAATTTGTATCCGAAGTGATAAATGGAATCAAATATTTAAGAACCGCAGACTTACTTAACGATAAGATTATTTGGGAATTAGCCGGCTCAAATCGGGAGACAAACGTTTATGACGGAGGAACCGATTTATATTCAATAGATATAGGGCCTCATTATAAATGGAAAAGCAAGTACAAAAATGACCCTAATTATTATACTCCCAAAGGTGTATATTGGTTTTCTCAAGGGACAGAGTCTTTCGAAACTAAAAACAAGGAATTTGTTGAGCAATCTCCCGAAATAGGTCTTTTCCACGAGTTTGTCCACGCACATAGAGCCAAATTTCGCCCAATTAGATTCTTACTCGGTAGCTACCTATGGTTTGGCTACAGATGGTTCAGGCTAGAGGAAAAAATTAACATTAAGCGATATGAAAGTAAAATTTCAAAATATCTTCGGCAAGGTGTTCGTGATCGTTACAGAAACAGGAAAAAAAAATAAAGTAATATGTACAAAGTAATACTATTTTTTTCGATAATATGCTTATTCAAAACTGGTTTTTCTCAGTCTGACAGTATGCTCCAGAAAATTATGGGCGAAAATATTGAACAACGATATGGTAAATACCAAGTTCATCCTATGCTATATTCACATACTTATATTCACTCCAAATATAGGGTGAATTGGTTTGGTAGATCAATCTTGGAAACTGTTGAAATTCGAATTAATCAAATTCGTATTTATCATGCGTGGAGAACCAAAGAAAACTACATTGTATGTATGAGGTCAAAAAACGATAAGTTGAACTGGCTCTTAGTATTTGACTCAAATTTTTCACCTTTGATTTATGTAAATATGGAACCATGGGTGAATACAATGAAAGAAATCTCTGACTTCATTGCTGCTGATAAATATGAGGTTAAAAGTACATAATCCCCGCTAATTTAACTGCTCTAGGCTAGCAATAAATTTTGTAGATTCTTGGCAATAGAAAGAAATATATGGTAAACTATAAATTACATTTAGCAGCAAAATATTTTTTCATTTTAACTGTAATTTCCGCATGCAGCAAAAAGGAAAATTTGGAAATTTATGCATTGAACGTGAACTATAACTATAATCCACAATTCCCGAATGAGTGTATAAAATATTACGTAGTAAAGAATTTTTCATACACCAGCGAATGTGTGGATTCGACAATTAAAATGTTAAACAGATTAGGAAGTCAATGCCCGCCTTATTGTTATGATTATCATTTTTTTGTTTATCTATGGAAGGCTGGTGTTGTGGACACAACAGTTAAGTTCAATGATGACTACAGAGTTGACGAAGTGACTTATGAATCATTACTTGGGCATAGCCAATGGCGAGAGGGCCGATTAATGGGACATTTTATACTAAAAGACGGAAACGAATACAAGCGGATTTCAGGAAATGATTAAAGACTAATTTGACCATTCCCACATTGGCAACATCCACGACCAAACCTACCAATCGCGCGAATGGAACCAAAACGAATTTGGCGATAATGGTATGGACCTTTACAGATTCGAAGCACGTATGTATGATCCTGTTATAGGCCGATGGACCAGCCTCGATCCCGCACAACAATTCTTCAACAACTACATCACCATGTCCAACGATCCGGCTAACCTGGCGGACTCGGAAGGCAATTTCAGATCCTCTGTCAGATAGGCCTATCATATTGTGCCAATAACGCATCTATATTTTCCTGGGTGGTTTCCTCAAGTTTCACTAAAGGAATATTCGAGCTGCCAATTTCGATTTCTACAAAACTGTGGTAAATTTTGTCCTCAATTTTGGTGTAGCTGAACAAATGGCATTTTTGACCAATGGGTATATTTTGAGCTATAATTTTTTGTCTGTCAATTTGCACATGGCACGATAACACACTATTCAGTTCATCAATTATTAAAAGATTAATTGCCGGTTGCTCTCCGGAATAAGCAACGGATAACTGCGTAGTAGGCATGTCATAAAATCGGTCGCAATTGATCCATCCTAATCTGTTAACAGGAAAAACCATCGAGCATTTGGCCGCAGGATTGGGTATCTTTTTATAACTGTATGCATATCCATTTTCTCTTTTTTTCAGCAATGCAAACAATTGCGATTTTAAATCAGCAGTGATGTAATCTTCATATACTAATTTACTGTCCAGTTCCGTAATCAGATAATACTTCGGTGGTTTTCCGGGTTCATAATTGGCCTCAATCTCATATTGCATAAAACTGAATAGTTGTTTCCCATTTTTGGGTACTTCATTTTTTACTGAGTCCAATTGATAAATATACGGATTGGATGTAATAACCCGGCCCGATCTGGGATTGGTCCAATTCAACTTTCCATCCTTAAATTCTCCTGTAAAGATTTGCATTCCATCTTCTGGTTCCTCTCGCTGCGAAGCAAAAGTAACGTCCAGATTTTTGCCGGGAGCTACCTGAAGTTGCTCAGTACCTTGTGCTGCCGAAAGATAGAGCATGCCGCCGCTCTCAAGCAATTTGCCGTCTGAAATAGTACATAATCTTTTTTGAATACAATCTTTGTAATTGTAAAATTCTTTGACCTCAAAACGTACTTCGCCTGTCACAGCAGAACCATCAGCATGTACAAAACAATTCGACGGAATTTTAACCAAGGTACCCTGATCCGTTTTTACATCTGTTTCCTTTTCTATTTGCACAAAACTGACTTCAGGTGCAACCTTATGTGTATCGTAAATCACTTCTTCCGATACTTCATCCATGAGCAAAACTTCAACACGGCGGTTGTAGCGCATACAATCCTCATTGTCGGATAAGCAGATCGGCCAATCTTCACCGTACGATTGAAGCTCTACCATGTAATAGCCGCTTTCTGTCAAAACGGCTTTCACAGCTTCATTTCGCTGCGTACTAAGTTTTTGGTTGTAATCAGAATCGGCGTCTTTATCTGTATGCCCCCGAAGTAGAATTTGTTTTTGGTTCAAATGAGCATGTTCAAGTGCCCAATATTGAAGTTCCAAAAAACTTTTTGGTTCAATTTCAGCACTTCCTTTGGGAAAGTGAATTACTACATCTACATTTTGTGAGAACGCTGAAGAACAGAGTAAAAATGAAGCACAGAACAAAAGTTTGGTCGTGGTCATAATTTGTGGAGGTTTAGATTCAGACGATGAACGCCAATTAAAAAATAATTATTGTGTCGGCGATAATCAAATTATACATTGATCTGCAATGTAATAAGCAGTCAGTATTGTGTTTGGGTTTATACTTCCACCAGGATATTCCCATTAGAATGTTATGATATTGTTACAATTGAAGGGCTTCTTTTTTTGCTTTACTTAGTAATATTGCCTGATATAAAATTTCAATATGGAGCAAACCTATTACAACCCCAAAGACCTGAAGAAATTTGGCAATATTGCCGACTGGGACAAAGATTTAGCAGATAAGTTCTTTTCCTGGTATGGCGATGTATTTGCCGAAGGCGCATTGACCGCCAGAGAAAAATCGATTATTGCCCTTGCAGTTGCTCATGCTGTGCAATGCCCATATTGCATTGATGCCTACGCAACAGATTGTTTGCAAAAGGGCGTATCCAACGAACAAATGATGGAAGCCATACATGTTACCGCGGCCATTCGGGGAGGTTCAAGTCTGGTACACGGAGTACAGATGATGAACAAGGTAGAGAAATTGTCGATGTAATTCAACTGGAATGATAAAATCACTGCACGCGAGAAACAACGAACTTGCCAATACCGGAAAGCAAATTGAGTTTCTCAATAACGGTATTTTCCAAAGTGGCGAATTTCCGCGCTTTCAAAAAAAGCTGGATTCAATTGGAAGATCGCCATTACAGCCGGCCAGGCTTGATATTTTTCAGGTAAATTTAGGCTATATGTGCAACCAGGTTTGCCAGCATTGCCATGTGGATGCGGGCCCTGATCGCCAGGAAATAATGACGCGCGAAACCATGCAATTGTGCCTGGATAAAATTGCCGAATCAGGCGCAACTACCCTGGATCTTACCGGCGGAGCGCCAGAGATGAACCCGGATTTCAGGTGGTTTGTAGATGAGGCATCCAGAATAGGTATCAAAGACTTTATTGTCCGATGCAACCTGACTATTATCCTGGCGAATAAAAAGTACCATGATTTGCCTGAGTTTTTCGCCAGTCACAAAATACATGTTGTTTCTTCCCTGCCTTTTTTTCAAAAAGAAAAAACAGACAAACAACGCGGCGATGGCGTATTCGAAAAATCCATACAAGCATTAAAAATGTTGAATGCAGTGGGGTATGGAATGCCAGATTCTAACCTGAAACTCGATTTGGTGTACAATCCTTCAGGAGCATTTTTACCAACCAATCAAGCAGGCCTGGAGCGAGACTTTAAGAACTCACTCCTGTCAGAGCAAGGCATTCATTTCAACAATCTTCTGGCCATTACTAATATGCCCATTTCCAGGTTTCTGGATTATCTCATTGCCAGCGATAATTACGAAGATTATATGGAGACATTGATTTCTGCTTTTAATCCATCCACAGTAGATGGGCTGATGTGCAGAAATACACTCAGCGTAAGTTGGGACGGTCATTTATACGATTGCGATTTCAATCAGATGCTGGATTTGAAACTTGCCACCAAGGGCCAACATCTAAGCGATTTTTCATTAGATGAATGGAATAAAAGAAATGTCGTAGTTTCGCAGCATTGCTATGGTTGCACTGCCGGCTCGGGTTCGAGTTGTCAGGGTACTACTGCCTAAACGAAATAACATGAAATTACTGGGTGTATTTTACATTTTAACCTGCTGCTGCCTTATGGCCTGTGGCCAGAGAACATTCAGTGAGATGGCCGATGAAATGGCATCCGATAAAATACCTGTCATTCATAGCAATCAGATAGACTCTACTTATGTAATTCTCGACTCACGCGAGTGGGCAGAATACAATGTTTCGCATTTGCCTGGTGCTATATGGATTGGATATAACCATCCTAAAATGGAAGTACTGGAATCAATTGATCTGTCAAAAAAAATTGTGGTGTATTGTTCTGTGGGCTACCGCAGCGGAAAGATAGCAGAGAAAATAGCTGCCAAAGGCTTTGTGCATGTGTACAACCTTTGGGGTGGAATATTCGATTGGGTCAACAATGGCAATGCTGTGGTAAATGAGAATGGAACTACTTCTCAGGTGCATGCCTACAGCAAGAAGTGGGGCAAGTGGTTGTACAAAGGAGATAAAATATATGAGTAAAAAAAGCGCACTCATTATTATGGCGCGTCCTCCTTTGTTGGGTAAAGTCAAGACCCGATTGGCCGCCGGAGTGGGAGAGGAGAATGCCCTCATCATTTATGAAAAATTATTGGCACACACACTTTCTAATGCGGTTACTGAAAGTGCAGACACTTTTGTTTTCTGGTCAGAGAATACAAATTTTCAATTGCCACCTTCCTTTAAACAGGATATTCAGAAAGGAAATGATCTTGGAGAAAGAATGAGTCACGCCTTTGAGACAATATTCCAACAAGGCTACAATAGAGTGGTGATGATAGGAACAGATTGTCCTGATTTGACTGCCTCAGTGCTGGAGAATTCTTTCGGTTTATTGGAGAAAGCAGAGGTTGTAATCGGTCCGGCTTTTGACGGCGGCTATTACCTCATTGGCATGGCAGCTTTACACCATTCTTTATTGGAAAATATGCCCTGGAGCACCGGTCAATTGATGGAATGCTCTATCATTGCTGCGCGAAAGGCCGGCCTGTCTTTTATAACTTTAGCCACATTGAATGATGTGGACGAATTGACTGATTTGCCCGAGTCTTACGCCGAACTTATTAAAATTAATAAATAGAAAAATTATGTACGATACTTTATTATATACAGTCGAATGGCTGAAAGAAAAAGGCATTACAGAGCCTGAGATAGGAATTGTGTTGGGAACAGGTCTTGGTGATCTTGCCAGACACATTGAAGTTGAAAAAGAATTCAGCTACAATGTCATTCCAAATTTCCCAATTGCAACAGTCGAATTTCACTTTGGCAAATTGATTTACGGAACGCTTTCAGGCAAAAAGGTAATTGCCTTTCAGGGAAGATTTCACTACTACGAAGGACATAGCATCGAAGAAGTAATTATGCCCATCAGGGTAATGAAAATGTTGGGTGTGAAATATGCCTTGTTGTCGAATGCTGCCGGTGCGGTTAATCTGGATTTTCAGAAAGGTACTTTGATGATGATCGATGACCACATCAACCTGCAGCCCGACAATCCCCTTCGCGGATCGAATATCGACGAATTGGGACCAAGATTCCCGGATATGTCGAGGCCTTATTCCATTCGGTTGAATGATTTACTTAAGGACATTGCAGCGGAGAAAAAAATAACCCTTCACGAAGGAGTTTATGCTTCTGTTCAAGGCCCCAATCTGGAAACCAGAGCAGAATATAGAATGCTGAAAATGCTCGGTGCCGATGCCGTTGGAATGAGCACAGTTCCGGAAGTAATTGCGTGCAATCACATGTCATTGCCATGTTGTTGTATTTCTGTGCTCACAGACAATTGCGACCCGAACAACCTACAACCGGTAACTGTGGAAGAAATCATCGCAGTAGCCAGAAAAGCAGAAGTTCATCTTTCTGACCTTTATATCGAATTAATCAAAAGACTCTGATTTTTTAAATTTCAATAGTTATGGGCTCATACCTCGACGCCACCAAGGACCTCTATCGTGATGCAGCGCTTACGCCAGATGTAGGCTTGTGCTGCACCACCACACCAATATGGCAATTGCCGGGACTGGACATTCCTGTCATCATGCAGCGCATGAATTATGGCTGCGGAAGTACAGTTCATCCACGTGATTTGGTAAATAATCCATCCATACTTTATGTTGGAGTTGGTGGAGGAATGGAGTTGCTGCAGTTTTCTTATTTCAGCAGAAAAAAAGGAGGAGTAATTGGAGTAGATGTAGTAGATGAAATGCTGAATGCATCCAAAGAGAATTTCGGAGAAGCCGAAAAATTGAATAGCTGGTTCAAGTCAGAATTTGTAGACCTTAGAAAAGGCGATGCTTTGAATTTGCCGGTTGAAGATTCTACCATTGATGTGGCCGCGCAGAATTGCCTTTTCAATATTTTTAAAGTCGATGATTTGAAAAAGGCATTGAGCGAAATGTACAGGGTACTCAAGCCCAATGGCAGACTTGTATTGAGCGATCCAATCTGCGATGACATTATGCCCGATGCTTTGCTGAAGGACGACAGACTCAGAGCTCTTTGTCTCAGTGGAGCCATTCCATTAAAAGATTATCTTCAGCTTCTTATTGAAACAGGATTTGGAACAATCGAAGTGCGAGCCAAAAGACCTTATAGAATTTTGGATCCGCAACATTATGCTACGGATAAAAATATCTTTATTGAAAGTGTAGAAGTATGTGCTATTAAAGATCCAATGCCTGCTGATGGTGCTTGTGTTTTTACAGGAAAAGCCGCCATCTATTTTGGATCAGAAACATATTTCGATGACCATAAAGGCCATGTGCTGATGAATAATCAACCACTGGCAGTCTGCGATAAAACTGCGGGAGCATTGTCATCGCTGGGTAGAAGCGACATATTTGTCAGCGAGTCTACCTGGCATTACGATGGCGGAGGTTGTTGTTAATCTTTCAATATTCAATAATGGAGAGAGAACCATTCGAAGAGCCGAATGCACCCAAACCGTTATTTATATTGTCGTAAATAATGGAGGGTTCTGCAAATGGATTTCCGGGTTGTATATTCCTTACGGAATAGTGGTATCTGAAATAAGCCTCATCAGTGTTCAATAAATAGCAATAAAAATTAAATGGATCTGTATTGCCCGAACCGTTATTCAGGAAAACGAACACATTGGGTTCCTTAGAAATTTCTTCGCCATCCTTGTTTGTATCATCTATCAGCTCATCCCAGATACTGGAATAATATTCTTCGAATACACCAGGTTCAACCTGAAATCTATTCTTTTGTGAAATAACCAGTCTGTAGTAGTTGGTTTGTCCCAAAGGATCATTCCACTTAAATTTGAAATTGCCATTCGGACTGGAGCCCTCGTTATCAATTAGTGTATCCAATTGAATCAGTTCCGCGAAATTAAAAACCGGAGAATTAGATGGAACTGTCGTCGACGCCGAGCACAAATCATATCCCGGTACACTCACTTCCAGTTGGTAGGTGGCACCGCTGTTGATAGGAAAATCAGATGCAACAAGTTCATATCGTTCTTTCTCTGAATTCAATGTAAAAATGGCTTCTGAAACCCCATTTTTAATTTTTATAGTGGCACCTTCAACCAATTCATTGCCGTTAACCTGATTTGATCCGAATAAAGGATCTGTAAGCCTTACAAAGGCCTTTAGTGTATCATCCTGAGGGGAAATAAAGCATGAAACAACAACTTCAGGTTCTACTTCAGGCACCTTAATATCAGAGTCTGTTGTACAGGAAGCCAATATGCTTATGGCTATCACTAATAGAATATAGGAATTTTTTTTCATGCTATTAAAATTTAAAAGTCCAGGATACAGAAGGAAGAACAGGGAAGAGAGAAACTTGCTTGAGTTTGTTTCGGCTTCCATTCGAATCAATGAAGTAATAGAATGGATTTTTTCTGTTGTATAAGTTGTAAAAACTCAATTCAAAAACACGTTCACATCTTTTGAGTTGTTTTGAAAATTGTACGCCAATATCCATTCTGTGGTAGGCAGCCATTCTGAATCCGTTTTTACCTTGATAAAACTCACCCGTAGGATTATAGATGAAATTGTTTAATCCACTTTGGTCCTGACCAAAGGAAGGTGTACTTGGATCCGTTTGAAAAGTGGCCAATGGCAAGGAAATGGCCTGACCTGTTCCATAAACCCAAGTGGAAGATAAAGTAATGTTATCCCTGATTTTATAAATTCCTACCAACGAAATATCATGTCTTCTGTCATATCGGGCGAAATATTCCTGACCATTGTTCAATTTATCAAATTTCAGTTTGGTCCAAGACAGTGTATAACCAATCCAGCCGGTGAGTTTACCAAATTTGCGTTGAATGAGCAATTCAGCGCCGTAGCTTTTTCCTTTTCCGTCGGTAACGTTATCTTCCCAATTAATCTCCTCGGCACCTTCAAAATCATCGACCAATAAAAAGCTTGCACCTTCTTTATAACTAATAATATTATTCATTTTTTTGTAATAGCCTTCAATACTTAAAGTGAAGTTTTTTTCGGAAAAATCTTTTACAATTCCTCCTGCAAATTGTTTTGAATTTTGTGGCTTAATGCGCGCAGTTGCTGGCACCCAAAGGTCTGTTGGGAGTCCGGTGCCGGTATTCGACAACAAGTGGATGTATTGATTCATTGTGGCAAAACTTGCCTTTACTGCGACGTCATTTCCTAATAAATAACGCGCAGAAATTCTTGGTTCAGGTTTGAAATAGTTTTTTTTGTCGTTGTTGTAATGACTAACTCTCAATCCAATATTCACTTTGAGTTTGTTGGTCATGGTCCAGTCATCTTCTATGTATATTCCATTTTCGTATGACCTGATTGTTTTTACACTTGTTTGGTTTTCAAATTCGTCACTGCTCTTTATCACTACAGCACTTGGTTTGAATTGGTGGTATATAGCCGATGCCCCCATTCTGATGTAGTGATTGGGATTAGGATGGTAATCTACATCATACTTGGCTCCCCAATCCTGAATACCTGATCGGTACTTCAATTCGAAAGAGTAGCTGTCGCCTGGCTGTGTGTTTGATTCTTTAAAATTAATTCCAAGTTTATAATCGGTAAATATCAAAGAAGTATTTGCAAAAACCTTATCCGAAAAGATGTGATTCCATCGGACAGTAGATGTCGCATTTCCCCATTGAAATGATCCTTTTAACTCTTCATAATTTGATTGTGGTTTGAAGTAAAACTTGTCTTTTCCGAAATATCCTGATACGAATAAGCGGTTCTTGTCATCAATAACAGTGTTGTATTTTGCATTGAAATCATAAAAGAAGTATCCGCTTTTTGCGTCAGCAGGAAGAAATGGATAGATGAGCAGATCGATATAAGTTCTTCTTCCGGAAATCAGAATAGAACTCTTGCCCTTTTTGATGGGAGCTTCGATTGTAAAACGACTGGAAATAAGACCAATTCCTACTTCACCTTTGAGTTTTTCCTTGTTGCCGTCTTTCATGCGCATTTCCAATACACTCGAAAGTCTGCCACCATAGCGCGCCGGAAAACCTCCTTTGGTGAGTTCAACACTTTTCAAAGCATCGCCATTAAAAATAGAAAAGAAACCAAAAAGGTGATTGGCATTGTACACCGTGGCATCATCCAGAATGATCAGGTTTTGATCCGGACCACCACCACGAACATAAAATCCACTGCTGCCTTCACTTCCTTTCTGCACACCAGGCATGAGTTGAATTACCTTGAGTACATCCTTTTCACCGAGCAGAGCCGGAATATTTTTGATTTGATCTATGGGAATTTCAATGGTACTCATTCTGGAATCCTCACTGATCTTTTCCTTTTTTTCAGCAGAAATTACAACTTCAGAGGTAGTGCTTTCGTTTTCCAGATCAATATGAATCACCATATTACTCTTTAGGTCAATGGCTTGCTCCACGGCTTTATAACCTACCAATTGATAAATGAGTTTAGTATTACCTGCAGGGAGTGTGATGGAGTAAAACCCGAAATCGTTACTGGTAGTTCCTATGTTCAGGGCCTCACTGAAAACAACGGCCCCGGGCATCGTTTCCTTACTGCCTTTTTCATAGATAAATCCACTTACTGTAAATTTCTGAGCACCCGCAAGCAGGCTTATCAATAGAATAAAAGTCAGTAAGGCATTTTTTTTCAAATTCATAAAACTGGAATAAGATTTAGCGTGTGTTCGAACATATAAACATCATTTTTATTGCACTGACTTAAAATTAAAAAAAGATTTCCTGAGCCAATCGAAAAGTATTGCAATGCGCCTCAACTATATCAGTTATTTTTTCGCTGTAGCCGCCGCCCATAGAGATACAAAGAGGAGTTTTCGATTTATAACAACCTTCAACAATCATTTGATCTCTTTTTTTACAGCCTTCACGGCTCACTTTGAGTCTTCCCAATTTATCCGTCGATAATATGTCTACACCACTCTGGAAGAAAACAAAATCAGGCGAAACGTTGCTTAACAGATTGAAGAAATTCTTTTCCAGCAAATCTATGTAGGTAGAATCATCCGTTCCATCTTCAAGTTCGATGTCAAGATCGCTCTTCTCTTTGCGCAATGGATAATTGTGTCTTCCATGCATTGAAAATGTAGATACATTCTTATTGTTTCTGAAAATAGAAGCTGTGCCGTTTCCCTGATGGACATCCAGATCAACCACAAGTATTTGGCTGGCTAGTTTTTGATGAATAAGATATTGGCTGGCTATTGCAATATCGTTGTATAAACAAAAGCCTTCACCGCGATCGGCAAAGGCATGGTGGGTTCCACCTGCCACATTGATGGAAACACCGTTTTCCAATGCAAAAAGGGCGCAGTCCAAAGTGCCCTGCATAATGGTTTTTTCGCGATCAATTAATTCCTGAGAAAGTGGAAAGCCGGTTTTTCTGATTTCTGGCGGGCTTAAATTGAGGCTGTCTAATTTCTCTATGTATTCTGCCGAATGAACAAGAGACAGAATTTCATTTGTGATCATTCCTGGTACATGGAGGTTTTCTTCGCTGATTGTATTCTCATACAGCAATTGCTCAGGAATCAACTCATATTTTTCCATAGGAAACCGATGCCCGGATGGTAAATTGTGTTTGTAGTTGGGGTGCCAGGCTATTTTGAGCATTGGTGCTGAGGGCTAAAGTTGTAAGTCGAAAACCTTATATTATGTGTTCAAATATCTATTACATTTGCGCCATCACCAAAACCAATTAACCAATGAAATTTTTAAAGTATCTGGCCTTCTTTGTGTTGGCCACTGTAGGTCTCTACCTGATTTTATGCGGCGCCGGACCAAAGAACATGAACGTGTCGCAAACCATTACCGTTCAGGCTTCACCAGAAACAGTATTCGATTTGGTATCTGATTTTAACAAATGGTCGCAATGGAGTCCATGGGCCAAAAAGGATCCCAATGCCAAATACGCCTTTACCGGCGAGCCAATGACCATGGGCCATGCCATGTCGTGGGAGGGCAATGAAGAGGTTGGATCAGGAACGCAGAAAATTGTTGAATTAAAGCAGGACGAACTCGTGAAGAGTGAGCTTAAATTCAAAGATTTTGGCGATGATGCCAACTATGCTTCATTTATTATCAAGCCCGATGGCGAGGGCTCGAAAGTTACCTGGAACATGGAGAGCAGCGAAATGCCGTTTATGATGAGAGGCATGGCCAAATTGATGAATTTTCAGGCCTCATTGGAGAAGGATTATGTGGCCGGATTGGCGGCCATAAAGGAGATTTCCGAGAAAGCTCCAAAGGCTGCTAAAGCAGTTGATTTCGAAGTGATCGATATTACCGACATGCATTATCTGGGAAAAAGATTTCCTTCTATCAAAGAAGCCGATGTGAATGCAGCTTTGTTTGAAACAACTTATGGAGCGCTTGGCAAGGCCATTGGTGGAATGGATAAAATGGCTGGAATGCCTTTCTCGATAGGTCATAGTTTCGATTACACAACCCATATTATGGACCTTGAAATAGCATTGCCTATAGCCGCTGAAATGAAAGCCCCCGAAGGAATGTCGTACGGAAAAGTTCCGGCTGGTAAGGCTGCCAAATTTGTATTTTATGGTCCTTATGAAGGTACGGGTCCAGCCTGGCAGTCTTTTATGGAAGCTGTCACGAAGAAGTATAAACCAAGATTTCCAGGCTACGAAGTATATGCTAACGATCCAACTACAGTAAAAAGTCCATCTGAAATTATCACGTGGTTAATTGCTCCCATTGAGTAAAATTGCATGGAATGAATCATTCAGTTAAATAACAAACAAGAGGCGATAAATTATCGCCTCTTTTCATTTTGCCTGGAGCATCTTATATCATCTTTGCCGTTAATGGAAGCAATTACTCCCGCAAAGGGAATTCAGTACATGGTTTTTGCAGTTTTCTGCTTCGCATTGATGAATGCTTGTGCCAAGTCCTTACCAAATATTGGTGCTCATGAACTTGTTTTTTTCAGATCCATCATTTCATTTTCTATTTCATTTTGGTTTATCCGAAAAGAAAATATTCCTATTCTGGGCAACAACAGAAAGTGGCTTCTCATAAGAGGGTTTACCGGTTTAGTGGCCTTGACTATTTTTCTTTCCACCATCAAACACATGCCTTTGGCGAGTGCAAGCACCATACAATATCTGTCGCCGATATTCACAGTACTTTTTGGTATCTGGATCAACCAGCAAAAAGTGAATCCTGTGCGCTGGATTTTATTTGCAGTGGCATTTATGGGTGCTATTTGTATTAAAGGATTCGACAGTCGTGTGAGTGTATTCTGGCTTTCAATGGGTGTGTTGGCATCTGCTATCGCGGGCCTGGCTTACAATGCGGTAATCAGATGCCGCGACACTGATCATCCCATTACCATAGTAATGTACTTTCCCATGGTGGCCATTCCAATTACCGGCATCGCCTGTTTGTTCGACTGGAAAACACCCCATGGAATGGATTGGTTATTTCTTTTGGGAATGGGAATCACAGCTCAGATAGCACAATATTTTACTACAAGAGCATTGCACAGTCAGGCTGCCAGTAAAGTCACGCCATGGAATTATTTCGGCGCTTTGTTCTCTCTTGTTATTGGCTACTTCATTTTTGATGAGCAGGTGGGATGGTTATCTGTATTCGGAATGGTTTTGATTATTTCTGCGGTGGTAACCAATTCTAAAATCCGGTTGACAACTGGTTGAAATCATCCGATAATAAATTATTTTTTGAATAACCAAAATAGAGCAATGCTGTTCACTATTATCCGGTACCCATGGTGCAATAAGATTTGCTGATGAATTTCAGTAGATTTTTTTTGCAGGTGAACGCATTCTTCAAAACTTAATTTAGAATAAGTACCCCCGGCGATCAAATAAACTTCTTAAATCTGCACGCCAGGGCTGATATACAAGTTATACACGGCACAACTTTAATGCTTCTGTTATGACGATACTGCGGTTGTAGCTACTTTTTTAATTCGTTATGACAAATCTGGATGCCGTATTTTTATTTTGCCCGATGGCAACCACCGAATAAACTCCGGATGGAAATAGCGATGTATCTAATTGCAATAAACTGTTTGATGAATAATTCGCTTTTGATTTCCACACTACTTTCCCGTTGATATTGGTTATGTAAATCTCTGTAGTGCTGTTGTTTGATACATTCTTCAACTGAATATTGATAAAGTCGCTGGCCGGATTGGGAAAAACAAGAAAATCAGTCTCTTTGTTTTCATTTATGGATGAAGTATTGTCTGTGTTAAATCTTGAGGTTACATTGTCGTAGTGTACCGTTGTTTCAGTATCGTAACAAACCCCAAAATCAATGCTCAAAATCTTGCCATCTGGCTGAAAAGATGCAGAGTTGTCGTTGAGTGAAAAGTTGTAACCGCAATCGTAATTAAAGTCATTGAAAGTTAGACCGAATTCAGGAACAACTGAGCCTGCCGGATCGAGTTTGAGCAAACATTTTCCTTCATAACTATTGGTTGTATATGACTGGTAACTTCCCACGGCAACTATGCTACCATCAGATTCTACGAGCAGCCTTCTCCAATAAATCAGATAATCTGAAATTGGGGAATCCATTTGAAAAACACCTGCATTGGCAAAGTTGCTGTCGATACTTCCATCGTTGTCCATTCTTATGATGTACTGAGTAGAAATTACACTTGGGCAGATGATGAGTTGATTATTTGGTGCGATAATCAGATCGCTGAAATATGTAAAAGGGGCTAATTCTAATGGCTCTGAGAATGACTCATCAACTTCTCCTGATGCCGATAATTTGAAAATTTTGTGCGTATCGTCTAATTTACCCAAAAGAAAAACATTGCCCAAATGATCTGCTTCAATATCCGCAAGATGATAAGCCGTGCCATTCATTCCTTCAATTTCAGGGAATGTTACGACTCCGTCTATACCAAAAGAAGCGTCCACATTTAAGTTTGCATCATACTTGACTACCCGAAGAGCGCCACCGCTTATCAGATTGTTAAGATGGTATCCACCAACGAAAACCTCATTATTATCTGAAATGGTTATGTAATACATTATATCGCTATAGTCAGCTTCTGTGGGAAAGAAATTCATATTGTAAATCTCAGTGCTGAGGTCCACTTCCATTACACCGGATTGTGCTAAAGAATTCCTTCCTGTAATGTAAATTTTCGTTTGCTCGTTATTCAGTACGGCCCCTGTTCCGCTGAAATCTTCGATAGTCAGCGTACCACCTAAACCGAATGTGTTATCTATTGTTCCATCGGTATTGTAGCATCTCACATACACAACCATTGGACTTTCATTTATGCCTTGCATAACGGTATATATCCGATCGGAGGTGGCCAGAATCCCCGTTTTAAGAACAGATGACGGGTAGATTTCATTGGCAATGATACCCTGTGTTCCAAAGGACGGATCTAAGAGCCCACCCTGTGCATTAACATTTCTATTAAATAGGAAAAGAATGCAGGTTATAAGAAGTAAAGGATTTTTCATATGGTATTTTATTGGTTTTATATCCTTATGAGTGTGTTATATCTAAAATTCCATAAGTTAATTTTTAGAATTTTTTGAAATTGTATAGAATAAAAAAATGGCACTGATACTTCAGTGCCATTTCCCTAAATATTTAAATTCAATTTTACTTCGTTACTTCAATCACCGCTCCAATCATATTTACACTATTGAGATCTGCCGTAAGTGAAATGTTTTTTCCGGCCTGCATTTGAACGCCATTCATACTTCCCACTACTGAAGCCACTTTCTGGCCATAGGTCGAACCCGGAGCACTGTCGAGTTTTTTGTCAAACTCATCATAATCCAAAGCTGTCTTACTTACGATAATAGCGAAATAATCAGCATTGCCAACTTCATCAGGATACATGGAATAATCTCTGGGAAAGAGTCTTCTTCCTGTAATTCCGCAATAGGGCGAATGTTTTTCGGTGTAGGGGAATAGGCGATAGGTAGATCCATCCGTTTCCATTCCAAATACATACACATAACATTCAATATTATTGACTACTTCAATTTTAAACTCTTCATTTTTATTGAGTTTTCTTGCAGTGGTAAAATTGAAATTACTGGTTTGCTGCAATGCGATATTTTCGCCATTGGCGTTGGCCACTACTCCCAATTGCGCATTGAGAATGGATGTTTTAATGGCTGCTGCATCTCCCATTGGATAAACGCCATAAGCTTCTTTGGCAAAATATTCGAAATCATCGTAGCTCACCCAGCCCATTCCGTTTTTACCCCATTCGGTTCCCCATGAATTCATGATTTGAAAGCCACCCATATTTTGGGCAAACTTGTAATCGTCATAACCAATTACGCACATTGCATGACCACCAAAACCCGACATCTGTCTGTCCGCATCGGTTGATTGCCACATTTCCTGACCCATCATATTTTGCATAAAGGTGCCGCCCACCATCATACCAATTATTACAGGCGCTCCTTGCGCAATATTTTGTTTCATGGCCAGCATATTTACTTTGGTAGCATCTTCACCATTCCGACCTCCCGTTAATCTCTGGTAGCCATCGATTTTGAAATCTGTTGCCTTCTGAAGTTGGAATTGAGTGGGTTTAGCGCTGCAATCCTGGTCTGTATAAGGCATATCGTTAAAAGGGGCCAGACCTTTTGATTGCATTACTTTAAGCGCCTCAGCAAGATAAGAACCCTGACAGCCTTCAAGAGCTATCTGATTATAAAGAAAAGAAGGTGAAAAAGTCGATTGATTGGGGTCTGCACCTGTTTCACGGGCTTGCATGATACTTCTTGCTGCGTAGGCAGAAGCCCATGCCACACAGGATCCCTGTTGACCCTGATTTTTTCTGTTGGGTGCAAATTTTTCGAGAGAAACCCGCTCCGCGATCGGATTGGACTTGTTGTTTGATAATGGTTCGTAGATTTCCGTCGCAGAGTACTTTTTTATGTCAAAATCAGCCCCGGTGCTAAATGCAGAACTATTGGCTTGAGAAGGGTCCGTGACACCGGAACAACCCTTGCCACCCATCATATAAATGATTCCGCCAACGATTGCCACCAGAATCAGCATTTTTGGATTTCTGCCAAACAAGCCTAGCAGCATAGGAAGGAATTGAATTAGTCCACCACCACCGCCACCTCCGCCGCCGCCTCCGGTTCTGGGGTTATAGGATCCTTGATCTTCGTCTCGTTTAATTCTAATAGGCATGATAAATAATTTTAAGGGTTGAATACCGCTTCGAAAATGATCATATTTCCGTTACAATCCAAGAATTAATCAAAGTCTTTTAATCAGTCTCAGATTATGGGTGTATGATAATGACTGTGCATGGTAGATTCCCTGATGGTCGAAAGCGTCAATACGAACCTGACCACTGCAATGGATAATACTGCGCTTGTCACTTCCGGCATGTTCGAGCACAATCCCTACGTGGGTTATTTTCCCTTCGGAATTGTCGAAGAATGCCAGGTCTCCCGTTCTGCTTTCTTCAACAAAGGTCACATCTGAACCTTGCAGAGCTTGCTGAGAGGCATCCCTCGAAATTGATTTGCCAGCCAGACGAAAAGCAATTTGGGTAAATCCGGAACAATCCATTCCAAACAATGTGCGACCTCCCCATAAGTAAGGTGTTCCGAAAAACATTGAAGCCGAAGCCTTGATGTCAGGCTTTGGTAGTGTAATGTCGTTACCACCCAGTACCAAATATTCCAATGGACCAATGCGGAATTTATTCTCCTCAATGGGCTCAACCAGACTGCCGGCCCCGAGAATCTGTGGCATACCTTCATAATTGCGTATCACAGACAAATTTTCTTTTACGACTTGCGGATTTGGCAAAAAGCCTTCAACAAATGCTACCTGCTTTTTGTCCAGCCAGCCTTCATAATTGTCGTGCTGAAGTTTGGCAAGAAACCACTTTTCATTCTGATCGAGAATTTCCATGGTTTCTCCAAACAATACCTGATTTACCATTTCACTGCGGTCGGAAGGTTCTTTGCGCATGGGTATAGCGGATAACAGGGATATTGCAGGTGCCATTTTTTTCATTTATGGCGCAAATTAAGTCCATAAAATCTAATTTTCATCAAATGGATACTATAATAAGCGTGGGTTACAATGTCAACTTTGCCTTTACTTTAATTTAATCTGAGCACTCTTTATTATTACATCTAAAAAAAACAGGTCGATAATAAATTTCTTAAAAGGACCCTTTCGTTTCCCGGATCAAAAAAGAGACCGCAGATTGTACAATTTAATATGCAGACCTTGTTTGATTGTATGCCTAACTAAAATGAATTTTCTGAATTCGAAAATAATCTCAGGAAAATTCCAGATTTTGGAATTTCTCAATGCTTAAAGGGTTATTGCATGGGAATAATTTGCTCTTCTTTGCTGTAAATGTGATAAACGAATATGTATTATTCACATATTTTTTGCTCGTTCTATTCCAATATTGCATCTGGTTTCAGGAAAAATTCTTTATAAATATTCGGATTTGGTCATTTTTTTTAATCTCTAACGGGCTGAAAATCAATTGGGGTAAATTTATTTTGTTAAATTAATGGGCTAAATACTTGCATTGGTCGAAAAGGAATGTATATTTGTCGACAGAAAACAGGAACTATTTACGTATTGTCTACACGGGGAACCGTTACTCACTTATTAACAGGTTTATTAAATTATTTGAAATGAAACATTCTACAGTGTTTTCTCATGTCCTCCCGTTGGACTACTTTCAAAGTTTGCCCGCAAGTCGCATCATCTCTGATGTACTGACTTTCATTTCGCCTTCTATATATAGTGTTTTAATATTCTCATACCGAATGCTATTCTCAGTTGAGAAAGTATCGGTTGCTCAAATACAATCGGAATTTATTAATCAATTATTTTACTTAAACACAATCAAAATGAAAAAACAAATCATTTCAGATTCGAAGGGTAGGAAACTACCCCTGTTTGTTGCTTTGCTCTTTGTTGCGCTATTCAGCACAACTGAGATGTCTGCTCAAACCAAACCAGCGGCTGTTCTCAACGCCAATGGAGTGGTGCAGTTACCTACTAATGTACCATTGGCTACCAGCTATCAGATTAGCTTAAGTGCTTTTGGATTTCAAACAGAACAACAAGCCATACAGTACTTCAGCTCGAAGTCTTTTGACGGGTTCTTCTTCAGGCCGAATTACAGCCAGAACAAGGCAGTTCTTTATCTGGACACTAATGTTCATCCCGGATGGACAGTTTCTCAGTGGAATAATTTGCTGAACAGTCAGACCACAGCAACCCCACTATTAAATTAATCAAAAAACTAAATTCTTACCTAACTTTTTTCAAAATGAAACATTTTTATAACCACTTAAGAAGTTTTGTACTAGGAGTGATTTGCTTTTTACCATTCCTTAGCGAAGCTCAGTTAAACGTAAACAGCGCTGCCTCGGCTCAAGATCTTGCAAATGCAATCGTGGGTTCTGGTGTTACTGTATCCAACGTCGTTCTGGACTGCGGTCCTGGCGGAACAGGGATTTTTTCAAATGGAGTTACAACCAATGTTGGATTGAATGACGGTATTGTTCTTACTTCAGGAAGAGCAATTGACGCAATTGGTCCTAACAATATTGGCAATTTAACTTTTAATCAGCCATCCACTTATAATGGTGATGCTGATTTGAGTACTTTGGTTAGCGGATCCATTCAGGATGCTTGCAGACTTGAATTTGATTTTATCGCTGAAAGCGATTTTATCACAGTTCAGTATGTATTTGGTTCTGAAGAATACAATGAGTATGTATGTTCTCAATTCAATGACGTATTCGGTTTCTTCGTAAATGGCCCAAAGCCAGCAGGTGGAAATTACAACGGACAGAACGTTGCATTGGTTCCGTCTACTTCACTTCCCGTTTCTGTTAACACGATTAATAATGGTAGCTCAGGTTCTCAGGGTAGCCCTTCTAATTGTGTTTCTTTGCTTTATTCTGCATTATACCAGAATAATGCCGGCGGCCTTACCATCCAATATGACGGGTTCACAGTTATTCTTACTGCAGAAGTTGCAGTAGTTCCAGGTGAGTCTTATCACTTCAAATTTGCTATTGCAGATGTAAATGACAGCAACTTAGACAGTGGAGTATTTATTAAATCACAAAGTTTTTCTATCTTCAATTGCCAGGCGGGTACGCTTTCAATTGCTGATGATATAGTTCTTCCACTTTGTGTAAATGACGACAATGCAGACCTGGTTCAGGTTTATACCAATTCTACAGCAACTGGTGATACTTATGTATTTGCTTTGGTTGATGCAGATGGAAATATTTTAGAATTGAATGCTACAGGTAGTTTCGATCTTAGCTCATACGCTATTGGAAACTATCGCATCTGCGGTATTTCTTACGACGGTGAAGTAAGTGGTATTGAAGTTGGCGAAAACGTTTCTGATATCTCTGTAGTAGAGAACGAAGGTTGTTTCGACATTTCTTCAATCGACTTCAGTAAAGAAGGTTGTACAGTATTTGAACTTATTTCTTGCGCTTCTGACATTACTTTAGAGTGTGGTTCTGATTTGTCAGACCTGTACCTTACTGGAATGCCTGTTGTAGAAATTCAATATCCTGGTGATATCGAATTGATCATTACGCATATCGATTCTTACGAAGCTAATGGCCCTTGTGGTGGTACTGTTACCAGAACATGGACCATTTCTTTCGGTGATCAGGTTGAAATGTGCACACAGATTATCACTTTGTTAGACACAGTAGGTCCGGTAATTTCTGGAGTTGAAACACCAATCAATGTTCAGTGTTTGGAAGACGTTCCAGCTCCATCAGCTGCAACTGCTCTTGATGCATGTTCAGGTGAGGCAGAAGTTGAAGTATTTACCAGCGAGACTGGCAACATCTCTGAAGAGTGTGATCTTTCAACAGCAGTTGGTCCTGGAGCAGACTGGTCACTTTGGTTGCCCGTATTGGCATCCAACAGTCAGGTTACTACAGCGAACTTTGTGTTTGATAGCAACGGTGGTCACTTTGATCAATTCAATGATGGCACCGCGCATATATATGGAACAGTAGTAAACTCATCTAACAGTAACGAGCAATTCATTGTAGATCTTTGGTTGGAAAACAAAGCAGATTGGACAACATGGTCTTCAATGGGTAGAAATTACAAAGACGATCTTGGTTACGCACAACCAAATCACTACACGAACTGGTCTTATTATGAATTAGTAGGCGGCTTCTCCACTCTAACAGGAGCAGGTGATTTGGCAGGTGATGTATTGTACATCTACCACATGCCAGCCAATTATTATTTTGGTTTCCAGGTTGGTCAAGGTGCCAACAACAAGAACGGTAACTACGGTTTATCAGGATGGTTCACTTACGATGGATTCGTAGATGGTTCATCTGTTGCCGGACATGGCGACGTAAACACTGATGCTGAATGTGAGCCAGGTGGAGAAAACAATACTTGTCCTAACACTGAGTTTACAAATTTCTATCGTGCAGAAGATGCATGTGGACATGCTACTGTTGTTGCACAGATAATCACAGTAGAAGATACCATTGCTCCAACTTTCGACAATTGTCCTGAGAGTTTGACTATTGAGTGTTCTGATGCTATTCCAGCAGTTGCAGAAGGCGTAACAGCTACTGACAATTGTATTGGTGATGTAACTGTACTTTATCTTGGTGAAGAAGCAGCAGGCGATCAGTGTGAGACTATTCTTACCAGAACATGGGTTGCTGATGATGCTTGTGGCAATCGCAGCAGTTGCGTTCAGACTATTACTATTCTCGACACCACGGCTCCAGTTCTTTCTGGCCTTCCATTATCTGAAGTAACCGTTGAGTGCGATGCAGTTCCTGCACCAGCCGATGTAACTGTTTCTGACAATTGCGACGAGACTGTAACTGTTGAATTCCTTCAGGAAATCGTTGATGGTAACTGTCCGGGTAATTATACAATTGTGCGTACATGGTCTTCATACGACATCTGCGACAATTATGTTTCATTTACTCAAACAATAAATGTAGAAGATACAACAGCACCAGTTTTTGATGCTTATGAGTACTATGCGCATATTGAATGTAACGAGATACCAGACTTGTTGACCGCAACAGACAACTGTGGCGAAGTAACAGTAGAATTGGTGAGCGAAGTATTGAATTCAGGTGGATGTCTGGGTGTTTATTACAGAGTTTACAAAGCAACAGATGATTGCGGAAATTCAGTAACAGCCGAGCAGTATATTGCTATTCAGGATCACACTGCACCAGAATTGGTAGGTGTTCCTGCTGATGAGACTGTAGAATGTTCTTCAGTATGGCAGATGGAGAATGGCAATTACTTCGACAATGGCGGAGTATATGGTGTTGACAATTGCGAAATGGAAGTAACAGTTACTTATAGCGAAGAAGTAGTATTGACTGACGACAATTGTCCACAGTCTTACGACATCATCCGCACATGGGTAGGAGTAGACTATTGCGAGAATGACACAACCATGTCACAAACAGTTCACGTAGTAGATACCACAGCTCCAGGATTTGAGTACGTACCTTATGGCTACCAGATTAGCTGCGAAGAAGTGCCAACATACGACATGGCTTATGCATATGACAATTGTGGTGAAGTTACTATCGAAGAATCAGTTGATACTATCGCCGGTGATTGTCCACAGTCTTACGACATCGTTCGTACTTTCATCGCAACAGATGAGTGTGGTAATGTTTCAGAGCCAGTAACGCAAGTTATTGAAGTTCGTGATTACACTGCACCAACTTTTGGTGGCGATCAGGAAGTATTCTATGTTTATGAGTGTGATGAAGTTATTCCGGTAACTACACCATCAGCTACAGACAATTGTGGTGAAGTGTCATTGACTTATGTAGATACTTTGGGTCAGAAGCAAGGTTGCGACAGCGCATTCTACCGTTTGTGGATTGCTACTGATGAGTGTTCAAACATGAACTATTTTGTTCAGTTGATTTACATCACAGATACAACTGCACCAGTAATTGCAGGCGAATTCGAAATCGAATTGCCATGTGATGATTATGCAGGAATTTATGTAACAGCTACTGACAACTGTCAGACTGAAATCACATTCGATTCTTATGATGAGCATGTAAGTGGAGCTTGTGCAGGAAAAATTATCCGTCACTACTTTGCTTATGATGGCTGCGGTAACGTATCAGAAGAGTTCACACAGATCATTACCTTGATCGATGAAGTTGCTCCTGTTGTTGAATTCGAAGATGCAGATCAGACTGTAGAGTGCGGTGATCAGTGGGGAGTTGAGCCAGCTCAGTTCTCAGACAATTGCGATCCAGAGTTGGAAATCGTATCTGATATTGATACCGCTATGGTTGATTGTGCAACAATCTACACATACACATGGACAGCAACAGACCATTGCAACAATTCAACTACAGCTACAACAGTAGTAACTATTATTGATACTGTAAATCCATATTTTGTTGAGTTCCCATATGATGTAACTATCAACTGTCAGGATGAACTTCCAGCAGTAGTTTATCCATTGGCAGCTGATGCATGTGATGAAGAAGTAGAAGTAACATTTGCAACAGAGACCTTCCCAGGTAATTGTCCAAATGAGAAGATAGTGAAGTATATCTTCCGTGCCGTTGACGATTGTGGTAACGCAATTGTACAAGCTCAGACTATCACTGTAGTTGACGAAGAAGCTCCAATGTTTGATTACGATCAGCAGTATTATTACACATACGAGTGTGACGAGACTATCGAGTTGATTCAGCCAGCAGCTACAGACAACTGTGGAGAAGTATCTTATACACATGAAGATATTCAGGCTTGGACAGACGGATGTTACAGTGGATTTACAAGAGTATGGACTGCGACAGACGAGTGCGATAATTCATCTACATTCTACCAGAGCATCTATGTTCAGGATACTAAAGCTCCGGTAGTTGATCCATTCACCATTGAGGTTTCAATGCCATGCGATCAGATCTCTGATGCAGTTCTTATCACAGCACAAGACAACTGTAATGACGTAATCATCACATTTGAGGATGAAGGTGTATCTGGACAGTGTCAGGGTAAAATTATCCGTACATACCACATTTCAGATATCTGTGGCAATGTTACGCCAGGCTTGTACCAGCAGATCATTACTTTGATCGACAACGTAGCTCCTACAGTAGAAGAGCTTCCAGTTGATCTTGTAGTAGAGTGCGGTGATGCCATTCCAGAATATGTACCAGTTTGGTCAGACAATTGTGCTAGCTACGAAGACCTTACTTTGACAGCAATGTCTAGTATTGGATTCGATGGTTGCAATCAGATCATCAACACTTCATGGTCAGCAACAGACAACTGTAACAACACCACAACTGTTAGCCGTATTGTTACTATTGTAGATACAACAGCACCTGAGTTTACTTATGTTCCTGAAAATGCAACTTATGAGTGCGACGAGCTTTATGCACTTGAAGATGCTATTGCAACAGACGTATGTGATTCAGAAGTTGAAGTAACTTCTGAAGTAGTAGAAACTCCAGGCGATTGTCCTGCAGAGCGTATCCTTACTATTACTTTCACTGCAAGTGATGATTGTGGCAACACAGCAACTGCTCAGCAGGTTATTACAATTGAAGACACAACAGCTCCTGCTTTTGACTACAATGAAGATAACATGTACTTCAGCTACCAGTGTTTGGATGAAGTAGAAGTAGTTGAGCCATCAGCTACTGATGCTTGCAGCACTTTCGAACTTACCTACACAGATGAGTTGTCGAACGACGGAGATTGCTACTACAGTATTATTCGTACTTGGGTTGCAACAGATGCTTGCGGAAATTCATCTTATTTCGTTCAGGACATTAATGTGTACGACTACACAGCACCAGTTATTGAGACTGAGCTTGCAGACGTTTATGTAGAATGTGTTTCTGAAATTCCAGCAGCAGTAGAAGTAGTTGCTACAGACAATTGTGATGATGATGTTACAGTAGAAGTAACACCAACAGTAATTGAGTCTGACGATTGCGGTAACCAGATTATCGAAGTATCTTATGTTGCAACAGACAACTGTGGTAATACAGATTACGCATCATACTACATCTATGTATATGATGAGACTGCTCCAGTATTCACATCATGTCCTGCAGATTTAGTACTTGCTTGCGACGATGAGATCCCTGCAGGTGAGAACATGATTGCTTATGACAATTGTGGCGCTGAGATTGTGGCTACTCCAGAGGATATCATCCACGGAGAAATGCCAGCTCAAGGTTCAATCGCAGATTGTGATCTTTTGACACCAGTTCGTCCAGCAGGTAATCCATGTAACTACCCATACGATTGGGCTATGATTTTGATTGGCATGCCAAATGCGCATAAGTGGTACTCTGTATCAGAAGGTAACTTCGTACAGTATCCTAACGGATCAATTCACATAACTGCTACATTGAACAACGTACTCAACCCATCAAACGGATGGTTGTTAGACGTAACCTTCAACGGTCAGATGGATTGGGCTACATGGTCAGCTCTTGGCAGAAGCTTCAAAGATGATTGTGGTGGAATCGGAGCTAATCACCCAGATTGGTTGTACTACCTTCTTCAGTCAGGTGCAGGTGCAGAGTTAGTAGGATTCGGTGGCTACGCAGGTAGCGCATTGGATATGCAACACACTCCAGCTAACCTATACTTCGGCTTCCAGTTGGGTGATGGTGCAAACAACTACAACGGTGCAGATCATAGCTTCGGTGGTTGGTTCAAGTACAGCGGAACTTTCCGTCCAAACCAGAACTCTGATTTGGTATCTGTATCTGCATCAGGTGACCTTGCATTCGAAATGGATTGCTGCCCTGATTATTGGATCGAGCGTCAATGGACTGCATCTGATTGCACTGGTAACACAGTTTATTGCACTCAGACCATTTCATTCGAAGGTTCTGATCTTAATGATAACATCTCAGTTATTTCTACAGACAAGCCATTAGTTGCTAAAGGTTCAGATAACGCACAGCCAACTGTGGGTGTTTATCCTAACCCGGCATCAGACAATGCTACCTTCACGTTCAAGACAGTAGAAGCTGGTCAGACCAGACTCGAAATCTTCGATATGTCAGGAAGCAAAGTAGCAGATGTTTACAACAGCATTGCAACTGCTTCAACAGAATATGTGGTTAACTTCGACGCAAGCAAACTTGCAACCGGCGTTTACATGTTCCGTTTGACAAATGGTTCAGCTACAGAAATGGGAAGAGTGATTATCAGCAAATAATCTTCATTCAATTTCGGTAACAACCGAATAGAAATTAAAAGCCCCGGATTTTTTTCCGGGGCTTTTTTCATTGATGGAAAAAGCAATTACAATTGTGTTTATAAAATATATCGATGATGCGAAGTTTTTTTTGATCTAAGCCATGAGGTAAAAATTAATAAACATAAGTTTCGAAATTTTCTTTGGAAGAAGTATTGAAGAAAAGAAGCCCACAGATTTGACTATTTAAAGAGCACAATTGGTGATCAATTAAAAGAGATGGCACGAACAATTCTGTAATAAAAAAAAAAACCTTTGATACATGATTATTTTTCCAATAAATCGAAAATAAAACTATTTGTTTCCTTTAAATTGTCGTATATTTGATTCACTCCAATCGAAATGAATTTTTCGAATTATATAATTGTCATTTCTTAATTAACCAAATAAGCAGAGAGAAGGGTCCGGTTCTAATCGTAGAACCGGCCTTTTTTATTTGGATTTTACCATTAGCGCAGATTAAATCAGGAGGCATAAAAGAACATCAGCATTACGCACAAATCCTTAAAAATTCAATATCGCCACGTCAGCCGGTTTTCTTATCTGGTAAAAAAGGAACCACTTTTCGGAACAGTTTCTACAGGCAGATCAAAAATCACATTATACCAATTCCAAATATAATTTAACCCAAAGGGTAAATTATTTTGTGAATTGGTTATGCCGTTACTAAAAATAAATAGTACTATGAGGCGCAGCCGAAATTGGACTATATTATTTTTGTAAGCGGTATTAGACCCAAACTCAAAAATTGAAAAGAAAGTCCCGGTAATATGTGTTATTTTAATATGAAGCCCAACTTGAAACTCACCATTTTTCAATTATAAATCACGCTCATTGCCAGAGTCTTAGCTTTTTAGCAAACCACAATTTTGATATGCAGGGCCGGAAATTGACCAAATTGCCCACAATGGACTACATTTGAAGCACAATGTAAAACAGTTTTTATGTGGCGTGAGATTGATAATAAGTTAGTTAGAGAATTCAGATTCAAGGATTTTCAGGAAGCATTTACTTTTATGACCAGAGTGGCCTTCATTTCTGAGAAAATGAATCACCATCCTGCCTGGTTCAATGTGTACAATTATGTAAGGCTTGAGCTCAGTACGCACGATGCCGGCGACGTAATCACAGAAAAAGACAGGCGTCTTGCGCTTGGAATTGATGAAATTCTGCAATAATCACAACATATAGCATTAATTAAACAGAAAAGTCTACATTTGCCGACCGCTTTTGGGATTAAAGTAGCCCGATAGCGATCAGAAAACCTGCATTTAGAATGAGTGAAACTATGGAAAAAACTGGGGTGAGCGCACAAGACGCCTCAGTCACGGGCCGGATGTCAACTTTCGACCACGAACAGGTCGTGTTCTGTCAAGACAAAGCCACAGGTCTTAAAGCAATCATAGCCGTTCATGATACAACACTTGGTCCCGCTGTAGGCGGAACCCGAATGTGGGCTTATGCCAATGAAAATGACGCCATTACTGATGTATTGCGATTGAGTCGCGGAATGACCTACAAAAGCGCCCTCGCCGGATTGAATATTGGCGGTGGAAAAGCGGTCATTATTGGCGATGCAAGAAAAGACAAAACCGAAGCCCTTATTCGTCGCTTTGGTAAATTCGTCAATAGCCTTGGGGGAAAATATATTACCGCTGAAGACGTAGGAATTTCTACCCGCGACATGGAATATGTCGGGATGGAAACCGAACACGTTGTTGGCCTTCCGGAATACCTCAATGGAAGCGGGGATCCAAGTCCTGTAACGGCTTATGGCGTTTACATGGGCATGAAAGCCAGCGTAAAAGAACTTACAGGAAGTGATTCTCTGGCCGGCAAAAAAATATTGGTGCAGGGAGTGGGCCATGTGGGTGAGCACCTTGTAGCCAGTTTGGTAAAAGAAAATGCCGAGGTGATGATCGCCGATATTTATGAAGACCGCGTGAAAGATGTGGTAACAAGATTCGGTGTAAAAGCAGTGGATGCAAATTCTGTGTACGATCAGGACATGGACATCTACAGCCCTTGTGCATTGGGCGCTACGATTAATGACGACACGTTGGACAAATTGAAGTGCAGTATTATTTGTGGAGCTGCCAATAATCAGTTGGCCAGCGAAACTATTCATGGACCGGCCGTATTGAAAAAAGGAATTCTCTATGCACCCGATTATTTGGTGAATGCCGGAGGAATTATCAATTGCTATTGGGAAATTATAGGGTACAACCGCGAAGCTGCGATGTCGCAGGCCCAGGGAATTTACAATACCACATTGGCCATTTACAAGAAATCAAAAGAAGAAAATATTCCTACTTATCTCGCGGCAAACCAGCTTGCAGAAAAGAGGATCAACAGTGTTGGAAATATCCGCAAGAAAATTTAATGAAATTTTCTGCGTTACAGCCACCGCGAATTATTATAGAATTAAATAAATTAAGTTTAGATTATGTTGAATCGTCGACAAATCAGGATTAAGGCAATGCAAATACTCTTTGCGTATTATGCTGAAGAAAAGCCTGATGCTGCAAAGTATGAGAAGTTGCTCTTCGAAAGTTTTGATAGATTTAAAGACCTTTATATAGCGATGCTCTGCCTGCTTCCCGAAATGCAGTCAAAGGCTATAGAAAAGATAGAGGCAGGGATGAACAAAAAACTTCCTACTCATGAAGACCTCCATCCAAATGCGAAATTCGTAACCAACAATCTGTTGCGAATTCTGGCCAACAGCAAGACCTTACACAAAGCTGAAAAGGAAATTCACCTGCGTTGGAAAGACAACCAGGATCTGCTCAAGCAGATGTTTAAGTTTCTTACTGAGACCGACGATTACAAAGAATATATGGCCAGCAAAGAGCGCGGATTCGAACACGACCGCGAATATTTGCTCAGGTTTTTCAAACGCCATTTGATCAATATCGAAGCCATGCACGATTGGCTCGAGGACCAGGGGATTTTCTGGAACGACGATTTGGATCTTGTGGCTTCAATGGTATTGAGAACCTTTAAATCAGTAAAAGATTCCGACGACGACATCACGCTATTGCCACTCTGGAAGGCCGATGATGATGAGGAAGAATATGCGCGCCAGCTTTTCCGCAGGACACTTGCACTCGGTGCTGAGAGCGAAAAACTGATTGCAGCCAATTCCCCCAACTGGGATTCTGAGCGCATTGCCAACACCGATATGATCTTGCTCAAAATGGCATTGGCCGAAGCCATGACCTTTGAAAGCATTCCTGTAAAGGTGACCATGAATGAGTACATCGAATTGTCGAATTATTACAGCACACCAAAAAGCAATGTCTTTATCAATGGTTTGCTCGACGTATTGATTCCAAAACTTCAGGCGGAAGGCAAAATCAAAAAGATTGGCAGAGGATTGATCGAATCCTGATCTGAATAAAATTGTTGTGCATTGGGGACCAAAAAGCTCATCGTTGTTCTCGGTCCCACGGCTGTGGGCAAAACTGCTTTGGCCGTTCAACTCGCACAACATTTTCGCACAGAAATAATTTCAGCCGATTCAAGGCAGTTCTTCCAGGAGCTGAAAGTTGGCGTTGCCCGTCCATCTGATGAAGAACTTCGTGCCGCACCCCATCATTTTGTTGGCTTTTTGCCCATCACATCCCATTATACGGCTGGCGCATTCGAGCGCGATGCATTACAACTGCTCACACAATTATTCGAAAAACATGACCATGTAATCTGTGCCGGTGGAAGCGGACTTTATATCAAAGCATTGCTGGAAGGGCTCGACGATTTGCCTTCAGATGAAAATATCAAAGCCCGACTGAAAGAAGAATTGAATAATGAAGGCATTGCTTCACTTCAAAAAAAGTTGGAACAACTCGATCCCGAATATTACGCACAGGTCGACAAAGAGAATCCCCATCGCCTGATACGCGCCCTGGAAATCTGTGAGATTACCGGCGAAAAATTCAGCGTATTAAGAAAAGGAAGAAGCAACGAAAGAAATTTCCAGACCATAAAAATAGGACTGACTTCCGACCGGCAATGGCTTTACAACAGAATCAACCAGCGCGTTGAGTTGATGATGAATGACGGCCTTTTAGACGAAGTAAAATCAGTATTTGCCCACCGCCACCTGAATTCCCTCAACACCGTTGGCTACAAGGAATTATTTGATCACCTCGAAGAAAGAACCAGCCTCGAAGAAGCAGTAAAACTCATTCAGCAACACACCCGCAATTTTGCGAAAAGGCAATTGACGTGGTGGAAGAGGGAAGAGGATATTCGTTGGGTGAATGCGGATGGGGGAGATGTTTTGAGGGAAGTGATGAAGATTCTGGAGCACATTTGAGCGTCGATTTTGTTGATTGCTGGTTGCAAACCAGCTCAAGCCGTAGGCTCGGGTTACGCTGCGCTAAACCCGAGCCAGGCAGATACGCTTCTCTAATCCCGCGCCAGTGAGGGCGCGCGCTGGCGCAGGTTTGATCGCCACTCTTTCCAATGGAACGGTGCATTACCTAACCTGCGCGCTCCTATGGAGTGCCTAAGGCTTGTTGTGGTTTGTGACCACCATCCTGAAGATAATTCTATTTTCGAATAATCAACTTGACTCATAGTACTAGCGCCAGTGAGGTGTTGCTGTTTGCAAACCGGCTCAAGCGGTAGGCACGGGATACGCTTCTCTAATCCCGCGCCAGGGAGATTACGCTTCGCTAATCCCGAGCCAGGGAGATTACGCTTCGCTAATCCCGCGCCAGAGAGATTACGCTGCGCTAAACCCGAGCCAGGGAGAGTACGATTGCCAACGGCTACATTTTGTTTTAAAATTTCATTTTTTAAGCTCTGAATCCAATTTTTGTCTTCGTCAGAAATAAGGATGTTTTCATCAATTTTTAAACTTTCATCAGAACGGCCAACAATTATTTGAAAGGTGGCATTGGTGATACTTCCTATATTGTAGATTTTACCAGCAGATTGGATTTCACTCAGGCCTTTTTCTTTCATAAGCGCAATCAGCCATGCCATTTCTTTTGGCAATTCAATTGTTTTTCCATCAAGATTTACTGTGAGGTTATTTCCCGACACACTTTCAATACTCAGTTTATCGCTCATCGTTTTCTGATTAGCTGCTTAATTAAGGTTCATTTATTAAATGTACAGAACAAATAAACTGAAAAAATGTGTTTCCCAAACATTTTCTCGAAAAAAGGCAGAGGATAAACCTTAAAATGTGCAATACGGAAGTGTCGAGCCAAAAATAAACGGACTTTCGGTTTTTTTTGCCCAATTCGATTCTGATTTGGCAATGGCATGTTGATGGAATCCTTTATATTTCTGGTTTTTCATTTGACAATAAATTGCATCTTACAATTAATAAAATCTTTTTTTCAATCGTCTCAAATAAATGTTCCGTACCTACGGCACTCTGATCATTATCGCACTTTTTACACAGGACTGAAGTCCTGTGCTACAATATGGGCCGTGCCTCCGGCACTATGAAGGATATTCATAGTTTAAAGTCCGAAGCGAATACAAGAGCCGTAGGCTCGGTTTATATTGTAGCAACGGGTTTTAACCCGTTGAAATGAATTGGCGAATGAGAACAAAGAGCCTTAGGCTCGGCCCATATAATACCAATTCCAAATATAATTTAACCCAAAGGGTAAATTATTTTGTGAATTGGTTATGCCGCCACTAAAAATAAATAGTACTATGAGGCGTAGCCGAAACCTGCCTTTGCCGGCAGGCAGGTTGGACTATATTAT
>JANNEQ010000167.1:0-20539 GCA_031378885.1 Flavobacteriales bacterium
GTTGGTACGCTGGATTTTTTTGTTTTTATTTGCATTACGTAAATACGTAATATTAATGGCGACAAATCACCAATACCCATCTTGGGCACTAGAACATCGTAAACCAGGCACAGAGCTTAGGTTCATCAGTAATAAGTACTATCTATATGAAGTTAGCTCCTATTATGATGCGGAACTCAAGAAGTCTAGAAAGAAAACAGGAAGTCTATTGGGAACGATCAAAGATGGAATTGGTTTTGTGCCTTCAGGGAAAAAAGAATTGAAAGACAAAGTTGCAAAATCTCAAGTATTAGATCCTAATTCTATATCAGTTAGAGAGTTTGGATTTACTTCCTTTTTAAATCAGTACAATCAGGATATAAGAGAAAAGTTAAATCAACATTTTCCAGATCTTTTTGAGCAAATTATTTATATGGCATATTGTAGAATAGCTCACCACAGCTCATTAAGCAGAATGGATTTACATATTGCAAAATCTTATTTAAGTGTTTCTGATAAGAAAAAATATTCCGACAAGGACTTTAGCAATGCTTTGAGAACAATAGGAAAAAATAGGGAGGCAGTCGCCAAATACTTGAAAAGTTTTATCCAACCTAATGAACATATTTTAGTTGATATGACTAATGTTTTTAGCGCTTCAAACAATATGAGGTATTCTAAAGAAGGTTATAATAGCGATATGATATTCGATAAGCAATTTAACTTGCTATATATCTATTCTGCTACATTACAACAACCTGTTTTTTATAAAGTCTATAGCGGAAACATAAAAGATGTATCAGGATTTCAATTGTGTTTACAAGAGAGTGGCATTGAGGATGCTGTAATCATTGCTGACAAAGGATTTTATTCAGTAGACAATTTTGCGAAAATAACTGAATCCAAGTTAAAAATCATTGTTCCATTGAGGCGCGATAATAAGGCAATTGAATATTCAAAAGTAATACAAGAAGAAATGGAATATTTTAGGTTTGAAGACAGATATATATGGCATATAAAATACCCATTCAACCAAGGGACTATATTTCTATTTTTGGATGAAAAGCTAAAAGTAAATGAGAAAAAGGACTATTTAGATAGGATAGAAAAACTACCCGAAGACTTTACCAAAGAGGGTTTCAAAGCAAAACAAAATCAATTTGGAACTATTGCTATGATAACAAATATTGAATCTCCAGATGCAGAAGATATATATACAAGCTACAAAAGTAGAAATGAAGTAGAGGTGATGTTTGATGGATATAAAAACATTTTAAAAGCTGACAGAACCTATATGCAAGATGAAGATGCCTTAGAGGGTTATATGTTCGTAAATCATATTGCAATACAATGGTATTATATAATTTATAAGCTATTGAAGGAAAACAAAATGCTCAAAAAGTACTCTGTAACTGACTTTGTTAAGTTATTAATTGAAGTGAAAAAAGTAAGAATTAATGATGTTTGGTATAAAGAACCGATCATTAAAAGAATTCAAACGCTGCTAGATAAACTCAAAATATCTATTACGTAAAACCATTTCGGGGTTAGGGGTTAAAAATGCAGGAACTGACATTCCGGTATTTTCTGTCTCTTGAAAGAAGACCATGTTTTTAGCGTGATTTTTTTAAAGTGAAATTTTATCTAGTTGCCTGTCAGTAATTTGGAGGCCCTTTGCATTTCATGGCAAATGGCAGAGCCAAATTTTCCCTAAACCAGGGATAATTTTAATAAGTGTTTTCCGGTGGTGTTCAATACCTTCATACTTTCGCGCGTCGTTTTTTTACAAAACAATCTATAATTCAGAAACAACGTGGCCAATAAAGTTGACATCCTGCTGGGTCTTCAGTGGGGAGACGAAGGGAAAGGAAAATTAGTCGATGTACTTACTCCGCATTACGATATCATCGCCCGTTTTCAGGGCGGCCCGAATGCCGGGCATACACTCGAGTTTGAAGGCGGCAAGCACGTTCTTCACACCATTCCTTCAGGCATTTTTCACGAGAATGTAATCAATCTTGTTGGAAATGGAGTGGTCATCGATCCGGTTGTTTTTGTGAAAGAGATTGCAGCATTAAGAGAAAAGAAAGTGCCCGTAGAGCAACGACTTCTCATCTCAAGAAAGGCCCACATTATTTTACCCACACATCGCCTCCTCGATCGCGCCAGCGAAGCTTCCAAAGGCGAAGCCAAAATTGGCTCTACGCTCAAGGGAATTGGCCCATGTTATATGGATAAAACCGGAAGAAACGGAATGCGTGTGGGCGACTTGCTCGACCAGGATTTTCAGCTTAAATACAATTCACTCAAACAAAAGCACCTTCAGCTTATTGAGGGTTTTTCGGCTTATTTCACCGTAGATTCTGCGGAATTGGCCGAAATGGAAAGAGATTTTCTTCAAAGCATCGATGTTTTGAAGTCATTGACGGTGGTCGACAGCGAGCATTACATCAATAACGCGCTGAAAGAAGGAAAAAAAGTACTGGCAGAAGGCGCTCAGGGCTCATTGCTCGATATAGATTTTGGAAGTTATCCCTTTGTTACATCCAGCAATACCATTGCGGCCGGAGCCTGCACAGGTTTGGGCATTGCACCCTCGAAAGTGGGAGGCGTGATCGGAATTTTTAAAGCCTATTGTACCCGTGTGGGAAGTGGCCCCTTTCCAACGGAATTGCTCAACGAAACGGGCGAAAAAATGAGAGCCATAGGCAAAGAATTTGGCTCTACCACCGGCAGAGCACGCCGCTGCGGATGGCTGGATATTCCGGCACTGAAATACGCCTGCATGATCAATGGCGTAACAGAATTGATCATGATGAAGGCTGATGTGCTCAGTGATTTTGAAGAGTTATTGGTTTGTACCCATTATATGCTCGAAGGCAACAAAGTGGATTATATGCCTTATGACATCGACCCCAAAAAAGTTCAGCCGGTTTATGAGAAGCTCAATGGCTGGAAAGAAGACCTCACTGCGCTCCGCCTTGATTCAGAATTCCCTAAAGCACTTCAAGACTATATTGCGTTTATTGAAAAAATGGTGGAAGTTCCCGTTACCATCGTTTCTGTCGGGCCCGACAGGCGACAAACCATTGAGCGCGAAAAAGCCCAGTTGGTTTAGGACCAAAGGCCCGTTATTTGCAAACGGACTGAAAAGTCTGATGAAAGTATGCTTCTGGTAATCGAAAAGAATCTACATCTTCAAAAAAAGGAGTCATCCTTTCGCACCATATACAATGGCGGATTTTCTTTTGCAGCACTCCGTGTGTTTTTGTTAATGGCTTGTTTTATCCAGGGCTTTTCTTCTATTTCTCAAAATCAACCCCAAAGAGTAAAGCTCATCAAGACAGATGAATTGCTTTACGACATCTCAATTGTGGATGCACAAAGGCTGAAGGGCAATGTGCAACTTGAGTATGAGGGAACAATGTTCTTCTGCGATAGCGCTTATTTATATGCCAACGACAATTTTGACGCTTTTGGAAGTATTCGGATTATTAAAGGCTCAGATTACACGCTCACGGGCGAAACACTGCACTTCGATAAGGCAAGTCATTCAGCAAACGTGGACAATAAAGTCGTTTTGCGCGACAGGGAAATGACACTTTCAACGGATCACCTGGTCTACAACACAGAATCTGAAGTGGCCAGTTATTTTGGCGGCGGAAAAATTGTTTCTACCCGCGACCGCAATGTGCTCACCAGTAACAAAGGATTTTACCATTCCAAAACCCGCACTTTTTATTTCCGAAAAGACGTTGTGCTCAAGAACCCTGATTATACTGTAGAATCAGATACCCTGCAGTACAATCAGCTTTCAGAAATTGCATACTTCTACGGCCCGACAAATATCAAAGGGGGAAAAACAAATTTGTACTGCGAAAATGGATATTACAACACCAAAAAAGACCAGTGTAGGTTTGGTAAAAATGCCCGTGTAAATTCTGAAAATCACATCTTAAAAGGAGACAGCATTTTTTATGACGGCAAAAAAAGATTGGGCGAAGTTTTTAGAAATGTTTCGATCGAGGATACTACGTCTAATTTTATTATTTCAGGTCAATATGGTCTGCACAATGAAATAACCAATGAAAGTTTTGTAACCAGAGAAGCACTTCTCACTCAGATATTCGATAATTCTGATACAATATATGTGCATGCCGACACTTTAAGGTCACGGCCGGATTCGCTCGAAAAGAATCTGGTAAAGGCCTTTCACGGTGTCAGGATTTTTAAAACAGATATGCAAGGCAAATGCGATTCCCTGGTGTATTCCGAAGCTGATTCAACCATGAAACTTTTTAGAAACCCGGTGATGTGGAGCGATAAAAACCAAATTACCGGAGACACCATTGAAATCAGTACTTCCAATGGCGTAATAAAAAATCTTTTGGTGAAAGGAAATGCTTTCATTATTTCTGAAGCCGATACCGGAAAATTCAATCAGATTAAAGGTCGGCGATTAACAGGATATTTTACAAAAAATGAATTGTCCAGAGTTTATGTAGAAGGCAATGGGCAGTTGGTTTATTTTCCTGAAGACGATAAAAAGAAAGACGCCAAAGTGATGGGGCACAACAAAGGAGATTGCTCTAATATAAATATTGATATTGCAGACAATCGGATTCAGAGAATTCGAATGGAGACAGCTCCTAACAGTACTTTTTCACCATTAAGCCTTGCTCCTGCAGATGATTTTAAACTGAAGGGTTTTTTATGGCGTATCAATGAACGGCCTCTTTCAAGGGAAGATTTATTTGTAGAAAAATAATGAAATCCGATATTCGATTTACGACTGGACCAATGTGTTAAGAAATGGTTTTGGCTACCTCATTTGTAGCAAAAAGACCAAAGCCCTCCATCATCTCATTTACTTTACTCTTCACTGAAACAATTACATCATTGTTGTCCTTATTCATCAGAACTTCATCGATCAAACCTGCAATAACCACCATATCTTTTTCTTTCAATCCGCGTGTGGTCACAGCAGGTGTTCCAATACGGATTCCACTTGTTACAAAGGGTGATTTGTCGTCATAAGGAACCATGTTTTTGTTCACGGTTATATCTGCCGACACAAGAGCGTTTTCCGCTTCTTTGCCCGTAATGTTCTTGTTTCTCAGGTCCAATAAAAAACAATGGTTGTCAGTGCCGCCGCTCACAATCTGGTATCCGCGCGCTGTAAGTTCCTGCGCCAGAGCTTGTGCATTGCGCATTAGCTGCTCGCCGTATGTTTTGAATGAAGGCTGCAATGCCTCACCGAATGCAACAGCTTTTGCTGCAATTACGTGTTCAAGCGGGCCGCCTTGCATACCTGGAAAAACACCACTGTCCAATAGCGAAGTCATCATCCTGAGCTCACCTTTGGGTGTCTTAACACCGAGGTTGTTTTCAAAATCATTTCCCATCATTATTACGCCACCACGCGGTCCTCGCAGTGTTTTGTGCGTAGTGGTTGTAACAATATGACAATGTTGTAATGGATTATTCAGAAGCCCTTTTGCAATCAATCCTGCCGGATGCGATACATCTGCCAGAAGCAGCGCACCAACTTCATCCGCTATTGCCCTGAATCTTGCATAATCCCAATCTCTGCTGTATGCCGATGCGCCACAGATCAATAGTTTTGGTCTTTCGGCCTTTGCTTTTTTCTCTACCTCATCCATATCAATCCGGCCGGTCTCTCTGTTCACACCATAGAAAGTAGCGCGGTATAATTTGCCACTGTAATTTACAGGCGACCCATGTGTAAGGTGCCCGCCCTGGGCCAGATCCAGACCCAGAATTGTATCGCCAGGTTTTAAAATGGCCAGCATTACTGCGCTGTTTGCATTGGCTCCGGAGTGCGGCTGAACATTGGCCCAGCAAGCACCAAATAATTCTTTCAAGCGATCTATAGCGAGCTGCTCTACTTCGTCTACAACTTCACATCCACCATAATACCTTTTTCCGGGAAGACCTTCCGCGTATTTGTTGGTAAGCACCGAACCCGCTGCTTCCAATACCTGCTGACTCACAAAATTCTCTGAGGCTATTAATTCAATACCGTGGAGCTGACGGTGGTGTTCTTTTTCTATAAGGCTGAATATCTGTGTGTCGCGCATGTTTTTATTGAATTGGAGGCGTAAATGTAAGGTTAGTTTAAACAACCTTGTGCAGCCTGGAAATCAGAATTATACCGATTTGGTATCTGTTTTAGTACAATCAAGCGCAGCACAGATTGTACTAAACAGCTACTCTCTCGGTATTTACCACAGTATGATTTCATCTACGGCACGGACTAAATTAAAATGAACATTGGTATAAGTTGTTGTTTTTCACCAATTAATAATTGACATGAGATAAAATGACTGTCCGGCGTACCTTTTTATTTCACCCTGAAAAAGAAATTTTTTGGATTACCTCTTTTAATTCTGGTCCAAAATGAACGCAAAATTTTGTGTGCAATATTTTGTGTGCAGTTCAAGTGCACACAAAATATTGCACACAAAATCGGAGGAATTTTTTGGGCTTTTTTGGCGAAGCGTTTTTTTGTTGGGGATGCCAATTAAACGATAGAATTCGGCTCTTTAGCCGCTATGTTTTGTTTCCTTCGGTTCAAATCCCAATTTCTGCTGTTTTTTTAACGGAAATGCAATGCGGGAGATTTTTTTTTGAATAGCCCCAAATTGGTTTGTCATTCGGTCATTTCTATGGCCTTTCTTTGTCAGCATAAGAATGGCATGAACAGACTCGCAAAAGAAACAAGTCCTTATTTACTTCAGCACAAGAATAACCCTGTGGATTGGTTTCCCTGGGGCGATGAAGCATTTGAAAAGGCAAGATCAGAAAACAAGCTCGTATTGGTCAGTGTAGGCTACAGTAGTTGTCACTGGTGTCATGTGATGGAGCATGAAGTATTTGAAGACACAGAGGCTGCAAATTTTATGAACCAACATTTTGTATGCATCAAAGTAGACAGAGAGGAAAGACCAGACGTGGATCATCTGTATATGGATGCGGTGCATCTGATGGGGCAACGCGGCGGTTGGCCACTCAACGCTTTTTGTTTGCCCGATGCAGGGCCTGTTTATGGCGGCACTTATTTTCCGAAAGTGCAATGGTTGAATATTCTGGAGAACCTTGTTCACCTCTACGCCACCGAACCTCAAAAAATGATTGATTATTCCACTCAATTAACGGAGGGAATCAATCAGGTACAAATTGTACCTCCACAGAATCAGGGATTTAATTTGACAAGTTTTGATTTAAATGAAAAAATAGAAACCTGGATGAAATACTGGGATTGGGAAAATGGCGGAGCCCGAAAAGCACCGAAATTTCCGATGCCCAATAACACCGATTTTTTATTGGCCTATTCCCAAATCGAATCTAAAAATGATCAGGGAAAAAAAGCAGGAGAATTTGCTTTTTTGACTATGGATAAAATTGCACTCGGTGGAATTTACGATCAGATTGGCGGAGGTTTCGCCAGATATAGCGTGGATGATATATGGAAGGTTCCCCATTTCGAAAAAATGCTATACGACAATGCACAATTGCTTTCGGTTTATTCAAAAGCACTTAAAATATCGGGCAATCAACTCTATCTTCAGGTTATTGGGGATACAATTTCTTTTTTGAATAGTGAGCTGAAAACCCCGGAGCAATTGTATTGTTCGGCATTAGACGCAGATAGCGAAGGTGTGGAAGGCAAATACTATATTTGGTCTGAAGCTGATTTCAAAAATGCCGCCGGAGATTTATCCGAATTTGGAATGAAGTATTTTAACTTGAATGAAGCCGGATATTGGGAGCATGAGCTATATATACTCTTGAGAAAAGAGAATGATGTTCAGTTTGCAGCGCATCATCATTACTCAGATCAGGAACTTCAGGAGAAGCGAACAACACTCATCTATAGATTGAATGAGTTTCGGTCGAACCGAATCAAACCGGGATTAGACGATAAGTGTCTCACTTCTTGGAATGCTTTGACCATTTCCGCTCTTGTAGATTCTTACAGCGCAACCATGAGGAATGAATATCTTGTTGACGCAGAAAATTGTGCAAACGCCATTTGGAAGTACTTGCGAAACAACGAAGGTCAGCTCATGCGGAGCCGCACCAAAGGCCACACCACTATTCCAGCCTTTCTTGACGATTATGCATTATTAATTGAAAGTTATATCGCACTCTTTTCAGCCACTACAGATTTGGTCTGGCTTACCAGAGCAGAAGAATTGGCAGAAAAGGCCATCGAATTATTTTACGACACTCAATCGAACCTTTTCTGGTTGGATCCTGCCAACGATCCGAATCTTTTTGCCAGAAAAATGGACTGGTCAGACAATGTAATTCCATCTTCCAATTCTGTCATGTGTGTTGTTTTGTTTAAGCTGGCCCATCTTCTCGGAAATGATACCTGGAAAGAAATTTCCGAACGCATGCTTGCGGCCATCACTCCGTTGATTGATTTTGCTTCGGGTTATTCCAATTGGTTAAATGCATACCTCTTGCATGCAGGGCCATTCCATGAGGTGGTCATTACGGGCCCGGAAGCCAGGGCTTTTCTATCTTCGCTTCAAAAAGAATACTTACCCAATGCAGTTCTTGCGGCTTCAACAATTGAAAGTGAATTTACACTCTTCAAAGACCGGTGCGGCATGGTTACTGCCATCTATGTTTGCACCGGCCGTAGTTGTTTTGCACCGGTCTTTTCAGTGCAAGAGGCATTGACCCTAATTAAATCGTGATACCTTGAGATATTTTCTCGCTTTATTTTTAGTTTGTCCGAGCCTTTTTTTCAAGGCTCAGATTATTGACAACCGGCTTGGAAATGCTTTCAAGGAGGAAATGTTTTTTAATCAGGAATTTCTGTGGCAGAATAAAATAAAGACCATCACCGGGCTATACTCAGTGAAGCGCACCGGGCGGCCAATTGAGCAAAAAAGAGACGTTGTAGTCTACCGTTTTAATAGTGTCGGACTTCTGGATCAGATTGACAAAGTAGAAAGCATTCTTCATTTTGTGGACAGTTCGAGTATTTTGTTTAAAAGGAATGACCTGGGTGAAGTAGAACTCCGGAGTGAGAATGGAACCAAGGGATATTCCACCACACACTTTAATTACGACAGCGAAGGCAGGCTTATCCGCCTGGATTTTGGTAAAGCAGAGAATGTATCGGATCTAAAAGGAAAGTTGGAACCCGGACAAACTTTTATTGTAAATTCTGAAACATTTCAATGGGGGCCTCTCAAGGATGGTGTATTGAGAAAGAGCAACTTTAATAATTATGGTCTGCACTACTCTAATACTACCATGACCAGAAACGAGCTTGGTTATGTGCTCTCTGAAGTAGAAGAGTTGATTATGAGCAACCGGACAACCACGCGCAACTATACCTATAATGAAAAGGGCTGGATTGCAAAAATTGAAACAAGCGACAACCAAAATTCCCCTAAACGAAGTGAAGTGTACTCTTATGACGAACTCGGTAATCTGGTGAAAGTGGAATACTTTGAAGGAATTGTTTTATTGAGAGAAGTGGAGGTACTTTATACTGAGACAATGCTGATTGAAGCTTTTCTGGACCATGATATCAAGTCTCATGATATCATTATTACCAAATTTAAGTACGAATTTCACTGATTAACCGTTACCTGCCCATGCGACTTAAGCTTCTAATCGTGTTAATGCTTGCCTTTCTTTCGGCAATGCCCTCTGTGGCTCAATCCGGTGGCGGTAATCAACCGTCAAAACAAATCACGCCAAAAGACGCAATAGATAAACAGAAGCAAAGAGAAAAGGAGCAAGACGATCAGCTAAAGGCAAGAGAAGAGCACCACAAAAAAATTCAGGATAAGGCCACAAGAAAGCGCATGAAGAAGAATCTTAAAAAGGCCGAGAAACAAAGCTGGGGAAAAAATGTGCCCTGGTACAAGCGCTGGTTCCGCAAGAAAAAATTTAAGTCGTGAACGCATTCACTGCGGGATTTTTATAATGGACGTGTAGATTTTTGAGTTTTTATGATTTGATATTCTGAACCGTTCTGGTTCAGATAGCCGTAAATTTGGGCGGGTTAGAAATTCAACATGCCGATTTCCAACCACTTATGACTAAGTGAAAAAATGATTTGCAGCGAAGTTGATTTACTGAGTTATTTGCAACCCCTTAACGTTTTTGTTAATTGGCGTTAAAACATCATATAATTGTTATTTTAGCGCCCATTTCAAATTTTTACTGTTTGTATTAATCCCTTAATCCGTCTGCTATGCAGAGAAAGTTTTACGCTCTTGTCGCACTCGTACTAGCTCTTGGCCTCGGGGCCACAGCACAAACTAACACCGGAACCCTTCAAGGTAAGGTGGTAGATAAGGACACCAAAGAACCACTGCCACTTGTGACAGTGATTGTGATGCTGAATGGCAACACAGTAAATGGTGCCAGTACCGACTTTGATGGTAAATACACCATTAAACCAATTGATCCGGGAACTTATGATGTTCAGTTTGCTTATGTTGGGTATTCCACCCAGACCATCAAAGGAATTCCAATCTCTTCCGGTAAAATTGCTTTCTGCGATGCAGAACTAACTCCCTCGGAGTCTCTTACCACGGTGGAAATTGTAGATTATAAAGTCCCACTTATTGATAAAGATGGTGGTGCTTCCGGCGGAACCGTTACAAGAGACCAGATCAAGGCCATGCCAGGTCGTTCGGCATTGGGCTTTGCCACAACAGTTGCGGGTGTAAGTACTTCCGGAACCGGCGGTGGAATTTCAATAAGAGGTGCCAGAACAGGTTCAACCTGGATTTACATTGATGGTATTAAAGTAAGGGGATCTTCTGCAGTGCCAAAATCGGCCATTGAAGAAGTATCTGTTATTACCGGAGGTGTTCCGGCTAATATCGGTGATGCAACCGGTGGTGTAATCAATATATCCTTGCGCAATTCTTCGAAGTCTTATACAGGAGGCTTTGAAGTCATTACTTCAGGATTTAAGAGTGGAGAAGGAACCATAGGACTGGATAACTCAGGTTATAATCTTGTGGAAGGCTCTCTGTCTGGCCCATTGCTTTGGAAAAAGGATGACAAAGGCGAAAAGGTTAAGCCAATTCTGGGATTTTTCATTTCGGGTAACTACAATGATATCATAGATAATAATCCTGCTTTTGGCGGATCTTACAGAATGAAAGAGGATGTAAGACAACAACTGTTGGCCAATCCATTAAGACGCAACACCCAACAGGATGGTACAGTGAACGGTGCACTCTTCAATGCAGACTTCCTCGGCCCGAATGATTTTGAAACAATCAAAACAAGGCTCAATGTAAGAAATCGCTCTGCCAGTATTGTGGCAAAGATTGATGTAAGTCCCGGAGAGAATATGACCCTCACTTTTGGAGGAACAGCAGCTTACGATCGCGGCCATGACTACAACAGAGCAGCTAGCTTGATGAACTGGGAAAACAACCAGAGAACCACCAATCTTGATTGGAGAGCTTATGCAAAATTCAGTCAGCGGTTCAAAAATGCGGAGGGCGAAGAAGGCGCTGCTTCAACACTTAAGAATGTATACTATTCTGTAATGATCGATTACAGCAGATCATATTCCAAAAGTGAAGACGACACACACAAAGACGATTTATTCAAATATGGGCACGTAGGTTACTTTGATATTATCAGAGGTAATACTTATAACTACAACGGATTGTTTTTCGAGCAAAGCGGAATACAGAACCTGCACGTTTTTTATAAACCTTCTCCCTACAACCCGGAACTTGCTTCAATCAACAATCAGTTCTTTGGTCTTTTCGGAGAAAATGAGATAGTTAACTCTGTGATCTACGATGATAACGGAAACCTCATTACCAATCCCAATGATATTTTTATTACTTTCGGTGGTGTTTCAGAAGCTGCTGGTGATGACCCTTATTCTTCGCTCAACAACATCACTGGTGGTAGCGGTTTGCAGAACGGCACCAATAACAACGATGGCGATAACGTAACACCAACTTATAACCTTTGGGATTATGTAGGCAATCAAAGCAACGGGTATTCAATATTCTCCAATAGCCAATTCAGGGTTTCAGGAACAGGGTCTGCCGATATTGGAGACCATGCGGTACAACTCGGGTTTGAGTATGAACAGAGAAACGATGCCGGTTATGCAATTTCACCTGTAGGCCTCTGGAATCTGGCCCGATTAAAAATGAATGAGCACATTCGTCAGCTCGATACTCAATCGGCGGGCACAATTGTAAATATTGGAACAAATTACTACCAATACTTTGATCAGATTCTGGGTGATAATCAGTTCGAATTTGACTACAATTTAAGAAAATCTCTGGGCCTGGATCCAAGGGGTACTGACTTTGTAAATGTCGATAATATCGATCCTGAAAACCTCAGTGTAGATATGTTTGGGGCTGAAGACTTACTGAATCAGGGAAATAATATTGTCAATTATTATGGATTTGACCATACCGGAAAAAGAACTAGCGGTCGCAAACCAACTATTGAAGACTTCTTCAACCAAACCTACCAATTGGATGCATCATTAGGTACGGATGGTCAGCGCTATATCAGACCAGTGGGTTCTTTTCAACCGATTTATACTTCCGGATATATCATGGATAAATTTGCGTTTGAAGATCTGATCTTTAACGTGGGTGTCAGAATTGACCGATACGACGCAAATCAACCTGTACCTAAAGATCCTTTTGTAATCAATGAGGCCTATTCAGCCGGTGAAGTAAATTTTGAAGATCAGTTTAACAACTATTCAAGACCAGCTAATATCGGAGATGATTATGTTGTCTATGTAAATGATGTGCGCAATCCTTCTTCCGTAACTGGTTTCCGTTCAGGCAATACCTGGTACAACTCACAGGGTCAGGTGGTAAGTGATCCAACGGCGATTTTCTCTGGTGGTAAAATCAATCCTTATCTGAAAACAGATCCTCAGGCACCACTCACAAGCAATGCATTCAAGGATTATGCACCAGCAGTAAATGTGATGCCAAGGGTGGCTTTTTCGTTCCCCATTTCTGATGAGGCTACGTTTTTCGCTCACTACGACATTCTTACCCAAAGACCAATAACAAGCAATCGTTTCAATCCTATAGACTATCTCTATATGCAGAACAGAAACGTATTGATCAACAATCCTGCACTGAAGCCAGAGAAAACGGTGGATTATGCGCTTGGTTTCCAGCAGGTACTTTCAAAAACGTCTTCGTTGAAAGTGGAAGCATTCTACCGCGAATTGAGAAATATGATTCAGGTGAGAAGTTTTATTGGTGCATACCCAAGTTCTTACAGAGCATTTGATAACCTCGACTTTGGAACTGTAAAAGGTTTGACCCTTACTTACGACTTGCGCAGAACGGGTAACTTCTGGATGAGAGCTTCCTATACGCTGCAGTTTGCCGATGGTACAGGATCATCAACCCAATCACAACTCGCATTGATTAATGCCGGATTCCCGAATCTCAGAACAGTGGCTCCCTTCAATTATGATCAGCGCCATCGTATTGTGACCACTTTCGATTACCACTACGGTGAAGGAAGCGATTATACAGGTCCGGTTTGGTTCGGTAAACGTGTTTTCGAAAATACCGGGGTAAATATGATTGCTAATTTGGGTTCAGGTACGCCTTACACACCACAGAAGTTCGCTACACCCATTACCGGTGAATTGTCACCCACTACAGAGGGTTCAATTAACGGAGCCCGCTTACCATGGCAGTTTAGTGTGGATATGAATCTTGACCGTAACTTCTCCCTCAAATTTGGTAAAGAAGGAGACAAGCGCAAATCAGCCAATCTGAATATCTACTTATGGGTTACCAATTTGCTCAACAGCAGAAACGTCAATGGTGTATACCGATTCACCGGAGTTTCAAATGATGATGGCTACCTTTCAGCAGCACAATCACAAACTGTTATTCGTAACCAGAATAGCCCTGATTCATTCAGGAATTATTACTCCATGCTTGCCAACAACCCCTATAATCTAGGAACTCCCCGTCAGATAAGATTGGGTATCCGTTTTGATTTTTAATTAGAAAAAATAGTCATTCATTAGCCAATTATGATAATGATAAAAATAACACAAAAATTACTCGTTCTCGCACTCTCAATTTCTCTGTCGATTTCAGCATCTGCCCACCGATATCAAGGTTTGGTAGGAGGTGGAAATTCTGATAACTCCAGCCAACCCATTCAGGATAGGGCTGCGGCATGTAGTCCGGCCACTGCCATCAGAGATTTGGAATGGAATAATGTTCAGGCGAGAATTGAAAACGGCGGATCAATGTGGCAAGACCGTGCCAATACCCGTGCTGCTTACATTGTGCCAAAGCCACGAACCGCAGATGATCCGAAGGTATCTGCATTGTTTTCCGGCGCTTTGTGGGTTGGTGGCGTGTCGCCCGATCAGCAGCTAAAACTTGCAGCGGTTACCTTTCGTGGTGATGGAAATGATTTTTGGCCAGGTCCCCTGACCAATGATGGAAGTGCCGAGGTTAATGACGCTGTTTGTCTGGAATACGATAAGTTTTATGTCAGCCTCAGGCAAGATGCGCAATTGCACAGACAATATTACGACCTCTTACAGGCAGGTGCTTCGCAGGAGGAAATTGATTTGATTTTCCCCAATGGATATAGTACCCCAAGTTATTTCTACGAATATCCTGCTATTGGAAATACTGCGGCGGGTCAGGATCTTTATCTGGCTCCTTTCTATGATAATCCCAACAATCCTGACGGAGCCTATAATCCTGATGATGGTGATTATCCATATTACGATTTCCTGAGAGAAATTGATTGTTTTGGTAAAAAGAGAGAAGATCCGCTTCCGCTTTTTGGCGACCAAACTTATTACTGGATATTTAATGACAAAGGAAACACCCACTCTGAATCTCAGGGCCAGCCAATTGGTATGGAAATCAGGGCGCAGGCTTTTGCCTTTACTACCAATGATGAAGTGAACAATATGACCTTCTATAATTATCTTCTCATTAATCAGGGATCTCAAACGCTGACTGAAACATATTTCGGCTCCTGGGTGGATTGCGATTTAGGTAATAGTAACGATGATTATGTCGGCTGCGATGTAACCCGTGGATTGGGATATGCCTACAACGGAGACGCTGATGATGAGGCGATATCTTCGTCACCAGGATATGGAACTAATCCACCTGCTGTGGGGGTTGATTTTTTTGAAGGGCCTTATCAGGATGCTGATGACCTGGCCAACCCACTTACCGAAAATATTCTTCACGCCACAGACTCTCTTGGAATTCCATATAGCGGATTGGGTATTGGATATGGTGATAGTATTGTGGACAATGAACGATTCGGAATGAGAAGATTCGTTTATTACAATATTGGAACGAACCCGATTAACGGAGACCCTTCATCGCCAATACATTATTACAACTACATGAGAGGTATTTGGAAAAATGGAGCGAAAATGCTTTATGGTGGAAATGGCGTTGGTGGTGCTGGTGTGATTACCGGACTTGAGGCAGATTACATGTTCCCTGGCGATTCTGATTCATTGAGTTGGGGAACAAAAGGAACAGTAGCTCCTGACTGGACGGAGGTTATTGCCGGTAATGCGGCTGGTGACCGTCGTTTTATTCAGTCTGCCGGTCCATTCACCCTTCAACCTGGCGACTATAATAACATTACGGTAGGTGTGGTTTGGGCAAGAGCAAGTGATGGCAATCCTTTTCAATCTGTTGTTCGTCTCAGAGAAGCAGACGATAAAGCTCAGGCCTTATTCGATAATTGTTTTGAATTGGTTTCTGGTCCTGATGCACCAGATGTGGCAATTCAAGAAATGGATCGTGAGATTATTCTTATGCTTACCAATAACAATCCCGTCTCGAGCAATTATCAGGAAGGATATGGAACAACAAATGAACTTACTGGTTTTGACCCTTCAATTCCTCTTGCTATCAACGGTCAGAGTTTGACCAAACAGCAAAGAACTTATGTCTTCGAGGGATACATTGTTTATCAATTGGCAGATGGGCAGGTTGGTAACAACGATCTTTCGGATATTTCAAAAGCACGAATAATTGCGCAATGTGACGTCAGGAATGGCGTGGCGAATGTTATCAATTACAGGAAAGACCCGGATACAGAATTGGTTATTCCCTATCTCGCAGTAGAAGGCTCTGATGTTGGTCTGAAGCGGTCCTTCAGAATTGTAGAAGATGCTTTTGCTCAGGGTAACACTGCATTGATCAATCACAAGACCTATTATTTTATGGTCATTGCTTATGGCTATAATAATTATCTGGATTATGATGTAGCTAATTCACGCGGACAATCTATCCCATTCCTTGCATCGCGTAAGGGTGCGATTGGTGAGATCAAACCGATAAAGGCAATTCCACACATTGTCGCTCCGGAAGCCGGCGGTACAATAGCTCAGTCCAGATATGGTGATGGTGTTCCAATTACCAGAATTGAAGGAAAAGGAAATGCTATGAATAATATGGTATTGAGCAGTGCCAGCGAAAACCAGATATTGCAAACACCTTATAATTCTGAAGCTCCTGTTTATGTTCCAGGAAGTGGTCCTGTTAATATTAAGGTTGTTGACCCACTTCGCGTTCAGGCTGTAGATTTCGAATTGTATCTGCGTGATACAATAGCTGAATTTGATCCTGACTCTATGGATTGGGTGTTGAAAAATCTTGATGACGGAAGTGAAATTTACGGACTAAAGTCTTTTACTGCCTCCAGTGAAGATATTGTATTGCAATACGGAATTTCAATTGATTGGGGTCAGTACAAATATGTAAATTCTGAAGGTGTAGCTGTGTCACATTTCACGGATCTTATTTCCTCAAGTATTGAGTTCGATGACTCTTCCAAACCTTGGTTAGCAGGTATTCCGGATATTGATGGGTTCTTTGAAATGAACTGGATAAGATCGGGAACATCTACGACCGAAGGTGATACGCCTCCTGCAGATCAAACAGCTTATGATGATTACTCGAATGGAACGGGAGATTCACCATTCACAGACCAAAATGAAGTTTATGAAAAAGTAGTTGATGGTACCTGGTCGCCGTATTGTCTGGTAAGCTATACCACAGATCCACTTTCCGATTTGAATGATATTATTTTGAATAATGCAGCGCCCACATCTAAAATATTACAGGGTGATTTGTGGCCAATCGGATCTAATTACAAATCTAATATTCGTGGATTAAATAATGTTGATGTGGTAATCACATCAAACAGAGATCTCTGGACACGCTGTCCTGTTCTGGAAATGCAATCTATTGAAGAATTGAGTACAGATGATTTTGATATTACCTCTGATCCTCCCAGAAAGATGGGATTGCGCAGAAGCCGCTCTGTTGATAAATTTGGCAGAGACAGCCAGGATTCTGACTATAATCTGCAAGAGGGCAATCTCACTAGTTCAACTGGTATGGGTTGGTTCCCTGGCTATGCGATTGATCTGGGCACAGGAGAAAGATTAAATATGGCTTTTGGAGAAGACTCCTGGTTGGTGGCTGAGAATGGTCGCGATATGATTTGGAACCCAACTTCAAGATTATACAGCGACATTGGTATTCAGGCATTATTTGGCGGACAACATTGGATTTATGTGTTTAAAAACCTGAGGTCTGAAACGAATAATGATACTGATTATATGCCTAGATATGATGAAGGTGCGTTTATGGCTAATAAGCTTTTGGATCCGGCTATTTCTCCTACCAACGAAAAGAAAGTATGGAGGGCATGTACCTGGGTGGGGTCGTCTCTTGTAAATCCTGATTACCCAATGTTGAGCATTGAAGATGGATTGATTCCGAATGACGTAAGAATTAGTTTACGCGTTGCCAAACCATACGAAAAGTATTCTTACAGCGACGCTAATGTCAATGATCCTACAAATTCCATCAATGACTGGAGGCCGCTATACCGATTCTCTACAAAAGGTATTGAGGCTATTACTACCAGCAATTCATCTCTGGTAGATAACCTGAGCAATATCAATATTGTACCAAATCCATACTACGCTTTCAGTGAGTATGAAGCAAATAAATTAGACAACCGGGTAAAGATTACTAATCTTCCTGAACAATGTGTTGTATCGATTTACGACATGAATGGTACTTTGATAAGGCAGTATAAAAAGGCCGATCCTGTTACATCACTGGATTGGGATCTTAAGAACTTCAAAAACATACCAATTTCCAGCGGAACCTATATTATCCATGTGGACGTTCCAGGTGTTGGAGAGAAAATATTGAAGTGGTTTGGTGTAATGAGACCGGTGGATCTTGATAACTTCTAATTTGATTTAAAAGAGAGAGCTTATGAAAAAGCATTTAGCAATATTTACAGCATTCGTTATTAGTATTTCTGCATTTGCAGGAAACCCGGATAGGGCAGGGGCAGCAGGTGCAGGGCACCTATTGATTAACCCCTGGGCCAGAAGTTCGGGTCTGGCCAGTGCATCAATGGCCTCGGTTAATGGTATTGAATCTACATTTCTGAATGTGGCCGGACTGGCTTTTCTTAGAAAGACCGAACTCGTGTTTACCAATAACAATTATCTGGTAGGAACCGGCATTAAGATTAATGCCCTGGGATTTGGTCAGAAGGTGGGTGAAAGTTCTGCATTCGGTGTTACTGTGGTCAATATGAATTTTGGTGATATTCCAATTACTGAGGTTTCGTTGCCAGAAGGTGGAATCGGATCTTTTTCGCCTAATTATACCAATATCGGATTGTCTTATGCCAAAGGTTTTTCCAATAGTATTTATGGCGGACTTACTGTGAGACTTATCTCAGAAGCCATTTATAACGTGAGAGCCCAGGGTGTGGCATTCGATGCGGGTATTCGTTATGTAACCGGAGAAAAGGAACATGTAAGATTTGGTATTACACTTCGCAATGTGGGCCCGCCCTTGCGCTACCGCGGCGATGGACTTTCAATTACAGCAACTATTCCTACTACAGGTACCAGCATTACTGTAGATCAGCGCGCTGAGAAGTACGAACTTCCATCTCTTGTAAATGTAGGATTTGCTTATGACTTTTTCTTCGGAGAAAGCTCTAAATTGACTGGCAATCTCCAGTTTACTTCAAACTCTTTTACAAAAGATCTGTTTGGAATTGGTGCGGAGTACTCCTATTTGGATAAGTTTATTCTGCGTGGTGGTTATCAATGGGATAACAATTTTGGCGGCTCTAATTCCAGCAACCAAAGAACTACTGTGCTCTCAGGCCCTACTGGTGGACTAACCATTCAATTGCCGGCTGGCGAAAACGGTGCGAAAATCGGAGTAGATTATTCCTATCGCGTCACCAATCCTTTCAGTGGGATCCACAGTCTGGGGATTCATCTCAGCTTGTAAGAAATTTTACTTAAATTTGCATTTATTAATCAGAGAAAACCCTTCGCGGGGTTTTCTCTTTTTATTCTAATTAATAGAAGGCTTAATTTTTTTTGACTATGGCACAGGTAGCTTATTACACTCCGGAAGGATTACAGAAACTCAAGGACGATCTTTACCAATTGAAGGCTATTGAGCGACCTAAGATTTCCCAACAGATTGCCGAGGCGCGAGACAAAGGCGACCTATCGGAGAATGCTGAGTACGATGCTGCTAAGGAGGCGCAGGGCTTGCTCGAGGCACGTATTGCTAAAATGCAAAACCTTATGGCCAATGCCAGACTTATTGACGATTCGCAGGTGGACAATAGCAAGGTCTTCATCCTGTCGAAGGTGAAATTGAAAAACCTTAACAACAACGCTATGGTCGAGTATACCCTCGTGGCCGAAAATGAAGCCAATCTTGCTGAGAAAAAAATCAGTGTGGATTCGCCTATCGGAAAAGGATTGCTGGGTAAAAAGCAGGGCGACGTGGCCGAAGTTCAGGTGCCCGCTGGAAAAATGCAGTTTGAAATTCTTGAAATTTCCAGATAGTGCCGACTCTTTTCTCAAGAATAATTGCCGGTGAAATTCCTTGCTATAAGGTGGCCGAGGACAATGATTTTATTGCATTTCTGGATATTCAGCCGGTAGCGGTGGGACACGTTTTAGTGGTGCCCAAAATCGAAGTAGATTACATCTTCGATCTCAACAACGAAATACTTGGCAAGATTAATCTTTTTGCAAAAAAGGTGGCCCGGGGAATTCAAGATGTAGTGCCGTGCAAAAGAATCGGGATATCTGTAATTGGTCTGGAAGTACCGCATTGCCACATGCATCTTATTCCCCTTAATTCTTTGAGCGATACAAATTTCTCGAAGGAGAGAGTCAAAATAAGCAATGAAGAATTTGCTCAACTCGCATCTGAGATCAGTGCGGCAATTTCTTTAAGGGCAAATTAATTACTTATTGGTGAGTGCCGTTCGGACACTTATTACACAATTGCACATTGTACCAATTCCAAATATAATTTAACCCAAAGGGTAAATTATTTTGTGAATTGGTTATGCCGCCACTAAAAATAAATAGTACTATGAGGCGTAGCCGAAACCTGTCTTTGCCGGCAGGCAGGTTGGACTATATTATTTTTGTGAGCGGTATAAC
>JANNEQ010000205.1:0-1516 GCA_031378885.1 Flavobacteriales bacterium
AAGCTAAGAGAATTGCCAAACTTGATATGAATCTCAGTGAAGCTTTCCCTGTAAAAATTACCGAATTCAATTCTGAACTTATACGTGTTAGCCCTAATCCTGCTTCCGATCACATTACTATCCAAGGCATTCCAGCATCGCTAAGTTATAGTGTTTGCATTACTGATATGACAGGGCGGACAATTAGAGCAGAATCGAATAAGTCGAAGATTGATATTCGTGAATTACCTACGGGCATGTATTTAGTTTCAATTGACTTCAATCAAGGCCGCATTGTTAAACGGTTTTTAAAAGAGTAAGTAATCATTCGCAACAAGTATCTTTAAATATAAATAACTTAGCGCAAGGAATTTATGTGGTTCGCTACTTGAACGCTGAACACTACTTGGCAAAATGCTTTATCAAAGAATAAGAATAGCTTTTTTAATGTCCATCACCTCACTCTTGTGGGGTGATGGATTTTCTCAGAACTGGCAACAGGTCGGAAGCGGCATATCATGCAGTGATGGGTATTGGATATGGGATTTAACGATGAATACGGATTCAAGTTTATTGATGGCCGCTGGTCCATTTTGGACGGATGGTGATTGCGATTCCATGAATGCCTGTGTCACATGGAATGGTGAAAGTTTTGCACAAATTGCTCCAATAACTGCCACAATTAATGCGGGAATTGTATTCGAGTATGCGGATCATTATTATTCATCGGGGCATTTGGTTGATCAAATAACTTATCCAATTCATCAAAATGATTTTAACATTGAGATTGATGGTATTTGGGATACAGTATCTTCAGGCATGACAGGGTTAGCAATGGATTACATTCGTCGTGATGGAATAATCTATATGGCTGGGGCGTTTGGAACTTGTGGCAACACAAACTGTAGTCTAGTTTGCACCTTTGATGGAAACCAAGTTCAACCTTATTACACAGATGCCTCTATCGATTCTTACGCTTTAGGCCTAAATTTTTACGAGGATACATTATTCATAGCAGGCATCTTTAACAGCGCCTTAGAAGCGGAGGCTTTAAATGGATTCTCAAAATTTTGTAAGATCGTTGATGGTCAATTAGAAAAGGTCGGTGATGGTTTTACTTTGGAAGGGATGGGAACTTCTCTTGCCAATTTTGATGGAAAACTATATGTGGGTGGTTGGTTACAACAATTAAATGAATCTGGCTCTCATTCCATTTTATATTACGAGAATGGAGTCGTCCATACCTTACCGCAAGAACCAGATGATCTTGTTTTTGCTATCAAAGAATTCAACGGCGGTCTTTATGTGGCGGGTGATTTTCACAATATCGGCAACATGCCTTGTGAACACGTCGCTCGTTGGGATGGTCAAACTTGGACATGCCTGTGCAACGATCCTTTTTATTTTCTTGAAGATGAATTATGCGATGGCCAATGTATCAAGGACATTGAAATTTGGAATGATACGTTGTATGTGGCGGGTTTCTTCAATCGCATTGGCAACATTGAAGCCAAGCGCATAGCCAAATTGGATATGA
>JANNEQ010000226.1:0-28312 GCA_031378885.1 Flavobacteriales bacterium
AAAAATAATATAGTCCAACCTGCCTGCTGGCAAAGGCAGGTTTCGGCTACGCCTCATAGTACTATTTATTTTTAGTGGCGGCATAACCAATTCACAAAATAATTTACCCTTTGGGTTAAATTATATTTGGAATTGGTATAATTGGTGCCAGAAACCATTTCAAAAATAGCTTTTTAACTTTTTTGAGATGGGTACCGCATTAAAAAAGGCCAGTCAATTCTGACTGGCCTCGTGATTTTAAGTATCGCTGAAAATTCCCCTCGCGATAGATGTTTCCATGAAATATTTATTTTTTGGCTGCAAAATATTTCTTGGCGGCTTCTACTCTTTCATTTGCATAGTCAATCAATTCTGCATTATTGGCAAATGTTCCTTTCATGGGCTTTGCACTATCAGCATGGCCGGGTAAGCCTCCTAAATATTCTTTAGCAAGTGAAATCATGTAGGCCAATGGTGCCTGCTGCAGGTGCTCTTGTGTTGGTTTAAAAGCATTGGGATCATCAATATTGCCGCCACCGAAATCAGCATATCCAACTACACTTGACGGACAATCTGTGCGCATAGCAGGGCTGCCATGGGCATTGAAAACACCTGCAATACTATTGGCCTTGGCATCGCGCTGGGTAAGACTCAACACAGGAGAAGCTGGACTTGCTATCAAATCCTGCAAATACCTGAGTATTGAAGTGTTTTGATACAATGTTGAATCCACGCCTTTTGAAAGCCATGGCGAGATAAGTAGCGCAGGAATTCGCACCCCTAATAATGAAAAATCAAATTTAGCCTGACTTCCATCATTGTTGGTTCCATAATAAATGGGCCTGGCAGGATCGGGGCTAACTGTTTGCGGAGGTAGTACGTGATCATATATGCCGCCATTCTCATCGAAGTTTACCACAAGCAATGTGTCGTCCCAATGCGCACTGTTGCGCAGAACATTGTATATGGCCGCCAGAAAATTTTCCCCGGGTTCAACCCTATTTGCAGGATGCATACTTGAATCGGGATGAGCACCTAACCCACACATTAGAAAACTGTAAAAAGGTAAGTTTCCATTCTTTACATCGACAGTGAATTGAGCGATAGGTACATTGGTATAAGGGCTGTTAATAATACCTTCAAGAAAGTTAGAATCCAGCCATCCTCCAGGAGTGTACATTTTCCAATCGTAACCCATCTGTTCAATTTGTTCATAGATGGTTTTGGCATCTTCAGTACCACTGTTGTCATCGTCAATTCCTAAATCGCCGCAGGTAGCGCAATGCATAAAACTTCGATTCGGTTTGGTATGACCAGGTAAATCGCAATGCCAGTTATCGCAAATCACAAATTCAGATGCCAGTTGGTGAAATACTTTAAGCGAATCCTTTTCGAAAAAACTCATCACACCCGGACCGTTCGGCTGACCGTTTGCATTATAAGCTATTGTTGAAAGAAAACCACTGTTATTGGCCGGGTAAGTGATAGCGGGCGCATTAATTGGAACTCCATTTACATAACCCGTCGTGCCCGGTCCAAAAAGGTCGGGCATCATACCGTCTCCAAAATCATGATTGAAATCGTGGGATATCATACTCTGACCGGACAGATCAATGGGTGTTGGGAAGACTGGTGGATTAGACATAGGGTCCGGTTGCACTTTTGGTGACATCGTGTTGTAAAATGCAGGATTCACCGTGCGATCTGCCTGCAACACACCGTTTACACCAGGAAGCCCACCCAGCATGTGATCGAAGGACCTGTTCTCAAACATCAGTACCACTATATGTTTGATTTTACCGTTAATTGTTTTTGTCATAATTCTTTTTTTTTGGATATTTTTTTTTGTAATACTGATTAAAAAAAATGTCCATACCTGTTGTTAGTTGCTGCACATTATTCAATACTGAAGGTGGCCAATGCCCTTGGCAGACCCAAAAGATATTGCGTACCTGTTTTTGAAATAGTGGGGCTTACCCGTGCATTCACCAATGGCAATTCAAGAGCAGAAACGGCAATGCCCTTTGTGAAATTCGGAGCGAGGGTCAATGTGCTGTTCATCCTTGCATTATTGGGTTGATACACGCGCAATATCAATGCCCCTGGATTATTGTAATTCCATTTGGCCGTAGTAATCATTGCATTGCCACTGGTGGAAGCAAGTGAATAGCTCGATGGAAGTTTTCCTTTGCTTTTCGATGCGATAGCACAAGCTTCCATTGGCGTGTTGTATGCGCGCGCCTCTCTCAAAGGCTGACCAGTAGACGGTTCTCCAAGTCCGGAAGGTATGCGCAGCGCATATTCCTGTGTATGGGTGTTAGTGTCACTTCCATTGGCACCATAATTATTGCACCCGTTAGGAGTATTTCGCAGGATAACACCATAGAGATTATTGTTAACCGAAGTCCAGGCGGGAGTAGATGCATGATAAATTGCACCGAGTATTCTGCCATTCGATTTTGGTATAACAAAATCATGTGTGGCCCACATCGTTGCATTAAAGTCTGTGTAGGCCCCGTAATTCATTGGTGTGAGTGAATTCCAGTGATAAGGTGTACCTGCAAGAATGTTGTCGATGTTCGCAGCGTTAAGCGGAAATTTAACCATTACAGTATAACTATCTGGTGCAGAACCTGTGGTGCTGATCCTTAAAAAAGTCTCTCCCTGTCTGAGACAGTATCTGATCGTAAAAGATGCCTTACTGCCATCTTGCAACAATGCACTTTTTGTAATTGTTACCGATTTTTCAAGTACCGAGAGTGAATCCAATATTATACTTTGAACTGTCCAACCTGAAGTAACTGCACTAAAAGAACAATTGTCCTCTTCATACCCAAAGCGGTAAATATCGCCGCTGTCCTGGTAAAAAACGATTTCATTGCCATTTCCTCCGCTGGCCAGAACCTGTTTGTTCAGTGTTTTATCAAGTACTGAAACTAAATCTCCGGTCTTCATATTTATGGCTACAGCCATTAAAGTATTCTGAAGGTAAAAATTTCCCTTTCCATCTTTGCCACACTTGAGACTTCCATCTCCTTTCTGAGCAGTACTAAGGTCATTTACCTGATACCCTAATGATGGAGCACTCACATTCAATAACATCTTTTTGCCTGCAACCGGTTCATATTCTATAACTCCGTTGTTCTTAAAACCAAGCGGGTTGAATACAACAACGGATGGCTGAACCGCCGAAAGATTTGAAGCAATCATTTGAGTAAATTGCGATTTCAATCCATTGCCCAGCGATAGAGCTTTATTTAAAAGCGGCAATTGTTCGTTCTGATATACACCATCTACCGCGGTACCTGTAATAAAGTCATGATGGGTGCTGGGCGCCAGAGTATCCCATGCATTGAGTAAATTCTGTATTTGCAATTGTTTGGTAGAATTATCCGGTGGCAGTAGTGTATTGGCAATTACCTGGTACGTTTCTGCAGCCAGTAAACTTCTGGTTGCCCTGTTGTGCAATGTTTTCAATTCTGGCCTGCTGGCATAATATCCCATCCAATATGGATTGGGTTTGAAAGGCTCGAATGATGCTCCGGGTTTTAGCGAGTTATAAGAGCGCAACTTTAATTGTGAAGAGTATTGACTGACAAGGCGCACATAATGGTCGAATGTGGCTACAACCGCATAAACACCTGTTTGCGCGTATCCATTTCGATCTGAATTCCAAAGTTTCGCATCTGCCACCAAATCCTGATAGGGCAACATAAAATCATCGCTTACTTCCACAAAAATGTATGGTGTAGGTGCAACAGGACTATTGGTGTTGATATAAGCCTGAATATGAGAAATAACAGAGTTATTGTACATTTTGTTACAATTGAGATTGTCCTGAAGATTCATATAATCCTGTGCATACGTGTTTTCAATATCAGATCCCTGATCATAATGCGATTGTAACCAATGCGCAATGGATTCGCTGCTGTCGGCCGCTGCCCATCTGAAATCAACGCCACCGCTCTTAGAATCCAGCAGGGTTTGCTGCCCTGCGTCATAGGCCTGGGGGTTTCCATTGCACGCACCGGGTATTCTGGCAAAACCAACACCCATGGCGTCCATTGCCTGTAGCATGACAGGCAATTGTGGATCATGACCAAAATCATCAGGAAGCCAGACCTGCTGAGACCAGGGAACATTGACCTGCTTAAGCCATTGTCCTGCCACAAGAAAATCCCTTATAAATGTCTCTCCGTTCGGAAGCAGGTTATCAGGCGAGGTAATACCACCACCAACCACTCTCAAGCGCCCGCTTTTTTTCATTGAATTGAAAAGGGATGGATTATCATTGGCAAATGCCCTCAGGAAACCCATTTCGCAAACCGAATAATAATAAGCGGAATTAGACGCCAGGTTTCGGGCCGCCATCGACAGAATGGTGTCTGAAGGTTGCGTATTTCCTCCAAAATAGCCTTGGTACATTGATCCGCTTTCATTCACATTGTATTGAAATGGATTGAGCCAATCCCAGTCCATGTGAGCGTCGTGACTGAGGATGACAATTTTTTTGGCCCCGGCAGGTATATTTAATTCTTTACGAATGGCAACTTCAATAGGAGTGAATTGTGCTGCAAAGGGCTGTCCGACTGCTGCATTTAGAAAAACGAATATTGAAATAGCAGGTAAAAGAATTAACTTTTGGAATTTATTTTTCATTAGGGTTTAATTTTATGCGGGTACTTTGTATAATCATATTTTGAATAACGGTGTAAACATCCTTTATTCTAAATGATAGTTTACAGGTAGAAATACCTGTTTTTTAATTCAGGTACGAATACTCATTCGATAAATGATCGGGATTGAATCGCATGTTTATAGATAAGACATGGCCCGGAAGATAAACGATCCCGATGGATCGCATGTTTATAGATATCATTCTGATCCCGGCAATAAGCGACCCTAACAGGCGGGAAATCAAATTGGGTTTGAGCAGGCGAATACCGTCATCATAAAACCTCAGTGAATTGATCTGGTATTACTCAATACTTCTAACGAATAATGCCCGGTCAAAATATTTTCTATAAGGCAATTTTAGTTTGAGGTTTGTTTTGGACGGATGGCAGTACTAAGAAATACAAAGCGATAAGAAGTATAAAATTTCTGTTCAAACCCTCAAAGAGCCACGAAACGCCCTTGCTGCATAGTAAGATTCTGCCCCATTGTGATAAAGGAAGACAGTACTATAACGATAATCACAAAAAACAGCACCGCCAAGTTTTCTTATATCTGCCGGTGTTTTCACCCAACTTGATGTCTTGGTATCGAACTTACCAAGCTTTTGTAACCCGCGATATTGCTCTTCATCCAAAATTTCTACGCCCATGTCGGCTGCCATTTCAAGGGCGCTGTTTTTAGGCTTGTTCTCTTTGCGGGCTTCCAACGCCTCATGATCATAACAAATACTTCTGCGATCTTTTGGTGTTTCGGCCGAGCAATCATAAAACATGAATTCGTTAGTCTTTTTATCATAACCAACCACATCAGGTTCGCCTCCGGTTATTTCCATTTCATTGAGCGACCATAATTTTTCGGGGTTGGTCTCCAGTTTTGCCTGCACATTGGCCCATTCAATGCCTTTGTGCCGGACCATGTTTTTCTCAAAACGAGATTTTAATTCGTTGAGCAGACCTTTTCGTTCATCAGACGAAAGCTTCTTCACTGAGTTATTAATTTTACTCATACATTAAAATGTTATTCTTGTCGAATTGCCACCATAAATCCGGGTGCAAAATATGCAGTATTTTTTACACTCTGTTGTACAATCGTAATAAAAACTACCGGGAATAAAATCCCGAAATAAGGTCAGTTACTTTGAGCAGAGCGCATTCTTTCCAGCAGCTCTTCCTGATAAGCCCATAACTTCCGGGGTCTTCCATCCCTGGAAATCAATTCCTTCTTTAAACCACGAAGTAAAAATTCTGATGCAAGTTCGCCGTACCTGGCTACCATTTCAGTTTTTATCGGTTCGTATTTTTCGGAAATGATCTGTAGCTTTTCTTCATCACTATAAGGTGGTTTCCAATTCTCAGAATGATAAGTCCGTTCTCTCGGTCTTTTGGATAAATCGGTTGGATCGTAAGACTCAATTATTTTCAGGAATTGTGCTTTGAGTTTTTCATTGTTTCTCACCTTTGGATGAAAACTTTTGAATTGTTTTGAAGCAAGAAATTCATCGCGCAAATTGAGTGCTTCTTCGAGAAAAGCACTATCTACAATGTGAACCGGAGGAAGGTTGATTTCTTGTGCAATCCTGTCACGCAATAAAATCATTTCCAGCAATGCGTCGCAATATGCTTGTGAATATGTTCTGTAATGCATAGGCTTGAGCTTTGGAATGTGCTCACGCGCAGGAATATCTTCCATGGCCTTGTTCTCTACTTCCAATACATGCATCAAACCTCGTTGAACTACCTTTTCTGAAAATTTGTATTTAAGGTCTATTAAATACAACACGTCATTGGCGGCATATTGCACTTGTTTGGCTTTGAGCGGACGCGCCCGCCAATCTGATGTTTGCTGACTTTTATCCACTGCTATACCTGTATTGGCTTCAATAAGATCACCGAGATTTCTGGCTTCGCTATTGCAAAGCACTGCAGCCACCTGAACGTCGAAAATATTTTTGGTCTGACATCCCAATTGCTTAAGCAGGGCAATATCTTCCGAGCCGGAGTATAATATTTTACAAATAGAAGAATTCTCCATTACGTCCCACAATGGCCGGAGATCAGTTAATTGAAATGGATCAACAATATAAACCATCTCACCGTCAAAAATTTGCATCAGCAGGAGCTTGAAACCATATTCTCGTTTGAAACTGTCGTATTCGGTGTCGAAGGCAAATTCTTTTAAATTACCCAGACGAGTGCACATCTGTATCAACTGATCGGGAGATTGAATGATGTTAATTTTATTATTCGAAGTGTCCGGAGCGTGCATAAATACTTATTGAAACGAATGAATTAATCTGTCAGCCATATTTGACATTGCAAAGAAAACAAATAGTTCCTGAAAATTTACAATCTGTTTTGGTTTCGGAGTGCATGTTCTGTTCAAAAATGCCGTGTGTGCCTGTGAATCTTTTGTATTAAACTAAAATTTTTGGACAGATTTCGAATTGAGGTCTGAAGTGCTGGCAATGTTTTGCGATAAAAAAAAGGCCAGTCAATTCAAACCGGCCTCTTTATTTTGAGTAAATTCGCTTTCAATATTAATCCTGGTCCGGATTGCGAATCAACTCGAAATGTCCATTGGTAACGGTCACCGAAATCAGATTTGCTCCATCAAATCGCAGGAAAGTACCGGAGAAAGTACCGGTAATTAATCCTCCTACACCACCATATTGGGTAATATTCATCACAAGATCCTCATCTGCGGCATAGGACTCTCCATTGATTCCAATACCAAGACCGAGGTTATTGTCTGTAGTGTTTTGTGCACCTGTAATTGTGCCGTCAAAAAAACCTGAGATCGATACAGATGGGTCACTCTGCGCTACAACCATTATGGTAGAATTATCTGTGGAAGAATAAGTACCATAAGACAACATGGGTAAAGCTTCAACTGTGAAAGTCTGGTTGCTGAATCCATCGCCATCAATAGTGAAACCACTTGAGAGATTTCCACCTGAACCTCCATTTCCGCAAAGGTCGAAAGTACCTCCCTCAACTGATTGGCCTGTTGCGTTAGGAAGTGATACATTCGCCTGCAGCATCACTCCTGTGTTGGAACCTACCACATTGATCTGGGCCGCAGCTCCACTGGGAGGAACCACTACTTTGTAAATTCCGGCAAGGTCAACTGGTACATTAGCTGCCCCACTACCCCAATCTACAGAAGCAAATCCAATAAGCGGGCTTCCTGAGCCACAGGTTATATTGATTACCACATAAGCAGGACAAACCACATGTATATCCGGCTGGTTATAGAGTTGGTCGGCTGAAAGCGCCGATACACTTACTGTTTCGGAAACAATTCCGGCCTGGGGTTGATTCACCTGAATGCTAAAATCAGTTTCCGCGGGCACAAAACGTTCATAATATCCTTCGCTATTGGTTATGGCATAAGATTGCCCCACAGTAACCTGCAACCCTTCCACTGGATTGTTGTTGCAATCCAGGACACGGCCTCTTACAGTAGCGCGGGACCCAGGATAATCGCAATTCCAGGAAGAAAAGTGACTCACACTTCCCACATAATTATTGCCTGTCAAAGAAGCTGATCCATCTTCTATCCAGAAGCCCGTATTTTCATCGAAATGCCACAGAGGAATTGTGGCGGGCGCATTGCCCAACATTGAGGCAGGAACCGGCATATTAATATTAACGCTTTGCCCGGAAGCAATTTGCAATGGGGTGCCGTTGTCGTCGGTCATTTCTACCATGAGCATACCATAAGAAAGCAATTGACGTGTGGTACCTGATCCATCTGTACCAATGAGGTCTCCTCCCGGTGTTGTGGCTGCAAAATTTTCTGCCGCGGGATCGAGGTGCTCCATTGACACCCTTACTGTTCCTGAATAAGTACTTCCATCAAGATAGGTTACGCTATTGGCAGGCAAAACAAAACCGGAGCCATCTGTGAGAAAGAGGTTTTGACTGGAAGTACTGGAGACTGAAAAATCAATGGTATTCGCCAATAGCATGATATCAGCCTGAGTAAAACCTCCCAATTGGCTTATGACTCCCTGGCTCCCATTGAAAAAGCCGCTTTTTGTGCATTTCACAAAACACCTGGCGCCACAGGCAACATTATTGAAAAAATAATACCCGCTGCTGGCAGTGGTAGTGCTTGATGTGCCAAACGAAACCAGAGCGCCCTCTACAGGTGCGCCATTGACATCACGGACTGTGCCGAATAACCTTGTGGCATTGGATGGAACACTATTGACAGGATCTTCAACCGGATCGTCTTTTTTGCAGGAGGTAATTGCAAGTAATACGGCAAATATTGCACACAAAAGAAATGTAAATCTGCTTTTCATAAAATACAATTTGTCTTAGGTTAGTTGAGATCAGGTAAATAGGGCATGCCAAAGATAATTCTAATTAAGGATAATTTATATCCCTATTTATAGTGATTTTGCGTCAACCTCAAAAGTTGGGGAGTAAATTGACTTTATTACGAATCCCGAATATGAATAATACGGCTGTAAATAGTCGAGTCTCTAAAAGTATTTCCCGACAAGAAGGATACATTCAACACTAGGCATGGCATGGCTGTGGAAAGTAAGAAAAAATCATTTCTGTATTCTTCGTGTCGTACTTCGTTTCTTATGTGGTAAAAAAATTAAACACAAAAGGCACGAAGGAAGTAAGGAAGTAAGAAGAATAACTCCTGTATTCTTCGTGCCTTACTTCCCATAGTTTCTTATGTGGTAAAAAACAGAAAGTATATCGTTGTTGTCGTACTAAAAAAAGTTTCATATCTATGATTCTCGGATAATCCACGCACTTTTTACACCGGACTAAAGTTGGGCACTACAATATGTACCGTGCCCATGGCACTGGGATTATCCACGCACTTTTACCCCAGACTTTAGCCAGTCGTTGCAATATGAACCGTGCATGTGGCATTTTGAAAAGTGTTGACTGGATAAAGCCAGAAGGAATTAACAGAGCCGCAGGCTCGGCCCATGTTGAAGCAACGGGTTTCAACCCGTTGAAATGAAATCGAGAATGAGAACAAAGAGCCGTAGGCTCGGTCCATATTATACCAATTCCAAATATAATTTAACCCAAAGGGTAAATTATTTTGTGAATTGGTTATGCCGCCACTAAAAATAAATAGTACTATGAGGCGTAGCCGAAATTGGACTATATTATTTTTGTGAGCGGTATTATCTCTCCGTAAATATAAACTTCCGTTGAGATTTTTTTTAATCGGACAACAATGAAAGCATATATTGTTTAGCTGGTTATTCCTGTTGATTGGCCCAAATAAAAAATCTGCAGTAGTTAAACCACTGCAGATTCTTTTCACTAACTAGTCCTAACTAAACTAAAAAAAACCTGAACTCTTTATTCAAAAACTAAATTGATATAAGTCTGAACATTTGCATTGGACAATTCCAACTGGTACTTTCCAGAGGCCAATCCACTTCTTTCTAGCACAAATGAATTTTGGTGATTGCCCAGATCGAGCGCCAATTTTCCAGTGGCATCCAAAAGTCGGATGTGGTAAATTCCAGAGGGCAATTGCACCAATGCCATTTCGCGAATCGGATTGGGATAAACACGCAATTCATTCTGATTATTCTCAGAAAGATTGGTCACAAAAACACTCTCCGAACTGGATGTACAATCATTTTCGCTGGTGGTTACCACATAATAATTTCCACTTTGCGTAACCACTATGGTTTGCGTGGTAACACCCGTCATCAATTCGTTATTGAAATACCACTGCCATGATGCACCATCTGGTGCGGTAAGCGTGGATCCGTTTTCACCCAATACAGTTCCTGGCAAAGCTGCAAGTATAATATTCATTTCATCTGAAGCAGAACAACCAAAATCGTTTGTAGCATTGGCCTGAAGTACTTCACTATCCGATGGATAATATGCTTCGCCATTGATCTGGCCTCCACTCCATGTTATGCTGCCATCGCTGGTGGCCTGCAGAATTACCGCACTGCCTTCGCACACAATTGCATCATCGCCGGCATTAATAATGGGCAATGGATTAACGGTGATATCGGAACTATGTGTCATGTCACAAATCGGATTGGACACAGTAAGATTTATTGTGTGATCTCCAACACTTAAATCGGACGTTTCCAAAGCAGATGTATTGGACAATTCATCGGAATCCATCATCCAGCTATACTCATCTACATAGAGCTGATCGCCACTTAGCAACACCATTTCTCCCTCACAGAATTCGCTTTCTCCGACAATTCCACTAAATGATGTACAATCAAATACAGTATTAAAGACTGTATTGGTGGTCACTGGCGGGTTTTGTTCGAAATAAATATCAGCAAAATTACTGGCTACAGTATTGGCATCAATATCCTCCCAAAGATTTACTTTATAGATCAACCAACCATGCGATTCAGGCTCGTTGTGAACACTGTCGGGCAGATATACATCGTTAAATAAAAAGTCGATTGTTCCATCATCGTGAAGACAGGTAGTCATATAATCAGAAGAAATAACAGGCGTAAATGTCGACACGTCATATACTGCCGGGTCAATAATATTATTAATTGATATGTCCTCTGCGGGGAGATTACCCGTATTCTGGAATCGGATTTTATATACCAATTCTTCGCCCTTTGCTACAAAATGCGGATCGGCATAACCAACAGGCGTTACCGCTATGTCGTTGGGATCGTATGCACAGGCAACCTGCAAATTCAATGTCCATTGCGAGTTGTAAACTTCCACCCCAAATTCGTCGGTTAAAATGAGGTGGAAATTAAAGTCGAATTGCTGTCCTAGAAGCTCAACTCCGGGACCTTCCAACTTGAATCTTGGTGCAAAAACACCATAACTGAATGGTACAATATACCACTCAGCAAAGCCTGGTGATGTAATATCGGGTGAAACTCCTTCCGTCGCCGATCCCGGCGTGAACATTCCATCGCAAGTCATTGTCAAAACTCCCGAAAGCGTTGCAGTGCCGCTATTATAAATACAGGATCCGCCAATATAGCCATTGGTGCAATGTAGAATTGGGGACCCAATGTTTTCAACCACTGAAAAGAGTATTGCAAAAGGTACGACGCCAAAGAACACATCACTGGTTTGTGGAATGGTAAGTGTTGCAGTAGTTGGAGTAGTGTATGTGAAATTCGCAATGTTTCCCAAAATAACCTCATAGCTACCTTGCGGAAAAGTAATATCTGCAAAGCCCGCCTGATTGGTAAATACAGTTATTCCCAATTCGGGTATGTGCAAAGGCCAGTTGAGCATACCTGGCTCTCCGGGATCGTTAACACCATCGCCATCGAGATCGCAATATACCTGAATAATTCCACTGAACTCGCAGCTTCCATCATCCACAGTAGCGGTTGGATGGTAGTTATCAGCAATGGCATTGGTACAACCGTTACACTCAACGCCATATCCGCAAGAACCATCATCAAAAGGTGCGTTTATATCATAATTGCAGGCCGCCGGATCGAGACATCCACCGCCACAATCCATATAAAATCCAAAACCTCCGGTGAGATTTGAAAATCCACCTATACGGATAAAGTAAGTTGTACCAGCTTCAGCATTGAATGTAACAAAGGATTCGTATCCGGGAGTTTGCGAATTATTATTCTGTGTGAGACATTGAAAATCGCCACAAGTACCTGTAAAGACTTTAATATAAGAATCGTAAGAAGTATAATTACTGAGCGTGCCTATAGTGACCTCAGAACTTAACTCAGCATTGTACACATACCAGCGCTGGCCTGCGAAAGATGAACCTGCACATACGTTGGATTGTGAATTTAAATTGTCATTGATCACACCACTTGTAAAATTCTCAATTAGTCCGCTTCCACAGGTAAGTTCAATCGGATTGGAGCAAGTGGCTCCGCTGCCATAATAATAGCATGAACCATCATCAATTGTAGCAGTAGGATCGTAATTGTCTGCTATTGCATTCATACAACCATAACACGACTCATAATCGCAACTGCCGTCATTATACAAAGAAGTTGGATCGTAATTGCAACCGGCGATATCTGTACAACCACAGGCAGGATTGCCGCATGAACAATAGTCGCATGGTCCTGATAATACGGCCAATGCATCATAATTACATGCGGCCTCATCCATACAGCCATAACAAGAGAAATCACAGCTACCGTTATCGTAAAGCGCATTCATATCATAGTTGCAGGCATCTTGTTGAGTACAACCACATGTGCCTTGTAATGAACAGGGAGTGCTGATGCAATATTCAAATAATCCACTTCCTGCACCAGTGCCCGCATGGTAAACCCTTACAAAATAATTGAATCCAATTTGAAGGTCATTTACAAGTAGTTCCACTTCCCCGCCTGAATTAGCGGCCGCAGCGCATGCTATGCTGGTTAAATTGCCAGAGCATAAATTATCGTCAGAGGCGAATACCTCTAACTGGGCCTGGTAGTTATTGGCACCATCTATTGTTACCAATGTATTGACCACTGAAGCCTCAAATGTAAGCCACACATCATCGTCAGCATTTCCTGCACAGGCTGGTATACCAGAATTTGTGGCACCTGTCGAAAATGGAGCTTGTTGAAGATTGCAGTCTTGTTCAACCGTTACAGGAAGGGCATTGCATGCATCATCAAATTCAGGCGCGTCAAGATTTTGATATACGGAAATTGCAAAATCGCCTGAAATTCCGCCGCCCGGATATTGAATATAAACTTGTGGTGGAGAGGTATAGCCTGTTCCGCCATTCAATACCGTTATACCTGATATTGCGGCGGGGTTTGCATTCGTTCCGCTTGTAATCGCTTGTGCTACGGCATTTTGACCTCCTCCGCCAACAATGTAAACCAAAGGTGAGCCGGTAATTGTTCCGCCATACGCTCCATTCATATAGCCCGATCCGCCATTGGTTAATGTAATTGCGGTAACAACGCCATTTATTATAGTAGCCACTGCCTGCGCCTGAACACCACCGTGTTTGTGATAGACACGAACATAATACCAATTGCCAACAGTCAGATTAGTCACCTCAAGAGATTCTTTCAATCCTTCCAATGTGTTGTTCTGACAAAACTCCAGCGCACCGGGAACTCCACTAAATGTTCCCGGAGTAGCATCGGCATAAACCTCAACCATAGCATCGTATCCAGATGATGAAGCGACCTCAACATGAGTAGTGTCGTTTAAACACTGAAATTTAAACCAAACATCATCATCGTTGTTGTTGAACATTGGACTGCCGCATACAGCCGCAGGCGGTGTTACCGTTTGAGTGGCTCCTTTACTGGTGTAATATGTACCGCAAAAATCAGTCGGCGGCGAAGTAGATGGTGTCAAAAGGATTGCATTGACCGGCTCGTCATTTGCTGGTAAAATGGGAGTGTCTGCATAAGGAGTATAAACTCCGGGAGTGAAAACAATCTGGCTATTGCATTCAGGAACAGTAGCCAAATAATTTGAACCTCTGCTGGTAATTGAACTAAAATACGGACTAAAATTTCTGGTATTTTCTATCTGCTGAGCCAGAACCTGACCGGGTTGAGGATTGGTCGTGTAGGCCAGATTATTAGTCATACCCACCGAGTAGCTGTAAACATTGGCTCCGTTTATACCCGGCACTCCTACAAACCCTTCCATTTGCCCATAATTGAACTCAATCCTGTTGTCAGCTTCGTAAAGCCTCACCTGAAAATTGAGATCAGGACCTGAACTCTGGAATGTTTCCATTCCTTTCCATTGTACTGTAATTACAGCAGTACCTGAGCCAAGGTCTCCATCAACCTGATAAAAACACCACGGGCTGATGGCTCCGGGAGTAGTGTGTCCGGGTGAAATAATGTCATCCCAGAATGGAGCCAGGGTTCGGGTTGTACCAGCCATCGCATTATTCCAGGCGCTACCCAAAAGGCTGCCACCATCAAATATGATATAGCCATTGTTGCCAATTGTCATAGAAGAAACCACTGATCCCGAATGATAGAAAGATGTTCCGGAAATAGAAACATTAGCCGTTGCATCATCTGCACTCACACCGGTAATGGCATTATAAGTATTAGAATGAGAAACAAAAATCCTTGCGCCATTGGTTAAGGCAACTGTTGGAGCAGGGCTTACTTCAAATTCAGTTGGACTAATCATTGAGGTAACTTTCGTATTGGGTTCAAAACCACCTGTGCCGCCACTTACGTAAGATATGGCATCACCCACCACCAGGCCAGCCATACTTTCAACCGAAATTGTTGATCCGTCACTTCCAACCACATTGAGCACAAATCCGTCTGCTGAAATATCCTGATAGTCAATTCCTGTATTTCGCGTTACTTCATAGTTCAAAGCCTCGTAAACAAAAGTGCTGGACCACGCAAAATAATCATCGCCTGTCAGCATGATCGGACCGGGTAATGAAGTTGAAGTTGTGCGGCCTCCGACACTGGACAGCCCGCCGAGGCCTGAGCTTACAGACATTACATTCCATGGCCCTCCAACGGATGTGCCCTGGACAATAAATAATTGTGGGTTATCTGAAACAAGGAAATCACCGTTATTAAATGAAAGTGTAACAGTGGGTGCAACTCCGGTAATCGGCAAAGTACCACAGGCGCCTGAAGTAATTAAATGAAATGATTTACTTCCCGTTACTGTTCCCTGAGGAGAAACTGAACCCGAAGGAGCCAGATCCTTCGACGCTGTCATTGAAGTAATATTCGAGCCTGAGGCCAGATTACCTGTTCCGGTGACTAAGATAAATGATGTGACTAATGGAAATGTGCGCATTACACTTCCGCCTGGAGATGATAAGGTGACACCACCATTGATGATGTAAGAATTTGCACCTGGGCTGATACCGGCATAAGTCGGGAATGAAAAATTGAGGTTATTGCCACTCATATCCACATTACCACTCGTCAAAGTAAGTGGAGTGCCACTGCCATAGATTGTCCAATCGCCACCGGTAAGTGTCGCTGAGTTTCCTGCGGAATTCATGCTTAGTTGATTGAGTCTTCTGTTAGCAGGATAAAGGTCGTCCACTGTGTGAGGTACGTTGTTCACTGCGGGAATGAAAAAACCAAGGGTAAGACTGTATAATCCTATTTTGCAAGAAGGGCTTGTCGCCGCAGTACTTGCTCCTCCGCCGGTTAAGTTAACCGCGGGTGCAGCTACATAACCACTTCCGGGGTTGGTTACGATAAAACCGCTTACTGCTCCATTGCTGATAGCAGCCGTTGCAGTGGCCACAGATCCAATCGGAAACTCTGCTGTAGCGCCTGTTCCGCCACCACCTGAAATATTGATGGTAGGTTCTGATGTATAACCAGTGCCTACGTTCAACACATAAATTGAAGTGATCTGTCCATTGGCTATAGTAGTAGTAAATGAGGCACCTGATCCACCGCCACCGCTTGCAGTGACAACCGGTGCAGAAGAATAGCCCGAACCACAGGCTGTAACCAGATTGATACTGGTAGGAAGTGAAAAACCCACCGTGGGAGCTGAAGTATAACCCTCGCCACCTGTAGCAACCACCAAACCACCTACACCTTGAGACGAGTTAATGGAAACACCACCTGTAACGGTAGCTTCTGCAGAACGCTGAACAAGTGAATTAGTCGTTCCGCTAATGCCATATACTACAACTGCCACTGCGGCGGCACTGGTAGTGAAACCACCACCAGAAATAGATACAATTGGGTTGGCTATATAACCAGAGCCTGGATCAGTGATGGTAATACTGCGTATTGTGCCCGAAGCGCCATCGAAATTCGCAACCGCGGTGGCTGTGGTACCTGATGCCGGAGCACTAATGGTTACCAAGGGTGTACTGGTATAGCCTGCCCCCATATTGCTCATCACAATTTCCATCACCTGTTGGTTCAACGTCTGACCGAATACTGCTGTAGTATTATCTATGATCAATTTACCATTCGTGTTTAAAGAACCGGCAGTATGAGCGAGGCCAGAAGTCATCACAAGATTCTGGGTTGTGGAAATAGTATTGGAGCCAGTGTTGGTAAAATTCAATGAGCGAATAATTCCATTCGTTCCATCTCCTAAATATGTGCCTGTACCGCCCAGTATGCTGCCGGTATTACCTGTGAACGTCAAGCTACTTGACTGGTAGGCGAGATTCGCAAAGCCGTTGTTGGTAAAATTTCCGGCAACAGTGAAAGTTTGACCGGTACCTCCGGTGGTATGCGCATTTAATTGTGCTCCGGGATTAATTAATACATTTCTGCCTGCAACTGTGTTAAAGGAAGTAGTCCCCCACTGAAGTGAGCCCGAAGTTCCCTGACCAATAGTAATATCCCTGTAGTTGAGAAGCTGATTTACCAACACATTGGCACCATCGGCAATAACGATATCATTGCCTGCTGGAGGCACTTCTCCCCCTAACCAGGTATTTGGGTCATTCCAAAAGCCACCTGAATTGGTTGAAGTATAAGTAATAGGTATGGCAGAAGTAAGATTGATATTGTCTATTGCTGCACCTGGGCTGGTTCCTCCACCGTTATCGCTTTGCCAGGTAAAAATCAGCCTGAAAGTCGTTCCCGCAAGGTTGGATGGTAAACTTACATTGACACTTGTATAAGCAGAAGTTGTTGCAGGATCAATATAAATCAATGTAGCCCCTGTTAATAATGTTGAGTTGGATGCTGGAATACCTGCCGTGGGAGTAAAAAGTGATGGCGCTGTATATACAAGAATCCTGTCCCAACCAGCTTCCCCTATATTTTTCTTCTGGAAGTTTAGTTGGATAATCGTCTCATCAACTGGCACAGTAACTTCGCGATAAAAGTGGCCTGTTGCATCCAGATTGGTAGAATAGCTATAAGTGATACCGCCATCATTGGAGATGTAAGCGTGACTTGACCCGGAAAAAGGACTACCTACTCCACCAGCATGCCACTCGTTAGCTGTGTCATTAACAACAGTCCAGCCATTGGCGTCAAAACTGCCATCGCCCAATTCGAAACCACCCTCCGCCAAAGAGTCTATCTGTTGGGTAATCTGGGCATAGGTCTTATTGACCGTCAATATGATTGACAGTATGGCTAAAATGCGGCAGAAACGCTTGAGAGATGGCAATTGAAAATCATTCAATTCCATTGAGGGAGTGTTCAATCTTGACATTTGTAAAATAGTATTAATTTGCTCTTTATATACACGAATGTCCAAATATCCGATGGAAAAGTCAAAATCAAAGAACTTTTGAGTAAGTGGGCGTATTTTGTGAGTATCTGGGAAATGGTATCCGGAATCGTGCAGAATTTCAATAAAAAAGTATGCTGAACTAAGTTTCTGGTGGCCATTCGCTGAGAATATATGCAGTGGCATACTTATGCTTTGAAACGTCTTGCTTTGTGTCGCTCCACGAATTATTTTTCCTACTTCCTTCGTGCTCTTATGTGTTTAATTTTTTTACCACTTAAGAAAGTTAGAAAGTAAGAGCATGAAGAATTCATAAGTAATTTTTCTTACTTTCTTTCTTACTTCCTTCGTGCTCTTATGTATTTATTTTTTTTATCACATCATAAAGATACTCTGCAAAAAGTTATCCAGGCTCCCCTACATATTCCTCCGGTACTGACCTCCCACCGAAAACAAAGCCGATGTAAGTTCGCCAAGTGAAGTAACTTTAGCAGCCTCCATCAATTCTTCAAAGACATTCTGATTGCTCACTGCGGCAGCCTGAACTTTAGCCACAATGTCTTTGCGCTTTTGTTCATTACAATCCTGTAAGTTCTTCAGCATGGTGATCTGGTATTCCTTTTCTTCCTGTGTGGCACGAATAACTTCTTTGGGAAGAATTGTAGGCGATCCTTTGGACGAAAGAAAGGTATTTACACCAATGATGGGAAATTCTCCATTGTGTTTGAGGGTTTCGTAGTACAATGATTCTTCCTGAATCTTGCTTCGCTGGTACATCGTTTCCATTGCCCCCAATACACCACCTCTTTCTGTAATGCGATCGAACTCAAGCAACACAGCTTCTTCTACAAGTTCCGTAAGTTCTTCTATGATAAACGATCCCTGAATGGGGTTTTCGTTTTTGGCCAGACCCAATTCTTTGTTGATGATCAACTGAATGGCCATGGCCCTTCTTACACTTTCCTCTGTAGGTGTGGTAATGGCCTCGTCATACGCATTCGTGTGAAGCGAATTGCAGTTGTCGTAAATGGCATACAACGCCTGAAGTGTGGTTCTGATATCATTGAAGTCAATCTCCTGCGCATGTAGCGATCGGCCACTGGTTTGAATGTGGTACTTCAACATTTGCGCCCTTGGATTGGCTCCGTATTTTTTGGCCATGGCCTTTGCCCATATTCTGCGCGCCACACGGCCTATTACGGCATACTCCGGATCAATTCCGTTGGAGAAAAAGAACGAGAGATTCGGACCAAATTCGTTGATGTCCATATCCCTGCTGAGATAATATTCCACATAAGTAAATCCATTGGCCAATGTGAAAGCCAATTGAGTAATAGGGTTGGCACCAGCTTCTGCAATGTGGTAACCACTGATGGATACCGAGTAAAAATTTCTTACTTTATTTTTGATAAAATAGGATTGCACATCACCCATCAAACGAAGGGCGAACTCAGTAGAGAAAATGCAGGTATTCTGTGCCTGGTCTTCTTTCAATATATCTGCCTGAACGGTGCCTCTTACCTGTGTTAAAGTATTGGCTTTGATTCTTTCGTACACATCGTTGGGCAATACTTCATCGCCGGTGATGCCGAGTAGCATCAGCCCCAATCCATTGTTGCCTTCGGGCAATTCACCCTGATAGCCTGGTCTGACAAGACCTTTGCTTTCGTATTTCTCTTTGAGTTTCGATTCGACTGAAGCCTCCAGTTTATTTTGAATAATATACTTCTCACATTCCTGATCGATGGCGGCATTCATAAAAAAGGCGAGCAACATGGGCGCCGGACCATTGATGGTCATACTCACAGAGGTTTTCGGATCGGTGAGATCGAAACCACTGTACAATTTTTTCGCATCATCGAGACAGCAGATGGACACACCACTGTTACCTACTTTTCCATAAATATCCGGACGATAATCGGGGTCGTTGCCGTACAAGGTTACACTGTCGAATGCGGTGCTCAGTCGTTTGGCGGGCATTCCTGCGCTAACATAGTGAAAGCGTTTGTTGGTTCTCTCCGGGCCACCTTCTCCTGCAAACATTCTGGCAGGGTCTTCTCCTTCCCTTTTGAACGGATAAATTCCTGCTGTATAAGGAAATTCCCCGGGTACATTTTCCTGCAGATCCCACAACAAAATATCTCCCCACGACCTGTATTTGGGCAGAGATACTTTTGGAATCAGTGTATGCGAGAAACTTTCGGTATGCGTCTGAATTTTAATTTCTTTGTCGCGCACCACAAATTTATATTCGGCATCCGTATATAACTTTCTCTTTTGGTGCCAAGTTTGAATCATCTCCCAGTTGTGGGGATCAAGATCCAGTTTGATCCTGTCGAAGGTGGCTTTCAGTTGCTCAATGGCAACTACCTGGTTGGTATTGTCTGCCGACTTTTTGCTGGTAGCCAGAAATGCCTCCATTTGTTCCAATGCTTTTTGCACCGCATACAACTTGTCGGCGATATCGCTTTGTTCGCGCACCCATCTGTCGTACGCACGGTTGGTCTCTGCAATTTCGCTGAGGTAACGCGTACGCTGTGGAGGAATGATATAAATTTTTTCACTCATCGCTTTTGTGATGGTGAAATGACTTTTCAGGTCGGCTCCGGTTTTTTCGGCGATCTTGTCCATGAGTTTTTTGTAAAGCTCGTTGGTTCCCGGATCATTGAATTGAGACGCAATGGTTCCCACAACTGGTAAACTATCGTCTTCTGCATCCCAGAGTTGGTGGTTGCGTTTGTATTGTTTTCTCACATCGCGCAATGCATCCAGTGCGCCGCGTTTGTCGAATTTGTTGATGGCCACCACATCGGCAAAATCGAGCATGTCGATTTTTTCTAATTGTGTAGCTGCTCCAAATTCAGGTGTCATAATATACAAAGCCACATCGCTGTGGTCCATGATTTCGGTATCGCTCTGCCCTATTCCAGAGGTTTCCAAAACGATCAGATCGAAGTGTGCTGCTTTCAAAATAGCAACTGCTTCGGCCACGTGTTTGCTCAAGGCCAGATTACTCTGTCGTGTGGCCAGCGAGCGCATATAGACTCTTGGATCTTTGATGCTGTTCATTCTGATGCGATCGCCCAGCAATGCACCGCCAGTTTTTCTCTTAGAAGGATCTACGGAAATAATGCCTACTTTTTTATCCGGAAAATCCAGAAGAAATCTTCTCACCAATTCATCCACCATGGATGATTTTCCAGCGCCGCCAGTTCCGGTAATACCAAGCACAGGATGATTGGTTTTGCTTGCGAGGTCTCTGATTTTATCTAATTCTGTTTTGTGTTGCTCCGGGAAATTCTCTGCGGCAGAAATAAGTCTGGCTATTGATCCGTAATCGCCATCTTTCAGATGTCCCACTTCGCCATTGAGTTTATAACCTGTGGCAAAGTCGCTTTTCTGTACCAGATCGTTGATCATTCCCTGGAGTCCCATGGAGCGCCCGTCATCGGGATGGTAGATTCTAGTAACGCCGTATTTCTGCAATTCCTCAATTTCTTCAGGCAAAATGGTGCCGCCTCCACCGCCAAATATTTTGATGTGTCCCGCGCCCTTTTCCCTGAGTAAGTCATACATATACTTGAAATACTCCACATGGCCACCCTGGTAGCTCGTCATGGCTATGGCTTGTGCATCTTCCTGGATGGCGCAGTTCACTACTTCTTCGGCTGATCGGTCGTGTCCAAGGTGAATGACTTCGCAGCCGGTACTTTGGATAATACGGCGCATGATGTTAATTGCAGCGTCGTGTCCGTCAAAAAGGCTGGCTGCGGTTACGATTCTGATTTTATGGGTGGGCGCGTAAGGCGTTTGAACTTGCATAAATGGGGCTGTAATAAGTGGTCAAATTTAGCTATCTAAAGGGAAATACGCCATTTTGAAAAACGATTTAAGTGCTATTGAAATTCAACCTGTTATGATGTTAAAGTTCAATTCTGACCTTTGATAGCCAATGCAATTTGTGATAACACTTGTTTAAAAACTCAACAGGAAGAGATGGGCGGCAGTCAATCAATTGACATTTCTTGCCTGGAAATTCCTTTCTTTGTGCGTCAATTTTTCAAATTTCATGGCCAAAAAAATACCCAAATCTTTTTCATTAGAAGGCATCATCGAACCCATTGCCGGATCGCTAAATTATTCAGGGGTCATATTCCCTCAGGATCTGGTGGATCAATTGCCAAAGGGAAGATTAAGAACTGAAGGAAAAATGAATGGCATTCCTTTTAATCTGGCCATTCAAAATCTGAAAGGAGGATTCAGGTACTTTACCATCAGCGCAGCCATGTGCAGAGAGGCCAAGGTAAAACAAGGACATCGTGTAACAATTGAGTTCACTTTGGTTGACCCTGAAAAATTAGAAATTCCCGAAGAATTGGAAGTGGCTCTGGCTCAAGACGACGATGCCCGAAAAATCTGGGACGGATTTACCACTGGTAAAAAAAGAAGCCTGGCTCATTATGTGACCGGTGCCAGGTCTATTGATGTCCGGATTAAGCGAGCATTAGAACTCATGTACAAGATGAAAACGAACGGACTTTACTCACAAGTGAAGGCAAGGAAAAAAAGCTGATTCATCGAATCAATCCAGCATTTCGTCTTCGATTATTTGATAAAACCAATACTTCGAAAAATTCAACAACTCACTTTTTACTCTGTAAAAAAATCAGATGGATGTTTTTCGAGCACGTTGCAAATGGCGATAAACTGACTCAAACTAATATTGTGCTTACCATTCTCCATGCTGCTGTAGTTGCTTTGGCACGTGCCGAGGCGATCTGCCATCATTTCCTGACACCAGTTTTTCTGATGCCTGAACTGTGTGAGTTTCTGTAGTACAAGGTTTTGATAATCTGTTTTCATTGGTTTATTTTTTTATTTTCTACATTACCAGAAAATATTCCGAAGCGAAGTCCACTATGGAATACCGTTACAAATCAAACGTTATTAATATGAAGTACCTTAACATTTTGAGTCAATGGTTGTCTTTTTTTAGAATTCGTAAGAAATACCAAAAGGATTTTATCCGAAGAGAGACGTAAATATATAAAATGCAGAATACAATGAAAAAAAAATTTGGGTGAATCGTAATATTTGATAGGCCAATAAGCAAGAATCATGTAATCTTCTTGCACAGAAGTCAATGAAATCAAGAACTTATTGTATTATCACTCACTGTGATAAAATATCTTTCACAGTGATAACATTATGCTGAACGGGAACATTCATTTGTGAAGTTTTTTTGATTATTAAAAACTCTAAAAAACAAAACAAATGAAAACACTTACTTTATTACTTGGTATTTTGCTATGTGGCTTTAGACTTTCTGCACAGTTTAATAATACTTACGACAACAACTACAACTCCGATCAATTGTATCATGGTCGGGTGATAGAAACCTCTGATTTAGGCACAGTATTTCTCTCTATGAGCAGTGGTGGAGGCGTACATTATGCAATGGCAAGCAAAATTGACCAATTTGGCAACCCCGTTTGGAATAAGAAAATTCTTCCTTTTGATCCAACGACTGAGTTTATAACTGAAACCGCTGCGCTTGTGGAAATGGATGATCAGGGAATTTTGATCGCCGGATTTATCTATACTACCGCTGGAACCAGAGCTCCACTGACGATTAAACTGGACGCTTCGGGATCATTTGTATGGAGTCACTATTATGATGTTAATTCGAACTATGTTTCTTCACACAATAAAATTTCCATTATACGGGTGGAAGATGACCCTGCTGAAAGCTACTTTATAGTGGCGAATTCATCTAACGACTATCAATCTGGATACTGTGCTGTGAATGTAATTAAAGTTGATATAAATGGCGACATGATTTGGTCTAAAAAATACTACGACGTGTTAATGAATGCTGGTTTCTCAACCGTACGGGATGTTCCTGGTGATATAGCTTATTCTCCTGCAAATAATCTCTATATGATTAGCGGATGGAGACAACAATGGGTTTTCGGAATGTCCAGTGAAATGTTTTTCTTCGGAATAGACCTCAATGGAGATTTATTGACTCAGTTCAAGACCATCCAAACTCCCGGCTATCCTTTTGGTCAGGATATGGTTTATAATCCAGCCTTGGACGTATTTGCGGTAACTTACACCCACGGAAATACAAATTATGCGGCACAGCTTTGCGAGGCATCAGGTATTGGTTTACTCACAATTGATGCGAGCCTTAATATTGGGTTCTCGAATTATTACTGGCCTGATGAAGGGTATGAAAACTATGGATACTCAATAAGTCTTGGTGAGTACGGTAAAACTTACATAATTGGGTGCTTTAACTACCGTTATGATTGTATTAGTCCCAATGGTTATCGAAACCCAGCCTTACTAAAAGTTTGGTTTGATGGAAGTCCGATATGGTATGCAAGGTATAATATTCTGGATGATGCATCATTTGGAATTGGATCTAGCATAACTTGCACAGGAGCAAGCGGGTCAGAAGAATACCTGTTGGTGAGTGAAAACAATACAGACTCAAGAGTTATCCGGACCGATATCAATGGAAAGGCTTGCGGAGTTGTGTTCTATAATGTTCTGGTAATTCCCTATGTTCCGGTAGACACCTATTATAATTATTACTGGGATCCTCAATTCCAAAATCTTGATTACTTTCCATTCGTTGTAGACGAGAAAATTCCATATCGTGACTGCGATAGTGCTGGTACCTGGGATTATTATTCTGCGGAAGATACAGGTTCTGGATCTGGCACTATTGCCATTTCAGGCCAACATCAGCTAAGTTCTAATGCTTCAGAAATAACCATTACCAACGAATCCAATACGACTTCAACAGTGGAGATCTATAACATTGCCGGCACTTTGGTTATGCAAGGTCAGATAGCACCCGAGGCGCGCACAGTTCCTTTGAAAAGCGCCGATCTTTCCACTGGCATGTACATTGTTCGATTCAAAGATTTGAACGGCAAATTAATTTCTACGGATAAGATTATTGTAGCAGATTAGAGAACATATATTAAGCATAATAAAGGAGTGCCACTAAACTTGAAATTTAGTGGCGCTCCTTTTTTCATTTAAAATTTCCAGACTACATTTTCGATAGAATCTGAACTACATAATCAGATTCCCATATCGAAATATTGCCGTTATTGATCTACATCATAAAATGGCGAATAATACCAATGTTCATTTCAATTTAGTCCATGTACCAAGTGTAATGGTACAGCGGTATATGCCGAGAGAGAAGCTGTTTAGTAGAATCTGCGCTGCGCTTGATTCCACTAAAACAGATACCAAATCGGTATAGATCGAAAAACAATTCTACTTTATCGCTTCCAGTCATAAAATATCTTTTATAGTGATAACAATATGCTGAACGCGAACATTCATTTGCAGAGTCTTATTGAAATATTCTTTTATTCAATTTAATAACACAAACAAAATGAAAACTACTGCACTAATTTTTACCCTCCTGCTTATCTGTATAGGTTCCATTGCTCAATTTGACAATACCTATGATGTCAACTTTACACCTTCATCTTTAGCGCCAGGGAGAATAATTGAAACTTCAGATGGTGGAACTGTTTTTGTCAACTCATCTTATGGCAGCAACATAGGGTATTTCGTGGCAACTAAACTTGACCCGGGCGGCAGCGTAATCTGGAGCAGAACTATTATGCCTTTTGCCCCTTTGACAGAAAATATTTATAATGTAACTGCCCTTGTCGAAACTGATGACAACGGAATATTAATCGCTGGATTCATCAACTACAACCAGAACATGCCCCGGCCAATAGCAGTAAAATTAAACTCTTCCGGAGTCTTTCTCTGGTGTCAGATGTACGATGTAAATACGGCTCCGGTTGCCGCACTAAATCAAAATAAAATTTCAATCATCAGAGTACAAGATGATCCCAATGAATCTTATTTTATTGTCTCAAATTCATACGCTGAAATTAACAACAGTAATAATTCCACAGCAGTAAATGTGATCAAAATTGACGCAAACGGTGGTATGATCTGGTCGAAAAAGTACTATGATTGGAACTGGGCCTCTTCATACCCTATTGTCCGAGACATTCCTGGTGATATAGCCTTTTCGCCTGCAGACAACTTATATATGATTACCGGAAGACGGGAGCAATGGACCGTTTCGGCAACCCATGAAATGTTCTTCTTTGGAATAGATATGGATGGAAACTTACTCACACCTTTCAAGACAATTACAACACCCGGCTATCCTGCAGAGCAAGATATGGTTTATAATCCAACGAACAACAGATTTGGAATTAGCCTTCTTCATGGCAACACTGGTTACTCAGGCGATCCATGTGTGGTTTCGGGTATCGGTCTGGTTGAAATAGACGCGGGCCTTACTATATGGCTCGCCAATTTCTACTGGCCATTTACAGATGGCGTTGAAAACTATGGACACTCCATTAGTCTTGGATCTGGTGGCGCTGAATATGTAATTGCCTGCTTCAACTATAAGAGTGGCGATTGCGGCTCGACCGGAACCAGGGTTCCCGCTTTTTTAAAAATTGATGCCCCATCCGGCAATCCAATGTGGTTCATGAGATACCATCTAAATGATTCTTGCGTGTTGGGCAGAGGCTCGAGCACAACCTGCATTGCCACAGGAGCTGAAGAGTACATACTTGTTGCAGAAAACAACAATCAGGCAACGGTTATCAGAACCGACATAAACGGAAAAACTCCCAATGGATGTTTCGAGCCTGACCACGTGCAAGTATTACCATACGATTATCAGGAAACCTGGTATGAATACTTCACCAAAGAGAATGGTGTATACTATCATTATTTACCAAGAGATTTCAAAGTATCACCGCCCCACTACAAATGTGTAGAGGAGAATTTTTATTGGGCAGAAGAAACCAATTCCGGTACTGGCCACATTGCCATTTCAGGCCAACATCAGCTAAGTTCTAATGCTTCAGAAATAATCATTACCAACGAATCCACCACGACTTCAACGGTGGAGATCTACAACATTGCCGGAACACTGGTTATGCAAGGCCAGCTCGCGGCGGCGGCGCCTACTGTGCCTTTGAAAAATGTTGAACTTTCCACTGGCATGTACATTGTTCGATTCAAAGATTTGAACGGTAAATTAATTTCTACTGATAAGATTATTGTAGCAGATTAGCATTAACTAAAACTAAAATAGCAACTAAAAAATAAGGAGTTCAATTCAATCCTTTCTGAAGATTGACATTGGACTTCTTTTTTTGTTTTCAATAACTCAACGCCTATGAAAAAACTTCTCAATTAATGTAGCCTGACTTCATCATCTGGTATTGAAATATTATGATAGTTGTCTGGGTAATTCAAAAAGGAATCGAATTTTTCAAATTGAAAACTTAATTTCAACTCTTCCAATTTACTTTCATTTCTGGCACCTCAATGAAGTATTACATTGAAATGAACGATTCACTTCCATTCTTTTCTCTCTGGCTGCTTTGGCCTGTTCAGCAAATCGTTTTTTGTCTACCACTACTCCACTCAATATTGCATGGCAAGTATAACCATCGTGTACAATCGGCAATCTAATGTGGTCGTGGTAATGCACAAACTCCTTCAGTTTTTCATTCAACTGCCTTTTGTCTTTTGGAATTCCTAATTTTATTCCGAACTCATTCTTCAAAATGTGGTGTGCACTTTCTGACATGGAGTTGGATTTGATTCGAAAAAAAGAAGTCAATCTTCCGACATAAATTTAAATAGCAGAAATTAAGGTTTTCAACTCTTTTTCAGTGATATTCTCCTTTTCTGATTTATCATAAATACTAATAAGATATACGGTCTTTTCCGACACAAATAGGGTTGTAATGACACGTGCACCGCCACTTTTTCCTTTCCCCTTTGATTTAACTGACAAACGGACTTTATAGCAATTTTGCCCAAGAGCTACTCCCTGATTAGGAGATTGAATCAAAGAATAAATCAAATCGGATAATTCGACTTTTAGCGAAGGGTATTTTTTGATTAATTTTCTCGCTTGTTTTTCAAATGCCTCCGTTGTTGATACTTTATAGTTCATTGATAAAGTCGATTGCGTTACGCCCTTTCTTTTTTCCCTGCCTTATGAGTTTGATTTCTTCAATACCCTCCCGAATATCTTTCAGTTGTTGAGCTTTTATGTCTGTCAATGGAGTGGCCTTCTTTACAAATGAGAAATTTTTTAGTACCTCCAAAAAAAAGGCGGCTTTATTATCTGGGATTTCAAGCAATATTTTCATGTCCAAAATTTTAATTATGGACTCCAAAGTTAGCAATAATCTCTAATTTTGAATATTGTCTTTTTTGGGGCCGTATTAATTTGTGTCCGATTTCGAAACTTCCGCCTGGAGCTACAGCCTCTACGACCCGCTGGGCAATGTCATTAAGTTAAGGAATTGACAGATCAACATTCGACCCGTTCCGGGTCGTTTATCGCCAAAGTCAAGATCATACCTATAAACATGCGATCCATACTGGATCGTTTATCGCATTGTTTACACGCATCTCCTGATCCAGTATGGATCAAATGTTTATAGCACAAT
>JANNEQ010000233.1:0-11001 GCA_031378885.1 Flavobacteriales bacterium
AAAATTCAACTCCGTTGGAGTTGTGATCCGCATTTGATTCCTGAACCACCGGGTTTCACCCGGGGCTAATAAAATCAATGTCCTCCGGACATGGTCAATCCACACAATTTGCTTCATTACTCCCCAACTTTTGCGGCTGATCCGAAATTACAAAACGTTTTTTTTTATTAATAAAATTGTTGTCCGACTGATCGCAGACAGCCAACCCATACTTCCAAAAACTTCACCTTCCCAGATTCCCCCTCAATGCGCAGGTATAGAAGTTATCTCCTGTTTATCTGACTTGAACATCACCGCAAACAAGACGGTAATCACCAATGCGTAAATCGAAAAACAAAGCCAGATGCCATGCCAGTTTTTATCGCCTGACGGGGCCAAAGTATAATAATTGTCTATGAGGTTACCACTGATTTTACTTCCCAGATAAGCCCCTACTCCATTGGTCATCATCATAAACAATCCCTGCGCACTGGAGCGAATAGATGGGTCTGTATTTGTCTCTACAAAAAGAGAACCCGAGATATTGAAAAAGTCGAAGGCCATTCCATAAACAATACAAGACAACACGATCATCCACAAGCCTGGTCCCGGATCTCCATAAGCGAATAATCCGAAGCGCAATACCCAGGCGATCATAGAAAACAGCATCACCTGTTTTATTCCAAATCTCTTCAGGAAAAAAGGAATGGTGAGGATAAACAAGGTTTCGGAAACCTGAGAAATGGACATAATCATGGTGGAGTATTTCACCACCAGTGATTCAGCGAATTGAGGAAGTTTCTCGAAATCGTTGAGGAATGAATCGCCGTACATATTGGTGAGTTGCAATGCCGCGCCCAGAAACATGGAGAAAGTAAAGAACAGCAACATTCTGTAATTTCCCAGAAGTTTGAAGGCATTCAGTCCGAGTTGATTCATAATGCCGGAGTCTTTCGACATAGAGCGCTGCGGCGGGCATTTGGGCAGCGTGAATGCATAAATGCCGAGACCAATTGCACCAACAGCAGCAATAATAAACTGATTCGCATTGGCCTTACTTCCAGTCAGGTTGGTAATCCACATGGCCACAATAAAGCCAATGGTTCCCCAGACTCTTATGGGCGGAAAGACCTTGACGACATCATAATTGTTGTTCTTGAGAATAGTATAAGAAATGGAATTGGACAGCGAAATGGTGGGCATATAACAAATCATTGCCGCAAAAATGACATAATACAAAGTGCCCGGATCATCTACTTGTGGCACATATAAAAGCACACATCCATATAATATGTGAAGAATGCCGTAGAGCTTTTCGGCATTGAGCCATTTATCGGCTATAATGCCTGTAATGGCCGGCATAAAAAGCGAAGAAAGCGCCAGTGTAGAAAAGATGGCCCCGAATTGCGCACCAGTCCAGCCTTTTGCATTGAAGCAATAAGTGCCAATGGTGATGAGCCATGCTCCCCAGACAAAGAATTGCAGGAAGCCCAATATGGTTAGTCTGAATCGGATCATAAAAGTGGTTTGGGTCAAATATATGCTACTTAGCATAATCAGGTTCAGAATTTTGCAGATCTTCATTCGAGATAAACGGATCGATTAAAATCAGCCTTTCTGCGAAGCATTACTCGTTTAAAAGATTAAAATTAATCCTTATCTGGAACTATACCTGAGGGACGGCTTTATCTACGCTTGAAAATCCGGTTTCTATTTCATTAGTAATTATCGCTTTTTTTATGGAACGCGGATAACGCGGATGCTTTGCAACGCGGATTTTTCGCGGGTTTTTCACGAACGACCGAAAGTATAGTGATGGCGCTATGATGATAAGATTCCCGATAAGCATTTTATACCAATGTTCATTTTAATTTAGTCCATGCCGTAGATGAAATCATACAGTGGTAAATACCGAGAGAGTAGCTGTTTAGTACAATCAAGCGCAGCGCAGATTGTACTAAAACAGATACCAAATCGGTATTAAACCAAAACTCCTTGCACTTCGGCAATGGCAAATCATTACTCCTTTGCGGCTTTGTGTTCAAAATTTTCAAAATTGCATTTTAAAAGCTTGGTTTTTCAATGTCTTCCAATCCCTTCGGTAGTACTTTTGCGCGCAAATTCACAAGCGAGATGGTAGGAATAATAATGGGTAGCAAGAGTGATCTTCCAATTATGCAGGAAGCCGCTGATGTACTGAAACATCTTCATGTTGACTATGAAATTACGGTGGTCAGCGCGCACCGCACGCCAGAGCGCATGTTCGAGTATGCCACTACTGCCGTCGAACGCGGACTCAAAGTAATTATAGCCGGTGCCGGCGGCGCGGCGCATCTTCCCGGAATGACAGCTTCACTTACGCCCCTGCCTGTTATTGGCGTTCCCATAAAATCTTCCAATTCTATAGACGGCTGGGACAGTGTATTGAGCATTTTGCAAATGCCCGCTGGTGTGCCTGTGGCCACTGTGGCATTGAATGGTGCGCGCAATGCAGGTATTCTGGCCGCTCAGATTATTGGAAGCAGTGACAGAGCCCTGCTCGACCGCATTGCCGCTTTTAAAGAAGAACTGAAGAAGAAGGTGATGGAGAGCATCGCTGAAGTGGAAAACAAATAATCAGAACATTCGAAATACGTATATCAATGCCCAGCTTTGATCCAAAAAAAATTCCCATGCCCCAACTCCATCAGTTGTTGCTGGGTGCTGTGTCTCCGCGACCTATAGCCTTTGCAAGTACCATTGATGAGCAAGGCAATCCCAATCTGGCTCCCTATAGTTTCTTTAATGTATTCAGCGCCAATCCACCCATTGCCATTTTTTCGCCCGCACGACGAGGCCGCGACAATACCACCAAACACACTTATGAGAATGTGAAAGTGGTAAAGGAATGTGTGATCAATATCGTGAATTACGCCATGGTGCAGCAGGTATCGTTGGCCAGCACCGAGTATCCTAAGGGTGTAAATGAATTTGTAAAAACAGGCCTTACTCCTATTGCCTCTGAAATGGTAAAGCCTTTTCGGGTAAAAGAATCGCCGGTTCAACTGGAATGCAAAGTGCGTGAGGTAATAGAACTTGGAAATGAAGGCGGAGCGGGCAACTTAATTGTTTGTGAGGTGCTGATGATTCATGTCAATGACGACGTGTTGGACGCCGATGGCCGTATTTCACCATTAAAAATGGATCAGGTAGCGCGTTTGGGAGGGCACTGGTACACAAGAGCCATCAAAGGTTTGTTTGAATTGCCGCAGCCCACCACACAAATAGGAATTGGTTTTGACCAATTGCCAAAAGACATACTTCATTCGGCTGTACTTAGTGGAAATGACCTGGCCCAATTGGCCGGAGTGGTTGATATTCCTGACGAAACCGCAGTGAATGAGTACAAACTGATTGAGTTGGCCGACCTCTTTCTTGAATTAGAGGGCAATGCCGGGGAATTAGAGAAAAGTCTGCACCAGCGGGCCAAAGCATTGATTGAAGAGAAAAAAATAACCGATGCCTGGATGACACTGCTGAGTTTCAACAATTAGCCTTTTGACCGCAGAGGATATTACTTATAACCACAGAGGACATCGAGGACACAAAGAAAGAACCTTCATTCTCGCTACTGTTGATTTCTGAGCATGTTACCAGAAGCATTTTTACGGTCCTTTTGACTTAGGTGGCGAATAGTTTTCAGTTTGGATCTCCTTGGTCGACTTAGATTTCGGAATGAAACACGAAAGATGTCAACGAAAATCGGATTGTTATCCACGATCACAACTGACCAAAAGCAGATTTGGCCCATCTTTGCAGTCATCAACAACGAAAAAAGCAGAAAAAAATGGATATTACCGGTAGACTTAAGGTAGTTATGGAAGAGAAAGTGTTCCCAAGCGGATTCAACAAGCGCGAGTTTGTGATCACAACTGAGGAGCAATATCCTAACGATATCAGTTTCGAATTACTCAAGGACAAATGCGCTCTGGTGAACAATTTTCAACCAGGAGATCGCGTAACGGTGCGTTTCGACATACGCGGCCGTGAGTGGCAGGGCAAATATTTCAACAGCCTTGTAGCCTGGAAATTAGACAATGCAAATGCAGGTGATGCACAGAGCGCGGCGCCTTCTCAACATCAGGCCATGCCAATGGCAGCCGCAGCAGCGCCAGTTATGGAAACATACAACGGTCCGGTGGACGATGATTTGCCATTTTAATAAAAATTTATTGAAATAAAATAATTGGGACGGCTATTGGCCGTCCTTTTTTGTTGATACGCCATGCATGGCGTATCTACCCGACATAATATGTCGATTTCACCATCACCGTATAATCCAGCAATATCGTTTTCAATCTGGCATTGTCCTTTTTTTCTGCCGTGGTATGGGTCGTCAGATCATTCAATTCATTGCGGATCAAATCCAGAAAATGGCTTTTCATTTCTTCCGGCACTTCCGCTTTTTCTTTAAGGGCTTTCTTTTTCTCTAAAGAATCGATGGCCAGTTGAACCACTTCATTTTTATTTTCAATCTGCTGAAAAAGTTTTTCGATCAGCAATTCCGGCATAATGCCTTGTGCAGCCATGCGTGCTGATAACAGGCCGCGGATACAGTAGAAAATACTCTTATAGGTAAATCTGCGGTCGTTTTCCAGTTTGCGAAAATGACCTTTGGCAAAAGAAATATAATGGTAGAGTAAAGCATGGTAATCGACATTCTCCAAAACTTGTTTCTGAAAACTGTCCCACTCCGGAAGCACGTTCAGGTAAACAATGTGGGCACGAATCCACTCTATAATAGTCGGATTGCTCTTTAATAAAAGCCCCATAAACTTGTCGATGTCGTACGACACAAAATCAAAATCGCCATCCATTACTTCGATTACACCGCGGTGCTTTTTAAAGTCGAAGTATTGTTGTTTCGATAAAAGATGAATTCCCCGCACATCATAATCGCTGTCAGGGCTGGCAATGCCCCATAAGCGGCTTCCACTTTCTATATAAAACAGTGGCGTTTCTTCTTTCGTTGAGAAATAATTTTGTAACTGATCGAACATTATACTTAAACATTATTGTCCGGCAAAAATATTCCTTCTTCACGTATGACTTGCCAAAATATTTTCTATCTGCAACAATCTATAAAACAGAATAGGAAAAATAATATCACCCCTCTGGGTTTTTATTATGATCACTTCTGCTTTCTACAATCATTACAGCCCACTGGGCTTGGTAAACAAGGGAATTGGCAAACCAGCTTAATCAAAAAAAAATTTATTCTGTACACAAAGAATATAGGTTGAATTTTGATTCTGACGAAACCTTTATTGAGAAACAGTAATTATAGCCCATGAATTAACTACAAAAGCCACTCCAAAACCCAAAAGGTTGAAGTTGTAAGATGCTTAATGAAATAGCCAATTACCCGATGACTCATTCAGTAGTCTTAAAACAATCTGGTTATTATTATGCTTCGCGAAGAAAAGAGAATTTGACTAATTTACTCATGCCAATATTAACACAGAAACTGAAATTATAAGCGCAAAAAAAAGCACAAAGTAAACAAGAAGATCGTTTTTATCTTGTGTTCTTTGTGCCTTTTGATTTGCGTTGTGATTTACTGAATTTCAATATTACAGTTATCGTCACAAATAAAACCCCTATTCTACTTCATTACAATCATTTGTTTAGTAGAGATGAACTCAGGTGTAAACAGTCGATAAAGGTAATAACCATCTGTAAGATCTGAGATGTCAAGCTCCACCCGATGTTTACCTGAGTTGAGTGTATTCAGTTGAATATCCCTGATGAGTTTGCCTGATAAGTCAGTCACCTGAATCACTACTGGCTGAGGTTTAACCAATACAAATTCAATGATGGTTTGAGATACACCTGGGTTAGGATAATTCTGAAACAAAACATTTTGCTGAACGTCATACTCATCCACTCCAACGCTTACATCTAAGGTTCTGGCCTCAAACAAGCCCCAGTCGCCATTGGACGACTTGCATCTGATGTACATGGTATGAACACCAATAGGAAGAGATTGTGGTACATCAAAAGTAGCATCAATACTATCACCGGGAATCACTGAGAGTGGAGTGGCCAGTCCAAGTCCTGGTTCTATATCGAAGAAATATTCTGCAGCCACAATGGTAAGTGAATCGGAACTCGATTCATTCTGCAGATAGACAGTGCGCCCTTCATACAAACTCCATTTGCCTAAGTTATTCTGAGCTCTTACAAATAATTTATGAAAACCATCTGATAATGTTGAAGTGCTTACATTAGTATTTAAGACCAATGAATCTGCAGCGGTAACAGTAAAAGCATCACCATTGCCCAAACCCGGATCCGTATCGTAGAAATACTCTGCGGCAGTGATCTGCTCAACTCCATCCGCATCCGGAACTTGAATATAAAAGGTACGACCTTCATAGAGCGACCATATACCCAAGGCGTTCTTCGCTCTCACAAATAACTTATGAAAACCATCGGTAAGAGAAGAAGTGGGAACAGTGGTGTTCACTTGCAAAGAGTCATTGATGGTGGCGGGTAAATCAATCCCATTGCCCTCACCCGGATCATCATCGTAAAAATACTCCGCTTCAGTCAATGAAGAATTATTCTGCGAACCTGCACTTTGAATGTAAAAAGTGCGCCCTTCATATAGTGACCACTTGCCTTCAGCATTTTTGGCTCTTACATATAATTTATGAAAACCATCGGTAAGAAAAGAAGTGGGAACAGTGGTGTTCACTTGCAAAGAGTCATTGATGGTGGCGGGTAAATCAATCCCATTGCCCTCACCCGGATCATCATCGTAAAAATACTCCACTTCAGTCAATGAAGAATTATTCTGTGAACCTCCACCTTGAATGTAAAATGTTCTTCCTTCATAAAGACTCCAGGCACCATTCGCATTTTTAACTCTGACAAATAGTTTATGAAAACCTGAATTCAGAGAAGAAGTAGGAACAGTGCCGGTGAAAATGACTGAATCACCGGGAGCAACAGAGATAGGAATTCCGTTATCGATACCAGGATCGGTATCAAAAAAGTATTCGCAACCTATGATTTGCTGTGCCTTATTGTCAATGGCGATTGCCAGAGCCAAACAAAGCCAGATGTATTTAATTTTCATCATTTCTTGGCTTTCAGGTAAATATTCAATGGTGTAGAAGGAGCTACAACACTATTTGAGATATTGAAAACTTTGATCTGAGGCACTGGCGGTGTTCCATAAAGATTCTGCAATGGATCGATTCCGCCAAAAGGTCCAATATCAGTACCGTCAGTACCAGCGTTGTGTCCAGGCGAAGCAGCAGTGAGTCTGTAGTTGTAGTTCAGGTTTACACCATTTAGATCTGGAACATTTACAAACAAAGGAGAGCTGCCATTGATATTACCAGATCCGGTATTGTTTCCGTAGGGTAACAAATCATTACCCGAATTGAATATTAAGTTATTGTTGTAAGTAGCAAAATTGCTATTCGGGTGAACATTCAGGAATATATTATTGGTAAGGGTGCTGAAATCCTGAATTGTCAGTGCAGTTGAGACGCTTGTATAAAAGAAAAGATTATTGCTTATCAAGACTGAATTGCAATTCGTGAAATAGCTGATGGTGTAATAAATGATATTATTGCGAAAAATCAGATTATTGCAATTCTGAATGTTATAGATATAATTTATGATATTTTGTTTAAATACCAGACCCGTTGCCAGTGAAGGCGCAATCTGTAAGTTGGCAATCCTGCACAAAGAAACACTCACGTTATTGAAAGCGAAAGAAGATCCATTTTGTAAATAAGAGGTGAAATTAAAACCAATAATCCTGCTGTTAGAACAACCCTTGATGCCGGGAACCGAATCGAGAGATAACGTAGTTATTGTAGAAACAAGAGGGTTATCCTTTTGAGGATTGTATCCCGTACCAATGAGAGTAAGGTTGCGATTCAGCGTTACAGTGCCATAAGATGTAGGCGAACCGTGTACATAAAGGGTGTCACCGTTCACTGATTGATCGATAGCAGTTTGCAAACTTGTAAATTCTCCCGGACTATCAGGATTATTACTTACAGTATGAACAGTAGCATAGGAACTGATCATCAGCAATACGCACAAAGTAGTTGTAAAAATTGATTTCATTGGATTGAGTTATTATTTTAAATTAAACTATTTTTTCTGTTGATATAATGGTCAATTTAGCTCTTTTAAATACCCTCAAGCAGTAGCAGCCTTTCTAAGAAGGATCTATTCGTTATTTGTATATTACACCGATTTGGTATCTGTTTTAGTAGAATCTGCGCTGCGCTTGATTCTACTAAACAGCTACTCTCTCGGCATTTACCACTGTATCATCTCATCTGGTACTTGGACTAAATTAAAATGAACATTGGTATTATCTGATCAACTGTCGCATAGATTAAAGAGAAAAGGCAAGATTAGCTCACCATCCGGCCGGTGTCAATCACTAATATTTGCGATTACCCCAATTTTCAATTCGTAAAATAGATATTGGAATTCGTTACGAAATGCAAAAGATCAATAACAGCAACGCCGCGCTCCACATAGTGGCAGGCAAGATTTTTTTGATGCGGATGTAGTATGTCTTGCATCAAATAAAAAAAACGACTTGTCCCATTGGTTAATGTCATTCAGTTAGTGTCTGGAGGTAATTAATCGATTGCCATTTATCACCGAATGTGCATTCGGACTCCTGGGAATTGCAAGGTCATGAGTTTTCAGCTTTAACAACGCGTCAATTTGACAATCACGGGATCTCTCATTATGTGATGGCAGAAGTACAGCCTTTTTGTTATTACATACACCTGGGCGACTCATCCTAAAAATGCAACTGCCTTAATTTAATGACATTCCCCCAAGGGCAAGCAATTTTTCGATGCAGATACAGTATGTCCTACATCAAATCAAAAAAACGAAGTGTCCAAATGGGAGCAAATCCTTGCTGTTGATGATATTTTACATTGCAGTAGAATTCTACTGTCTGTTTGTGGTTAAAGACTTACTGAAATATTGCAGGTACTTCACCCCATCAGAGACATAATATTTGTTGTGTGTTCTGCTTCTTCCCGAGAGAGGAAAACGCTCGCCCGTATTGTGATAATGGAATCCATCCTTCCATTTTTTCTTGTCTAAAAAATGCCCGTACTCCTTTTTGATCCATTGTACTCCATATAAAGCAGCCTCCTCTTCATTCCTCAGGTCGGATACATCCACACCCATGGATATGACTTTATAGCCCATGATTTGAAAAGGGCCCCAGCTTGTCGCCAGATTTTTCAGCGCTTCATCATCAAAGCCCTGAAGTTTTTCGGTAGTGATGTCTTCAAAATTTTTCTTTTTGCCATCCCTCACTTTTTGAAGCTGAGAAAAAACATGCTTTTCGTAGCGATGTCCTGCCGGCTTTTCGCCGCCGCATTCCAGTACAATCAGCGCCATTAAATACTCATAAGGAACGCCTTGTTCAGAAGCCAGTTCCGCTATTTCCTCTTTGTAATTCTGCTCGCTCCATTGGAGGTCGCTTACCCCTGCCGGGCGCGGATCTACTGGCATTTCGATACCCAGCGCATTGCGGATCCACTCTGCCACATCATAGCGATTACGCCATAAAACAACCAGTCCCACAACGAGCAGGATAGAAATAATCGCTATTTTTCTTTGGCGCATGAGCATATTGAACGGAAGGTCAACCAGATAGATTCAAATTTCGGGAATTTGTCCGGAATTGACAACAAGATTTATAATATTTCAAACACCGAAATATTGAAATCAATACTAAATTAGTAGGCTCATTTGAACTTAAATCTATGCCTGCTAATAAATACGCCCTCCTGCGCTACCGAATCATTGACCGATGCCTGAACAACAAGGGCAAGACCTATCCATCGCGCGAGGACCTCCGCCAGGCCTGTGAAGAAGCCTTGTACGGCAGTGGTGGCGACGCCATATCCATCAGCACGATCGACAAAGACATCTGGGCCATGAAGAACGAAAGTGAATTGGGTTATGAAGCACCCATCTCATTCAGTCGTCAGCATGGCGGATACTATTATACAGTGGAAGGCTATAGCATTGCGCAATTCTCTTTGGGCGACGATGATTTGCAGGCCATCCGTTTTGCGGCAGCTACCTTACAACAATTCAGAGGCGTCGAGATTTTCAAACAATATGAAAACGCCATTGAAAAAATCATCAACAGGGTAAATATCTCACCCAATCCGGGCGATGAAAGTCTGGACCGTTTCATACAATTCGAAAAATCGACGGTGAGCAAAGGCAACGATCATCTTGGTCCATTGCTCGACGCCATTCGTTCGCGCAAGAGTATAAGAATCCAATACCGCAAATTCACCGACGACAAAGTAAAAGAATATGAACTTCACCCCTATTTGCTAAAAGAATACCGCAACCGCTGGTACCTTGTTGCAGTAGAGTCGCAAAGCAAATCCATCCGCACTTTCGGCCTCGAGCGCATGGAACATATCGAAGTAGCCGAAAAGAAATTCACCATCCCCAAAGCCTTCGATCCTGATATTTTCTTCAAGCATTGTATCGGCATCACCGAAAAACAAGACAAGCCCGTAGAAATCGTTCTGCGCTTCGATCCTGTTATCGGAAAATTCCTGATGACACAACCGATTCACCATTCACAAGAGATTATTTCGGAGAGCGCTTCAGAAGTTGTTATCGGGCTCTATGCCCTGATGACACCGGAACTATACAGCTTGATTTTGAGTCATGGCACGCAGGTGAAGGTGGAGAAGCCGGCGTTGTTGAGAAAGGAGATCTTGAGTAGGTTGAAGGGGGCTGTGGCGGGGTATGGGGGGTGATGGGGGGTGGTTGATTCTATCTTTACAAACTCTTGCTTTTTCAGGAAGTGTCTCGTCCTGAAAAAAGTTGACCGTTTTACCTGTTGAAAAGTCAACAAAAAGACGGACAATGAAAGCAACACCAAGAACAATTTCAACCGATTTCAAGCGCAAGGTTGTATTGGAAGTTTTGAGCGGAAAGCTCACA
>JANNEQ010000015.1:0-37270 GCA_031378885.1 Flavobacteriales bacterium
AAAATGCACAGCGCGCTTTCTCAAATTGTTTTTCCCCGGCGTTTTTGTGGGTCAATTTTTTGTGGGGCCAAATTTTCCCCAACACAAAACTTGCCCACAAAAAATCACACAAAAAAAAGCCCGATTCGGTCGCCAATAAAAAAAACAGGCAAAAATTTACTCAGGAAAACTCAGGAAATGGCTCCACTCCCAACCAATTCATCATTCTCGTACCAGGCAGCAAACTGCCCACTGGCGATACCCCTCTGATTTTCATCGAAAATAACAAAGAGCCCCGACTTACCTTTATATAAGGTACAACCGAAAAGTTTCTGGCGGTAGCGGATTCTTACATCATAGCGGTGGCTTTCGCCTTCCTTTAAACGAAGATCTTCGCGAACCCAATGGACATCTTCATTTCTGACAAATATTCCGGGGCGCTGCAAGGCTTGATGGTTTTCTCCCTGACCTACATATATATTGTTCTCTGTGGTATCAGTTTCTAAAATAAAAAGCGGATCGACCCTTCCTCCTACCCCGAGCCCTTTGCGTTGCCCAATGGTGTAATAATGGGCGCCGTTGTGTACACCGGCTATCTGGCCCATTTCTTTGCTGAAGGCGTAAGGTGAGCAAAGTTTGACAAGCTCTGCTTCATCAAATTCCCACGTCCACTTTTTAGGAGGAAAAAGCGCCTGGGAATCAGGAACCTCAATAATATTTCCTTTTTTGGGTTCGAGTTGTTGCTGCAAAAAGACAGGCAACTTCACCTTGCCTATAAAACACAGACCCTGGGAGTCTTTCTTGGCTGCATTATGCAAACCGGCAGCCTCGGCAATTTTTCTTACTTCGGGCTTGGTGATTTCTCCAATGGGAAAAAGCGACTTTGCGAGTTGGGCCTGCGAGAGCTGGCAAAGAAAATAACTCTGGTCCTTGTTGTCGTCTTTTCCAGAGAGCAACTGGTAGATTATGCTCCCATCGGGCTGCACGATCTCACCTTTCCGGCAATAATGACCCGTAGCAACAAAATCAGCCTTCAGACTGAGGGCTGCTTTTAGAAATAAATCGAATTTAATCTCGCGGTTGCAGAGCACATCGGGGTTGGGAGTCCGCCCCATCTGATATTCTTTGAACATGTAATCCACAATGCGCTTTTTATACTCAGCGCTCATGTCCAGTACATGAAAAGGTATGCCCAATTGCTCGGCCACCAGCATGGCGTCATTGCTATCGTCGATCCACGGACATTCATTGTTGATGGTAACAGACTCATCGTGCCAGTTGCGCATAAAAATGGCCACTACCTCGAAGCCCTGCTCCTTCAACAGCCAGGCGGCTACGCTGGAATCTACTCCACCTGACAAACCGATTACAACTCTTCTGCTCATTTCGGCGCCAAAGTTATGGCCATAAGGACAAATCCTTCTGGTGAAAAACTATAAGCAATACCATTTTATAAATCCGGTCCGGGAATTATATCGGTCAGGCCGGTTAAGAGAAGAGCACCTGAATTTCGCGGCGCAATGGTGCCATGCGAAATTGCCCTGACCAATTTGTTCTGATGGATCGACAAAACCCGCTAACTCCCATTCTCCGGCCGGCAACTTTCCCATTCCTCATTTTTGTGGGCAGAATTTGTGTGGGCAAAATTTTGCCCACACAATTTCTGCCCACAAAATTTCGCTGCAAAAAAAATTGAACAGAAAAGTACAGAGTTGAATCAGACCTGATTTGCCTTAAATCTTTCTGACTCAGAAACAATCCTGAGAAAAAAGAAGCCGCTCATTGGCCACAAACCGGGAGAAATTAATTTTAATCTTCTCACCAAATTGGAAGTGAGAACATTAATGCAGTAGATTTGGTAAAATTGTGCCCGCAGCAATATTCCTGAAAATAATTCGCCTTGGAAATCGTTCAAAATAACCAAAAATTAACGTGCATTCTTAACAGGCACGTTATCAACTTATTAAGATCTTTTTGTAATGATCTAAGGCCCTTTTATCATCTTTGGGCCTGCGCATATTATTTTTGTAATGGCAACCTTATAAGTACAATCACGTCTAAAATTCATTCTGGTGGCAGAAAGTAAGCAATTACTAGCATTGATTGATGGCTGTCTCAAAGGAGACAGACGATCTCATCAGGCTGTGTACAAATTGTACGCAGGCAAAATGAAGTCGATCTGTATGCGGTACACCAGAGACTCGGATCAGGCCATGGACGTTTTACAGGAAGGATTTGTCAAAGTTTTTCAAAACCTTGACAGGTACACTGGAAATGGTTCATTTGAAGGTTGGATTCGCAGAATAATGGTCAATCTTTCCATTGACCGATTTCGCAAATTAAAAAACGATTTTTTGCTTCTGGGCGAGAATCAAAGTTTGGAAGATTGGGAAGGAGGAATTGAGGAAGAAGATGAAGTTGAAGAAGCATTTCTGGATATAAGACCGGAAGAGATAATTGAAGCAATGCAACAACTTTCTCCGGCTTACAGAACTGTTTTTAATCTGTATGTCTTTGAGGAATACACCCATCAAGATATTGCAGATTCCCTGGGAATAAGTGTAGGTACTTCTAAAAGTAACTACGCCAAAGCCCGAAAAAATATAAAAAGAATACTACTCAAGTACATAGACAAACCTAATGAGCAGAAATTTAACACCATTTGAACGTCACCTAAAATCGACCATGGATAGTCACGAAATGCCTGTAAGGCATGGTGACTGGTTGGATCTTGAGAGTAAAATAGGCGTTGGAAAAAGCGATAAAACTTCCTGGTTGGTAGCTGCAGTTGCATCAGCCCTGGTAATCGCAGCCTCTGGTTTTATGACATACAATTACGTCTTCAAAGGCTCAATAGCTCTTAAGGCATCCAGCGAAGAGCGTTTCAATAATAATACCGGCATTACTTCTATTGTTAACCAGTCGAATCCTTTAGACTCAGAAACCAATCCCGATGTAACAACAGCTCAGAATTCTGACCCCCGTTCAACAGACAGCAAGAATTCTCCTTCGGTAAATTCTCTTAATAATAATAATACAGTGTCGATTGACTCTGTTCGTTCTTTAAATTCAGGTACATCCACTTCTTCAACAAATTCAAATTCAAATTCAACTCAAAATACGTTACCAACTAAGCCAAAGAGTGAAAACTCTTATGATTTCGCGCCAAGTCTAACAAATGCTTGTGCCGGTACTGATGTTGAATTTGTTTTGACCGATGGACCAACAGAAGCCAGCAACAAAAGAAGTTATTTGTGGAACTTTGGCGATGGAAACTTCAGCGCCGAACAAAATCCAAGACATACTTATACCAAGCCTGGAGTGTATGACATTTCACTTTCAATCACAAGTGAGAAGGGGCAAATCAGTACAGTGATGCACGACGATGTGGTAACAATCAATCCTGCTCCTCAAGCTGATTTCGAATATGAATTTGTAAACGGACCAGACCAAACTCCTACGCTGAAAATTGTGAATACAAGTAACAATGCAAGCAGTTTCGAGTGGAAATTCTCAGATGGAACAACCTCAAAACAAATCAGCCCTATTATTAGTCTTGAAGATAAAGCGACTGAGCTTATCGCATTAAATGTGGTAAACGAATTTGGCTGCAGCAGTAAAAAAGGCAAGCATGTCTATGTAAATACCTCATACAATATCAATGCTCAAAAAGCATTCAACCCAATCAAAGAAACCTTCATGCCTGAAGGACTTATTAAAAGTAAATTCTCCTTTAAAATGAGATTGTACAATGAGGCTGGTCAAAAAGTTTATGAAACCAGCTCAAAATCCAAGGGTTGGGATGGCAAACTTCCTGATGGAACCGTTGCACCTGTAGGCACTGGCTACACCTGGATTATTATTATGGAAACCGAAGATGGTGAAGAAAAATATTTTAATGGTAGTGTAAGTATTACCCCTTAACTAAAACCAAGTATTCTATTGGTGTTGCCCGGAGTCTAAACCTCTCCGGGCATTTTTTTGTAAAACAATTACTTATTAACACTTGTTTATAACCCTTTTTATATCTAATTTTGCACACCCTAGAAAGTAAAGCAATGTGATCGCATTTTAGCATCAACTTGAGACCAAAAGTCTTCGTCATATTCGCATTTATTATACTAGGCTGTAAATTCAATTTCTCAGCCCAGATTTCTTATGTAGCCACAAGTAATTCGTGCTCCTGCGATGGAAGTATTAATTATTCTACCAACCTGACAGGAACAATCAATTATACATTGAGCGATGGTTACGGCACTCTGGTTCAAAATACTTCAAATAATATTGGCATTGTAAATTTCAATGGGCTTTGCAATGGTTTCTATCAGTTGTCCATCAATGCAAATGGTAATATTACAAATGAAGTCATTAGTGTTCCATCGTCAACTTTGAATCCGGGTAATGGTTCTGTGGGAACAGTTTGTTCTTCTTCCGGTAATACCGAATTGGAAAATTTCCTTTCATTTTTTGTTCCGGGTGGAAATTGGCTCGACCCCAATGGCAATACCCACAGTGGAGTTTATAATCCTGGAGTAGATATCGACGGTTTTTATGCCTACTCCATAACAGATGGAGCATGTGATGTAAGTTCGGGTGTGCTGGTAAGTTATGTTCAAAATGCCAATGCGGGCCAGTCTACAACATATTTGATTTGCGAAGATTATGTTACATTTAATATGTTGGATTTTATGGCCGGAACACCAGACGCAGGCGGCCAGTGGTTCGGTCCGGGCAACCAGCCCATGGATGGGCAATATAATCCGGCTACAATGAATGCCGCTCTTTTTACTTACATGGTGAACACAGTGCCTGTTTGCGGGCCGGTCTTTTCAACCATGCTCATTATTGAAAATCAAATTCCCGAACCGGGTCTGGACGAAACTCTTGTTGTTTGTGATGGAGGAACTCCCTTTAACATGTTTGATTATCTTGGAGGAAATCCGCAGACAGGAGGCCAATGGTATAATCCACAAAATATTCCCGTAGGAAGTACTTTTAATCCTGCAATTCATCAACCCGGTATTTATTCCTATCTGCTGACAGCTGAAACACCTTGCACAAATCGTGAGTCTCATCTTACCATTCAATTTACGAATGACAATCCATCCGGACTGAGTGGCTCACATTCCATATGCAGTAATGCAGCACCTTTTGACATGATGAATTTTCTCCAAGGAAGTCCACAGCCGGGAGGAGTCTGGACCAGCCCACTTGGACAAACCACAGACAATACTTTTAATCCTTCTATTGATGTTGCCGGTGCATATACCTACTACTTCCCCAATGTTGGCTGTTTGCCCGAAAACTCAACGCTTACCGTAACCGTAGAAAATTTAAGTGTTGCCGGTCAGGACAATTCCATTACGGTGTGTGAAAGTCTTAATTCGATAAACCTGAATAATCTGTTGAGTGCAAATGCCACAGCAGCGGGTATATGGCAAGATCAGGGGGGAAATATTATTACGCCGGTCTACAACCTGACAGAGCCTTCCGGCCAATACACATTTACCTATTCAATCAACAATACAATTTGTCCGGATGACCAATCCTTGTTCACGGTAATCATTGATGAATTGGTAGCAGATCCACAAGATCAGGTAATCAATCTTTGTTCAACAGCCGATCCGATTGATATCGCTGATTATTATCCCGGCATGAATAACCTCTCTTTTCTATCCGGTAACCTGCCAATATCAACCATTATTGATCCTGCCACTGCAAATAATAGCGTCATTACCGTGCTTAATCCTACAAGCAATGCATGCCCGTCAAATAGCGGGGTTGTAACCATCACTATTCAAGACCCTTCTTTTGAAGATACAAATATCGAAGACGAAATTTGTGAATCAACCCAGTTTTATGATTTGACCTGGTCAGACAGTTCAATTGATTTTTCGGATGGTTTTTGGACAAACTCATCTAATGAACAGGTAAATCCCCTCATCGAAATTGCATCTGCCGGAACAATGGATTTTGTCTTCACCGATAACTCCAACGCCCTATGCGGAATAAGCATACTGAATGTTCATCTTGATATATTCGAAGAAGTACCCGCCATTGGAGACTCGTCTGTAGTATTCTGCAATTCAGATTCGCCTGTGGCATTTAATATTTTGCTCTCGGGTACCGAAGGCAGTTCTGGTAACTGGTATTACAATGGAGAAGTCATTGCAGGGAATATATTTAATCCGGCCACCGATTCGCCCGGTACTTATCAGTTTCTTGTTGCACCCAACGGACCTTGTCCGGGAAGTGCAGGCCAACTCGATATTGAAATATATCAGCCCCTGGATCTTTCAGAAATTTCGAATGTTGAGGTTTGTGCTGGTTCGGATAATGTACTCATTGGATTATCTCCTACTCCCGGCTACAATTATCTATGGACTCCAATTCTTAATCTTTCCACTTCTGTTCAATCTGCTACTTATGTTATCATACCGGGGTCAGTTGGACAAACTGAGAATACAAATTACACCTTGATCGCTGATGATGGTATCTGTACTTCGCAGCAAGAAGTTGATGTAATTGTACATCCGAATCCTTTAATTAATTTGCCAGATGAACTGGCAATTTGTTATGGTGAAACTGCTAATTTAAGTGCGAGTGGTAGCGGAACATTTGAATGGTCTCCGTCAATTTACTTCGATGACAATACGTTGTCAGATCAGACTATCAGTTTGACCGAAACCACCACATTCGGATTGGAAATGACAAATAATTTCGGATGTCATTCGCAAGATAGTATTTCAGTAACAGTCCATCCGCTTCCGGTAATTGATTTTACTTCTCCCTTAATTGAAGGTTGTTCCCCGCTCCCTGTTCACCTGGAAGCCGGTGCCAGCGGACAAAATATTTCATCCTACCAATGGTATTTTGATGGTGACTTAATTTCAAACGAAGATTCAATGAATCAGGTTTTTACGGAAAGTGGCTATCATTCTATGAGTCTTACAGCTATTTCACCTTTCGGATGTGTGAAAAGTCAGCAGTACAATGGACTGGTATATGTACACCCCATTCCTGTGGCTCACTTCGAATCTGATCCTGTTGAACTCACCAATATTTCTCCGGAAGCACAATTTACCAATTTGTCGTTCAATGCAAATACCTGGGAATGGGCGTTTGATCAGTTTGGAACCAGCACGGAGTTTTCTCCGGTCTTTTCCTTTCCAACATTCGAGGCGACCAACTTTCAAATATGTCTGAAGGTAACCAGTTTGGCGGGCTGCACTGATTCAACGTGCGAAATAATTCACATGGACAATGATTATTTGTTCTATGCTCCAAATGCATTTACACCAGACAATGATGGAATAAACGATCTTTTCAAACCCATTTTTATGGGCTTTGAAAATGACAGCTATTCTATGGTGATCTTTGATCGTTGGGGAAATAAGATCTTTGAAACTACTGATTGGGAAGAGCCCTGGACGGGAGGCACTATGGGAGGCAACTATTATGTGCAGCCCGATGTCTATGTTTGGCGGGTTCAGTTAAAGGATAAGGAGTTGGCCGATTACAAGACTTTTAGCGGGCACATTACAGTAATCCGCTGATTTCAAAGGCTTGTTGGAGTCCCCAAAAACCTTGGTGTTCCAGTAATGTTGATTTCTAGGTGGAGAGAGAGTCTGAATATCCTTTTAATAAAGCAGCATTTAGATTTTATTTGTCAGAAAATAAGTTGATTGAGATAGAATATGTGGAGAATTGGGGTATTGATTTTATTGTTTTTTATAATTAAAATGGATGTGTTTGCACAAGACTGCGGCGCGCCAGGTGCTTATTGCATGGAAAATGCCACCATCAATATTTGCGGAGGAACCATTGTAGATGATGCAGCAGGTGGGTCATACAGTGACACTCCTTACACATTGGTTGTCTGCCCTGACAATCCCGGCGATGTTATTCAACTTGATTTTACAGCATTCGCATTGCAAACTTCGCCCAACGGAAACAATTCAGATTATCTGTCTATTTATGATGGTGATACCAGCAGTGCTCCTCCTCTTGGAGATTATACCGGCACCAGCCTTCAGGGGGTTGCAGTAACAGGTACAATCAACAATGTTACCGGATGTCTTACACTGGTTTTTGACCCCAACGGCAACGCCAATTCCGGATTTCCGGGATTTAGTGCTGGCGTATCATGCACTACACCCTGTGCACCTCCAACCTCAGCATCTGTAATTTCAAATCCGTCGCCCCTTGGTATTGAACAATCCGTTTCAGTTTGTTTGAACTCACCGGTAACTTTTGCTGATAATGGTTCATTCGCTCAACCAGGGTTTACTCTTGGCCAGTATATCTGGAATTTCGATGACGGCACGGTTGATACCTTATCCGGAGCTATTGTTGACCATATTTTCAATGAGCCTGGCGAATACATTGTAACCTTGACCGTGGCAGACAATAATGGATGCACAAGCTCGAATATTCAGCCTCTTCAAGTGCTGGTCAGCACAATTCCACTATTCCCCGGAATAGCATCTAATCCAACTTCTTATTGTTTTGGAGAATCAATAGCCCTAACTGCCGGAGAAGTAATCAATACTACATGGACAGCATTACCTCCTCAGGTATCATCAGGTACCACCTTGCTCAATGATGGTGCAGGTTTCAGTTTCAGCAACCCTCTTGTTTTTGACTTTTTCGAGCCGGGAGCCATTCTTGAAAATTGTGCAGATTTTCTTAGTGTAGTGGTCAATATGGAACACAGCTATATGGGCGATCTCAACATTTCGCTCACATGTCCTGATGGTACCACTGTTACAATGGTTGAATGGGGAGTAAATGGCGGAGGAGGGACATTTCTCGGTGTTCCTTTTGATGATCCGAGCAGCCAGATTGGAACTGGATTTACTTATCTGTGGGATCCATTGGCAACGAATGGTACCTGGGGCGAAAATTCAGCCGGTTTTGGTGGGACCTTAGCCGCAGGCACTTATGAATCTCAAGATAATCTTTGCGCATTGGTAGGATGCCCTCTGAATGGCGAATGGGTATTTACCGTAACCGATAATCTCGGTGCGGACGACGGTTATATTTTTGAGTGGGGGTTGAATTTTGCAACTTCCTTATATCCTAATGTAACTTCATTCACCCCTGAGATTGGCGCTGGCGCTGACAGTTCATATTGGACAGGGCCAAATATTGAATGGATGTCAACCGATGCTGATGACGTAATCATTGAACTTACTGAACCGGGATCATACGAATATACTTACACCGCCATTAACAATTTCGGATGTACATTCGACACTACCATAACCATTGTTGTGGAGCAGTCTCCACTCGTTACTGCCGGACCGGATATTCTGTTTAATTGCCAGCCGATTGATCTGGCAGGCGGCTATCTTGACCTTCCAACACCGGTTTGCACGGTGGCCGAAGGATCGTATTCTTATTGTTATGCCGACAATGCGAACTACAATGTAACTTATTGCCCCGATACTCCTGGTGACGGAATTTCGTTTGTGCAGATTGACATTATTGCAGGAGAAGTTGAAACTTTCTTTGATGATTTTACAGTCTATAATGGCAATAGCACGGCAGCGCCCATACTTGCCGGCCCGATGGACGGTGACTTAAGTGGGCAAACTTTTGTGGCTACTAACGCCAGTGGATGTCTGACCTTCGCTATTGTGGCTGACTTCACTTCCAGTTGTGCCTCCGGAGCCCAAAATGAATTGCAGTATAACGTTTCCTGTGCCTCGCCATTTCAATATGAGTGGGAATGGACACCTTCAACAAATTTATCTAATCCGCAGAGCCCGGTAACTACACTCAATTCATTGTCAACTACGACTACATATACACTTACCGGGTATCCGGTGGGACATCCTGATTGTGGTAGTTCTGATGATGTAGTAATCAGTGTTCCATCTAATTTAGTGGTAAATATTGAAGGCCTTTATGAAGTGTGTACTGGTGAGAGCGTGAGTATAGATGCACCAGAAATTTCAGGAGGAACCGCACCTTATGATTTTCATTGGGAAACTCAGTACGGTGAAACATTCAATACTTTGGCGTTTGACTATATTCCTTATAATGGTGAAACCGAATTTTGCGGAATCACAATTGATCAATGTGGAATTGTGGATACTACATGCGGCATCATTTATCAGATGCCCGTTATACCAGCAACCTTTACAATGCAAAATTACGTGGGATGCGAGCCTCAGGAAGTTTTAATGGTGTCAGATTATTTAGAATATCAAAACCTTTCAAAGATGGTTTGGCATTTTGCAGATGGTGATAGTGCTTCTACAATTGCTTCAAGCAACCACAATTATCACACAGCAGGTATCTATTATCCCTGGTTGGAACTGGTTGATTTAAACGGTTGCACTTTCATTGACACCACAGAAACTCCTGTTGTTATCTGGCCCACCCCCTTTGCCAATTTTGAAGCCGATCCTTCTGTCAACCTGTTACCCAACACAACATTTGCTTTCTCTGACTTTAGCGTTGATGCCTCACAATATGAATGGACATTCGATGCTTATGGCGAAGGCACTGCTTCCGATACCTCATTTAGCTTTCCGGCGGAGGTAGCTGCATCCTATATCGTTCAACTCACTGTTTCCAATCAATACGGCTGCATAGACAGCACTTACAGGCAAGTAATTGTAGAAGATGAAATTGATGTCTATATTCCAAACTCATTTACACCAGACGGCGATGGAATCAATGACTTCTGGTTTGTTGAAGGAAAAGGATTTCAGGAGTTGGGTTACCATATGCAGGTATTCAACAGATGGGGTGATCTGGTTTTTGAATCGCTGGACTCTACTCAGCCCTGGACCGGTGGCAGCCAAAATGGCAATCATTATGTTCCGGATGGAGTTTACACCTATCTGGCAAAATTCAGAGACAATCAGAATGATGTGAACTACACCTATAAAGGTTATGTAGTTGTTTTGAGATAGTGGTCTTCTCAACGTGGGAAATTGCGCTCAATCTTATACTGTAGTTATGAAGATTCTTGTAAAGATTAGGGCTTTCTGTATCGAATTTGTTCCGTCTTCTAATTGATCAGGATGTCTGGTACTGCTGGAATTCCAATTTTGACTTCATACCATTACCGTTAAAACACCCCCATTTCGTATATTCGTGCTCTTAACTGTGCAACTCTCCACAGATATTGTAAGTCATACCAATGATGTTGTGGCCCAATAATGCTAACTCAATGAAGAATTGTAGTTTAAGATTCGTTATCCTGATTATACTCACTTTGTGTTTCCAATCTTTGCGCGCCCAAATCATTCTAATCTCTAACGGTACAATCAGCGCATGCGGAGGCACTCTTCAGGATGATGGTGGTGGCGGGTCATATACTGATCAGGCGTACACCCTTACCATTTGTCCGGATAATCCAGGCGATGTGGTTCAACTGTCGTTCTCTGCCTTTGCACTTCAAACCTCTCCCAACCCCAATAACTCAGATTATTTATCCATCTTTGATGGTGATACCAATGGCGCTCCTTCATTGGGTGATTATACCGGAAGCAGCCTGCAAGGTCTGCCTGTTACCGGAACAGTAAACAATGTAACCGGATGCCTGACTATCGTTTTTGATCCAAATGGAAATGCCAATGCCGGAAGCCCGGGTTTTGAGGCAGCAATAAGTTGCACAACTCCTTGCGCACCGCCAACTTCTTCCTCTGCTATTGTTGACCCATTGCCTTTAGGACCTGAACAAAGTGTTTCGCTTTGTCTTGATGCACCGGTATCCTTTAGCGGCGCCGGGTCATTTGCAGAACCTGGCTTTACACTTACACAATATCATTGGAATTTTGATGATGGTTCAGTTGATACAACTTCTGGTGCCAACGTTGAGCATGCCTTTTCAGAACCCGGAGAGTACATCGTTACACTGACTGTAGAAGACAACAATGGTTGTACAAGCTTAAATGTTCTCCCTTTACAGGTTTTGGTCAGTACGATTCCTGAATTTCCGGGGATTGCATTGATTCCAACTGAGTATTGTTTTGGTGATGATATTATTCTCGATGCAGGTGAAGTAGTAAACAACACCTGGACCGCTCTTCCCCCACAAGTCGTATCTGGAACAACTTATTTGGCTGACGGCGCTGGTTTCAGCTACAGCAGCTCGCTTGTATTTGACTTTTTTGAGCCAGGGGCTCTACTTACCGATTGCAATGATCTGACGAATATTTTGGTCAATATGGAACATAGTTACATGGGTGACCTGGGTCTTACCATTACATGCCCTGACGGAACATCAGTAACTCTGGTTGAATGGGGAGTGAATGGCGGTGGTGGAACTTTTCTGGGCGAAGCAGTAGATGATGAAAATACCACTCCCGGTGTAGGCTATGATTATTTCTGGACCCCTGATGCTACCAATGGAACATGGGGGGAAAACTCAGGTGGTTTTGGTACGAGCCTGCCGGCTGGTATATATGAGTCGCAAGAAGATCTTTGCAATTTAGTGGGTTGCCCGCTGAATGGCGAATGGAGTTTCTCTGTGACAGATAACCTGGGCGCTGACAACGGGTATATTTTTGCGTGGGGAGTTGAATTTGATCCTTCACTTTACCCTGGTGTAACATCTTTTACTCCAATTATAGGAATAGACTCAGATAGCTCCTATTGGACCGGACCATTTATATCTGGTCTCGATGTCAATAGCGACATTGCGACGCTTATTCCTACTGCTCCCGGCTCTTACACCTATACTTATTCAACCATTAATAATTTCGGATGTCAATTTGATACCTCAATTACCATCAATGTAACTCAGGCTCTTCTGGTGTCTGCGGGACCTGATCAGCTATACTCGTGCGGCGCAGTAGAATTGCAAGGTTCGCTGGAGGGTCTGCCCGTGCCATCTTGCTCAAATGATGCTGGTATTTTTACTTATTGTTACGACGACAATGAAAACTTCACCTGGACATTCTGCCCCGACGATCCCGGTGATGGCACAATGATGACTTTCGCTTTTATCGACGGATCAGCAGAAAACTTCTTTGATGAATTCACTATCTATGACGGTAACTCCACTTCATCGCCTGTTCTCCAGGCTGGTGTGACAGGAGCACTCGCCGGACTAATCTGGACAGCAACCAATTCAACAGGATGCATCACTATAGCTTTCTCATCCGATGGATCGGTAAGTTGTGGCAGTGGATCTTTCAATGAAATTCAATACGAGGTAAGTTGTGGAAATGGCGGGCCTCAATACGTATGGAACTGGACACCTGCAGAATTTCTCGATAATCCGGCAAATCCAACACCTGATGTAATAACGCTTCCTAATACAACCACCTTCACTCTTATCGGATATCCGGTAGGGCATCCCGGATGTAGTTCTACTGACGATGTAATTGTAAGTGTAGATCCGCTTGGCGATCCCGGTTTGGATAATGAAATTACCACTTGCTCCAACGGAGCCTCATTCGCAATGATCGATGAACTAAATGGATCTCCGGTGCTGACAGGAATATGGTTGGGACCGAATAATACTCCAATGGCTGATGGGCTATTTGATCCACAGGTAAATACAGCGGGTGATTACACTTACAGTGTGAGCTATGGCAATTGCGAAGCGCATTCAATACTCACCATTCTTATGGCACTTCCAACAGAAATTGAAATTGCAGACGATACAACGGTCTGCTACAATGCTGAAATGAGTTTGCGACTCTTAAACCTCGATAATGGACAAGCCCCTTTCAGTTACATCTGGACCTATGACGGTCAGAGCATTGGTAATTCTGAACTTATATCTTATCAATCGCCAACTTCCGGCAGTGCTTGTTTTACTGCAACAGATGCCTGCGGATATGCCGTTACGCAATGTGCTCAGGTCACAGTCACTCCCGACGTGCCCATAGTATTTGAAGCGGATTCTACCCTAACGTGCTGGCCTGAAAGTTTTAATCTTCACAATCTGACAGATGCAGGTCTTTTCACCAACGCTGTCTGGGATATTGAAGACGGAACAACTTTTAACGGGCAAAATGATCTGACACATATTTTCTCCGCACCCGGAACTTATGGAGTAGTGCTTACACTTACCAATGACATCGGATGTGTATATTCTTTAGCCAAATCAGATTATCTGCATTCTGTGGCACCTCCACAGGCAGGTTGGATTGCAGATCCGATGACAACTGATGCACTGAATACAGAGATTCATTTCACAGAAGCTTCTGGTGCAAATGTGGTGAGTTATTCATGGTCGTTTGGTGAAGAAGGAATTAATGGAACTTCCTTTGAAGAAAACCCTGTTATTACCTTCCCTATCGGTGTGGGTGGCGAATATCCGGTTGAGCTTATTGTAACTGATTCAAATAACTGCGTGGGCTTTGTTTCCGGAACAATTGTGATCAACGACATCTTCCAGTATTATATTCCCAATGCTTTTACTCCCAACGGAGACGGAATAAATGATGTTTTCATGTTTCAAGGTTCTGATATTGATGCAAGTCGCTTCGAATTGATCATTTTCAACAGATGGGGCGATGTTTTATTTGAATCTAAGGATCCCTCTCAGCCCTGGTTAGGCGGGTCAAAAAATGAAACCTACTTTGTAGACAATGGTGTCTATCCATTCAGAGCTGTTGTGGTTTCCAAATCAACAGGCGAAAAGAAGGAACTCAATGGTTCTATCACTATTATCCGGTAATTAATATTCGCTTAATTCTATTCCCGATCCTTTTCATTTGAACAGAAAAGTCTGTATTTTCACCAAATGAATCTTTTCTATCATTCGTCTGATTTTACTCAACCATTTTTTGAGGTTGAAGAGGAAGAAACCAGACATTTGCGCGTTCTGAGATTGAATGATGGTGTACCCATGTGGTTCACAGATGGGAAAGGAAGTCGCTGCAAAGGGAGTTTGGAGTGGAAGAAACACAAGGCATTTGTTCATTGCGAAGAAGTTCATTTTGAAGATGAGATCACTCCCAAACTGGCGCTTGTCATTTGTCCGACCAAGAACAGCGACCGAATGGAATGGCTGATTGAAAAAGCAGTGGAAATTGGAATTCATTCTGTGCACTGCATTCTCTGTGATAACTCTGAGCGACCTGTTTTTAAAACTGATCGCCTGAAAAAAGTGGCTATTTCTGCGATGAAACAAAGTTTAAAATTTTATTTACCTGAAATTCATGAACTCCAATCTTTTAGTAATTTCCTCAAAAATCCTCCATTCTCAAAAGGTTATATCGCCCACTGCAAAAGTGACAGACCAAGACTTCTGCTAAAAAATGCATTGGATGCCGGTGTGGATAGTTATATCTGCATAGGGCCGGAGGGAGATTTCACAAGCAAAGAAATTGAGACCGCCCGATCGGCAGGCTGCCTTGAAGTGAGCCTGGGTGAATCCAGACTGCGCACAGAAACTGCTGGTCTGGTAGCTGTTCATACTTTTGAACTCTTAAATCAAAAATAAAACTTCATTCAGTCATATTGACTAAATTTGTGATCAGATCATTCTTTTTCTAAATATGTTTAAATTATTAAGACTTGTTGTAAAAGTAACTCTGGTGGGCTTCTTACTTCTGCTTATAGCAGCTTTTCTTACCAATCCTACCAAAGAAGAATTTAAGCAGGAAGTAGCACAAAGGCTCAAATCGAAATTTTCTAATGAACTCAAAAACCCCAGCCTGGCCAAGATTGCGGAAGAAGTAAATAAGTTTGCTGACCAGGCTGCAGACAATCTTATAGTGCACAAGAATTACTATATCTGTTCGGTATTCGAAGTTGAATTACCAGACGGACAGTACAACTACCTCGGCGCATTTCACTTTTTTTATCCGCTTCAGGATGCAAACCCGCTAGACAATCTGTTAGACAAATGAGATCTTCCATCCCACTCTTTTTTCTTTTTGCCCTACTCACGGTTTTCAATTTTGAAAAAAATACATGCGCTGCGCAAATAAACCAGGCACTTTCCATTGTTCCCATGCCACAAAAAATGGCTGCTTCGGACGAGGTATTTCAACTTCAAAGCGGCACACAAATTTTATATCAGGGAACCTGCTTATACGAAGCCGAATTTTTTGCGAACTGGTTGCAACATGCTACTGGTAAAGTTTACTCAGCAAAAGAAGCGGTGGCCGGCAAAATGCCGGAGAGCTACATCCTGCTCACCAGCACAAATACTCCAGTAGGCTCAACCGTTGCGACAGATCCTTATTTCTTACCGGAGTCATTTAAAAAAATGAATCCATCTGTATCGGAAGAAGCGTATCAGATTATGATGACATCAAAAACTATTGTGATCAGTGCCCAATATTCGTTGGGCGTATTTCAGGGTATTCAAACCATGAGACAAATGTTACCGGCCAGCGCAGAATCCGGAAAACTACAACTGCCTCAATCCATCAATTGCTACAACATTCAAGACAGACCGGCATTCGAACACCGTGGATTACTATTGGATTGCTGCAGGCATTTTATGTCAGTCGATTTTATAAAAAAATATATCGACGTGTTGGCGCTTTATAAAATGAATGTGTTTCACTGGCATCTTACCGAAGATCAGGGATGGCGAATTGAAATAAAAAAATATCCTGAGCTCACCAAAACTGGCGCATGGAGAACACAGGAAGATGGTAGCATTTATGGTGGATTTTATACCCAGCAAAATATTAAGGAAATTGTGAAGTATGCCGAAGACCGCCATATTACAATAATTCCTGAAATCGAATTGCCCGGCCATTGCAGTTCTGCCATTGCAGCCTTGCCATGGCTTAGCTGCACAGGAGAACAAATTGATGTGCAAAACGAATGGGGTGTTTTCAAAGACATTTATTGCGCCGGAGATGAAAAGACCTTTGAGTTTCTTGAGAATGTACTTTACGAAATTTGCCAGCTTTTTCCCTCAAAGTATATTCATATTGGTGGCGATGAAGTTCCAAAATTCCGATGGGAACAATGTCCTAAATGCCAAAAACGAATGGCCGGCAATAAACTGGAAAATGAAGCGCAACTTCAAACCTATTTTATTGAAAGGGTAGCTAAAATTCTCAAAGCACAAGGAAAGGAAATTATTGGCTGGGATGAAATTCTTGAAGGAGGAATTCCTGCTGGTGCTGCCATTCAAAGTTGGAGGGGAATGGAAGGAGGAATGAAAGCCGCACAAGAAAAACACAAAGTAATTATGTCGCCCACAAGCCATTGTTACCTGGATTATGGATTGCAAAGTATTGATATGAAAAAGCTGTACGCTTTTGATCCGATTCCGACAGGACTTGCAGATGATTTGCGACAATACATTATCGGTGGTGAGTGTAATATGTGGACTGAACATGCGCCACAGGAATTAGTAGATGGAAAAGTTTTCCCGCGTCTTCTGGCGCTGAGTGAAGTGCTTTGGACTTATCCAACGGAAAGAAATTATCAGGCTTTTGCGTCAAGGGTTCAAGACCAATACGAGCGTCTTACTGAAATGAAAGTTCAATTTGGTTATGAAAGCGTTCCTATTGAGTTGCGCAACACGGTGAACGAAAAGGGTGAAATTGTATTGGAGCTTGTACCTCAAATGGACCATCTCCAGATCAACTATCATCTGGACAACTCAAAGGCAATGAAATTTTATACTGCCCCAATTACATTTAAAGAAGAAACAACAATAGATATTACCATTACTAATGGCAAGGGTGTAATATATGATCAGCCTATCTCACGCACATACTCACCTCACCTTGGCGTGGGCAAAAAAATAGATCTTTCATACGATCCAAGCGCGTGGTACACAGGTGGCGGCCACAACGCATTGGTGGATGGACGAATAGGATCGTCTCAATTCCGCGATGGAATATGGCAGGCTGTACAAGGCAAGGACATGGAGGTTGTAGTAGATCTTGGCTCATCACAAGCCATCAGCCAGATTTCTACTCAATGGTTTCATTATGGCAATGCATGGATTTTCAGACCAAAACTTGTGAAGTTTATGGTGAGTGAAGATGGCATTACCTGGAAAGAAATCTCGCAGGTTACCAGCGACATTTATGAAACAGCAGATGGAGAAATTGTGGTGCCCATTCATGCAGAATTTACCTCTATAAATTGCCGCTTTGTAAGAATGGTTGCCTTCAACAACGGCCCCAATCCGGAGTGGCACGATGCAGCGGGAGAACCCTCGTGGTTATTCTGCGATGAAATAGTGATCAGATAAGCCAATATCAGTTGCCACAACTCTGACCATATGCTCCAATCAATATCATCAGGTCTTCTACACCAATAATATTGTCGGCATTTAAATCGGCCAGGCAGGAATTTGAAAACATACAAGAACCATCGTCCTCTTGCGCTGAAGAATTGTAGTTGGATGCATTCTCATAAGTACATCCTGGTATAATTTGCGGTGCGCCCTGATTGGCGCACAAGGCCCTTGCATAGATATCGGAATTTTCAAAACTAAGACAATAGCCACACATCAACCTTTTCATAAAACAACTGGCAAGATTGACCAGATTGTATTTTGGAAACTGACAGTGATTGGGCAATATTTGTGGAACTGTATGCAATTCTGAACATCTGCCATGTTCCAGTTGATAGCTGTGAATGGAAGATGATCCGTACACACCCAAAAAACCACTGCAAAAACAAGCAATGACAGGTCCGTAACCATAGGGAACCACACAATCGTTGCTGTCGTGAAAAGAAACAATCGGATAGTCGGTATTATTGTCGAGATGTGACAGATTCACCACCGCACCGCAATGGTTTACATTGCCTCTTACCTGATATTCATTTGGCAAATTATTTCCGGAGCTATTGAGGCTTCCAACTTCTGCAGAAAATCCGGGAGGCGCCCAGGAGTCCACTTCATTCTGGTCCCAGGTAGCGCTGAGTAAAGCTGTGATCGAACCAGCGCTTTCTCCACCCATAAACATCCAGTTGTCGTCAATACCATAATCAGATCGGTTGGTGTGTACAAAGCGCATTGCGGCCCGTGCGTCTTGCACCGCACAATAAATAGCCTTTTGCATGTTGGTTCCATAACAATTGACACAAATTACATTGTCGCAATTCCAACCCACGCGATAATCGATTGTGGCCGTAACAAATCCGCGCTGTGCCAATGAGAAACATTCGTAAGCCAATTCACTTCTGGTGCCACCTAAAAATCCGCCGCCATGAATCATCAAAATAAACGGGCGATTTTCTATTGGATCAACTGCCGGATCGGGCATGTAAATATCCATGTCCAGTGAAGTATTCTGACCAGTGAAATAATGTGTGGCATTGGCGAAATTTACATTCTGATTGATGATAATTTCTGATGAATCGAAGATGGCAATTTCACCATATCGCTCATCTATGCAATGCGGAGATTGAGCACTAACAATAGCAGCATGCAGTAAGATAAACAACAATACGATTTCCTGCTTCAGGTAGAGAGCAATTTTCTCTTTGCCACTTGATCGCATGAAATTGATGTTCATATAAAAAAGATTACTTCACTTTATCGATTCCTTGCTGGCTTTTTACCTGCGCCTCATTAATGAGTTTGTCGCCCTGAACTTCTGCAGCTTTTACAAGACTGTCGCCCTTTTTATCCGCTTCAGTTACTATGCTGGCAGCTTTTTTATTGGATTCTTCTACAGCCTTGTTGTATGCAGAATCGGCTTCCTTTCTCAATTTATCGGCGGCCAATTTCTTCGCTGCCTTTTCAAATGGATTCTTGGCTGAATTTTCAATGTCTTGCGCAGATTTGTATGCGGCATCTTTTCCTTTCTTCGCCAATTCCTCGCCTTCTTTCTTTGCTCTATCAGATTGTTTCTGCGCTTCGGCCACCAAAGCATCGGCCTGTTTGCGCGCTTCAGCTACTAATTTTTCCTTTTCTTCCTGCGCCTTTTTTACCAAATCATCTCTGATTTCTGTGGCCTTCTCTACTACCTGTTCTTTGACTGCTGCAATGGCCTGCTCTTTTAATGAGTTCAAAGCATCTTCGCCCAGTGCCTTGCTGGTTACGCCCACTTTGGGATCTTTGATGGTCCCGGTAATTAATGCAATGACATTCACTTTTGTTCCTATACTAATATTCGAACCCAGTTTTTTGTTCAGATCACCAATCCATGTATTGGCTTGGTTGACCGCACCAGATGGGAATTTATCGAAAGGAACGTCCATGTCCACATTGTAATTAATTTCCTGATCAAGCGTAGTATATCCTGAAACTTTTGCAGGTATTCCTCCAAGGAATTTAATCGTGAAAGGATTTACATTTACTACACCGTCTTTGATCTTAAAGGATACATTGACATCGCTGATGGTTTGGGCTTCTTTTAATTTATCGAGATTAATTTTTTCAGCTAGTTTTACTAACGGTGGAAAGTCTTTGATCACCACATTTTTGGTACTGAGATTTCCCAAACCATTTACTGTGGCATTGATGGGCATCATGCCTTGATCCAGGTCACTTTGCATATCAAATCTGGTAGTGAACTTTCCATTACAAGCCTTGGCGACAGGTGCTAGTTTATCGACCGTGTTGAATTGATTGGCTGCCTTGTTGATGTCCATGTCCTTGATATCAAAGTTGAAATTCATCTTTGGCTTAGCAATGTCCTGCGCATTGTAATTGCCCGACATCACTACAGTTCCATCGAGTACATTCATGGCCAGGTTTTTCAGATAAGCAATTTTATCTTTGAGATGAATGCCTCCTTTGACATTGGTAATTTCGTTCTTGTCGTAAATCATTTTGGCGAATGAAGCCTGCAATTCAAAATCCACATTGCCCGGCAAGTCAATAGCCGACATGGAACTTTCTGGTGTTGAAGTTGCAACAGGTTGTGCAGGAGTTTCGGGAGCCGAATCTGTCATGAACTCATTTAAGTCCATCAGGTTAGAAGATATATTAAATGTTCCTGCGAGCAATGAATCTTTCAAAGCATAGGCAAGATAGTTTTCGATTTTACCGCTGGCCGCAATATCACTTCTTCCAATCTGTGCAACAAAATTGGAGAGATCCAGAAAAGCAGGATTGAAAGTAAAAGTTGCCGTATTGACGTTGAGGTCGTATGGAAGTGAATCGCTTTCGAATAATACATTTTTGATATCGATTACACCATGCGCATCAAAATCCTGGTATTGTTCCTTTTCAATTGCGCTGTAATTTCCTTTCAGTCCGATGTCTGCATTGATCTGTCCATGTACTTTGTCTCCTTTTTCCAAAGGAATAAATTCTTTTACTTTGTCGAGATCGAGAAATGCCTTACAAACAAAATCAATGAAGGGATCGCTTTCGGGTGTGCGCAACTTGAGTGTCATATCAACAGGGTTTCCGGCCATCTCCATGTGAAATTTATCTACATCAACTGTGGTTTTATCCATCACATTCATGTCGGCTACGATAGCGGCTTTCACATTGATGTTGTCCACACTTTTGGGAAGATCAGGATATTTAAATCTGCCATTGTCTACGGCAATGTTCAACCCAATGCCGGGCATTGAACTTTCATTGTAAGTACCGCGCACAAATCCATCGAGCGCCATATTGCCTGAGGCATCTACTCCACTTACATTCGATGCAAACTCCGCAGGAATCATCGACAACAATTGTTTGAAGTCGGTTTTGGTCGTCTTGAATTGAATGTCCATGTCGATGTCTTCTTTCGGCATAGACACCCAACCACCGGCTTCCAGCAGCAATTCGTTGAGCTTAATTACATTGCCGGCCAGGGTATATTTCGAATTTTTCATATCCATCTGGATATCGGCTTGTATATCCGATTTTACTTTGTTGATGTATGTTACACCATCAAACCAGAAGGTCGTTTTTTCGGCTCTGGTAGCAGTTTTTAAATTAAAAATATCCTGGGTAAAATCTCCGGAGCCCTCATGATTGAGTGCATCGAGGCTGATGAGCATGGGCATGGACTTGTCGTCGTAATTGATCTTGCCGTTTTTGATATAATATTCTTCGAGTTTCATTTTGAATCCTCCACCTGAAGAGGTATCGGCCGCAGTTGTGGCTGAAGTATCGGGCAAAGCAATGTCGTAATTGGCTATGCCAGCCTCGGTTACGCGGATGTCGAATATGGGATCAACGATTCCGATTTTTTTGATCTGGATTTCGTCGCCGAAAACACTTTTGATATCCACTACGGCTTCAAGGCTGCCAATACTGGCCAGCTTTACACCGTAAAACGGCGCTTTGTTTTCTACAGTAAATGAGTCGATGGTCACACGCAGGTTGGGGAAATTGCGAATGAGAGAAAGACTCACATCGCTGAAGTTAATGGTGGCGTTGACATTCTCATTGGCTGTCTTTTTAACCATTTCAATAATTTTTCCCTTGAAAAGAAATGGAGCAATGATGAGAAGCAGAAGAATGACAAGAATAGAGATTCCTGTCCATTTAAAGAATTTTTTCATTTGTAATGGAATAACGAAACAAAGTAACGGGAGTTAGACCCTTTATTTCAAGAGCCATCAAAGGAGTTTTTGACAACGCTATGAAGAACAAAACAAGACCGAATCTGACTACTCCTGCTGTAATCTGGCAAGCCTCGACAAGAGCATGGCATCCACCAAAACCATTGCTGCCATTGCTTCTACGACTGGCACGGCACGAGGAAGAACACATGGATCGTGTCGGCCCGATGCGCTAAGTTCGACCTGATTGCCATCCACATCTGTGGTAAGTTGTGCGGACTGAATAGTGGAAGTGGGTTTAAATGCCACATTAAAGCGGATGATCTGCCCGTTGCTGATGCCACCTTGAATGCCGCCATCGTGGTTGGTGATTTTGCCTGACTCGTCTGGCGCGTCATTGTTTTCACTTCCAAAGCGATAAGTGCTCTGAAATCCATCACCAATTTCAAAACCTTTCACCGCATTGATGGACAACATGGCCTTGCCCAAATTCGCGTGCAGTTTTTCGTATATCGGATCGCCCCAACCCAAGGGAACTCCTTTGCAAATGCAACTCACCACTCCTCCCACTGAATCGCCTTTTGAGCGGGCTTCTTCAATTAGTGCGATCATTCTTTCAGCAACTTCTGCATCCGGACATCGGATGATGTTTTTTTCGATTTCGCTCAGATTCAATTTATCGAATGTCTTGTTCAGTGCAATGTCTTTTACACGACTGACAAAGGCAATGATGTCGACATCCATGGCGAAGAGAATCATTTTGGCAAATGCACCCGCCACTACCCTGCACGCTGTTTCGCGCGCGGATGATCTTCCACCGCCGCGGTGATCGCGATGTCCGTATTTTTTGTCGTAAGTAAAATCGGCATGTCCGGGCCTGTAGATTTTTCGCAGCTCATCGTAGTCGGAAGATTTAGCATCTTCATTAGGGATGATAAATCCGATGGGAGCGCCTGTGGTATAGCCTTCAAAAATTCCGGATAAAATCTGCACTGTGTCGCTCTCTTTGCGCTCTGTGGTAATGCTGCTTTGGCCCGGTTTGCGGCGATCCAATTCTTCCTGTAGAAATTGTAAATCCACTTTTACACCGGCGGGGCATCCGTCTATTACTCCACCGATTGCAGTGCCATGCGACTCACCAAAAGTGGTGAGCCTAAAAATTTGTCCGAAAGAGTTTGATGCCATGGTGCAAAGGTCGTAAAGTTAAATCTTGATTTTGAATCGACTCAGAATTTATAGGCCAGCATCACGCTCAAAAGCCTGAGTTTAATTCCCAAGGTAGTCATTCGTGATACAAAATCAGACCTTTTGTAGACTTTATCGTTCACAAAATCCGTCACCCGAAATGGTACCTCTACATATATCTCCGGAGAAATCCAAACGGCTGTTTCCAGTCTATCGGAAAAATTAAAGCGCCATCCTGCCGTAAGTGCCAGACCTACAGCGTAACTCTGTTCTCTTCTGCGTAAAATTGTTTCAGAAGAATCAAAACGTTGTTGAATGTAGAGTTGTTGAAGCACGGATCCGTCCGGCTGTGTCACATTCGCTATTACAGAATCTTTTTTGTAATATGAATTATATTCCAATCGATCGTAATTCTTAAGTGAAGCAAAAATATCAACTGCATAAAAAGGTGCTGACCGGCTGTAATAATCGCCCCACTCAAAACCCACCTGTGCACGATAATTTTGCGACCTGTTGCTCCCATTGAGATATACGACAGTCGAATCGTTGAAAGATACTACCCTCGGCGAGTGATTGTATCCTGATATTGGCAATGAGGAGGGGTTGTAAATCTCGTTAGACAATGTTATCCTCAATCGCTTGTTGTCTTTCAATTGTCTTTTGTAAAAAGCCGCATAACGATTGGTCTCATTGTAATCGCCGAGTGCAAAAGTGAGCAGGGGATTCAACTCCACTCCTATTATGTTTTTGGGAATATCCAGTGTGTCCTCGCGCACATATTGCGCTGTGACCGCATTAGAACAAAAAACAAAAAACAGCAATAAAAAGGGTCTTTTATTTTTCCCGTAAATTGATTTTAAACTTGCCATAAACAATTTTGTTGGTTCATTCATTTCGATTAAAATAACAAGTGAAAAGTTTTCTTTGGAACTTTCCTTACTATTGTAGTCAATTTGAATCAATGAAAATTCTTTTCAAAAATATTAAGGTTCTTGTATCTGCTACCGAAACACCACAAGAGGTTGTCAAAGGTACAGCGATGAAAACTCTTCCACAGATCGAAGATGCCTGGCTGGCCGTGGAAGATGGCCTGATTGCCGATTTTGGCTCTATGGCTGAATGGCCTGGAATAAGCGACTGGCGCGACCTCGAAGTGATCGACGCCATGGGCAAATATGTGCTGCCTTGCTGGTGCGACTCGCATACGCATGTGGTCTTTGCGGGCTCACGCGAGGGTGAATTTGCGGATCGCATAAAGGGTTTTACTTATGAAGAAATTGCGCAACGCGGTGGTGGAATTTTGAACTCTGCTGCAAGACTGAGCAAGGCCTCAGAGTCTGAATTGTATGACGCTGCCTTTCAGCGGTTGAATGAAATGATGGCGCAGGGAACGGGCGCTGCTGAAATAAAAAGCGGCTATGGTCTTTCACTCGAAACTGAGTTGAAAATGCTGCGCGTAATAAAGCGCCTGAAAGATTCACACCCGATGGACATCAAAGCGACTTTTCTGGGAGCACATGCTTTTCCTGCTGAGTACAAAACCAATCCAGATGGATATGTGGAGCTGATTATCCGCGAAATGATTCCGGCGGTAGCTGCCGAAAAACTGGCCGACTTTATCGATGTGTTTTGTGAGAAAAATTATTTCTCGAATGAACAAACGGATCGCATTCTGGAATGCGGCGTGAAATACGGGCTGCGTCCGAAGGTGCATGTGAACCAATTCAACGTGACGGGCGGTGTGGGAATTTCGGTTAAACACCATGCGCTGAGTGTCGATCACCTCGAAGAATTATTGCAAGAAGATATTGATGTCTTGCTTGGATCGGATACCATTCCGGTGGCGCTTCCTGGCTGTTCTTTCTTTATCAAAATTCCTTATACACCTGCGCGAAGACTTATTGATGCTGGATTGCCATTGGCATTGGCCACCGATTACAATCCGGGCTCAACACCCAATGGCAATATGAATCTGGTGAACAGCCTGGCGTGTATACAAATGAATATGACGGTGGAAGAAGTGATACAAGCTTCGACCCTCAACGGTGCTTATGCAATGGGCTTGCAAAAAGAATTGGGGAGTATTACACCGGGTAAAAAAGCGAATCTGATTATGACAAGAGAGATGCCTTCGCTGGAGTTTATGCCGTATTCGTATGGGCAGAGTATGGTTGAGGCGGTTTGGGTTGGGGGGGTGAGGAGGTGAGATTTTGTGCTTTTGAAATTGTTCAGAATAAATACGGAAAGTGTTACAATAGTTTCTGAAAATGGCACGTTGGGGGTAATCATAAAAAAGGTGGTTTCCTCCTATGCTCTTATCACGTTTTAAAACACTCAAAGAGAAATTGTGACATCATGATTAACCTATCAACACCAACTCCATGCCTGAATATATTTTCTACTTTGTACTAATTCAAATTGCACTATTGGTGCCTTCGTTCTATTTCTATAGGTTTATTCTTAGAAAAATTGGAGTGGTTTATATAAAAACGTTTTCTTATCTGTGCACAATAATGTTTCCTATTTTGTTCATTTGGCTTTTCTCAATAGTCAATTCGGAATATATACATCCCTGGATTCGATCAGAAAAGTTTGATTCAAACAAATGGAAAACTCAGGAAAGACAAAGGTATCGAATGGCCAACGACATAATAAGCACTAAGCTTTTGCTGGGCAAGTCAAGACAAGAAGTGATAGAAATACTAGGTACCGACACAGAAGAAGGTCCATGTGGGAATTGTCTTGGCTATTCAACATTTGAACCAATTGAAGGCTTTTGTCTCGACCATGGGGTATTAGAAATTAACTTTAACAACGAAAGTAAAGTGGATTATGTAAGAATAAATTTCTGGTAACATCTGAAGCCGCAGTATGATCCAAAATAAACTTTTCCTGGAAGATTTAAACTCCTGTCGATTCTGGTCAGACTTGAATACCCATTTAGTAGCAAACTCTAATGAATTTAATAATGACTAAATGCTTCGAATCACTCAAAAGAATTCAACCTGATCTCTTGTCGCTCGATTTCTCTTCCCCCATCAAATATTCCAAAATTCATCATCCTCAACCAAAAGTGTTTCATTACATTTATCACCTGATAACAGGCAAGGCTGGTTTTAGAGTGATTGCACACGACTACTTTGTTCAATTGAACCCTCAACCACCAGCTCTTGTAAAATAAAATATATGCGACAACTTACAATTGTATTTTTTGTTTTAACAGTCTTCTCCTGCACAGACAAGAACAAGAATGTGGGTGCAGACCAGAAAATATTCGACCGGATTGAATTTGTTTACAACCTAAAGGAAACCATTGATAAGGACGTATGGGGAAATTTCAACAATAAAGTGTACGATGTTCCTTTGGTTTACTTCACTGATACATCATCTTACATAGCCAATCCAACAGAAAAATTCATTTCAATTTTTCAACCTAAACTTGTTTATGAGACAAAGGATTTAAAAATATTCAAAACGGAAAAAATACTGGACAGTATTCCTTTCCACATGGAAACGGGAATGACATTGGGCGACCCGACTGACGATTATGATTATCACTCACCATTTATGAAATGTAGTAGTTTTGAAATGGCAAAAAAAACCATCCAGAAAGTAAAGTCAACCGAACAATGGACTACCATGATTATGCACGAATATTTTCATGGATTTCAATACAAGCACCAGAATTACATGAATTATTACGAAAATAATATTGTACAAATTCAACCAGATAGTTTGACAACTGTTTATGACAATAATATCTGGTTCAAAGAAAAAATGGATACCGAAAATGGACTCTTACTCCAGGCCATAGAAGCCACCGACAGAGTGAAAACTGATTCGCTTATTGCCGCCTTTTTTCAATTAAGACAAGAACGAAGAACGCTCACGAAAGAAAAATTGAATCTTGATATTGAGAGCTTCGAAAAGTGTTATGAAACCATGGAAGGAACCGCGAGATATGTGGAATACAGTCTTTACAATAAATTCTCTACAATGGGCCAGGATGACAAACTTCAGAAATCAGACACTTCCTATAAGTCCTTTGACCAATACAGACAGTACAGTATCGAAAATGACCCATGGTTATTTACAACAAGTAAGACCACCTATTTTTATGCCGTAGGATTTAACATGGCCAGACTATTGGACAAATTACAGATTGAGTACAAAACAAGATTGTTTAATGAAGGTGGACTTTCGATGGAAGACATCTTGAAGAACAGATAATAGCGCGCGTATTAGCCTGTCTTTAACGATTTCAAATTTCGTCAATGCTTTCATTATAAAACTAACATGCAGCACTCAGCCAAATGAATAGCATTCGGAGGATATTCGATAGTATGGTATTTTATCAAATGTAGATCCATTCAATCATATTAATGTATTCAATTTAAGAAACTGAACTGAAAAGTTTTGAGTATTTTTATCCTCTAAAACAAGAATTCCACCCTTGAGTATTTTTCATGCTCCATGTCCAATAAAACAGGTAAAATAATCACAGCATTACTCATTTCAATTATCTTGAATGCCTGTGGACAATCCGATTCAAAATTGAAAGCGGGTTCTGATGGTATTGAAAAAAGTACTTATGAAGTCAAAGCGTTTCATTATGATTCACTGACCATCCCATTTTTCTTTTCCGAACTTTGCAAAAATCATCAGAGAGATTTTTACTTAACAGACAGCACAGGATTTAATGCGTTTTGCTCTGACGAAAATGTAAATCCATCTGATTCCTCTAATATCTCAAAATATTTTACAATTAAAATATTGCATTCGATATTTACCAGCCACTCGGCATCCAATTGTTCAAGAGGTGATGTTACAAACATTCCTTACCAGTGGCACTGGATTGAGCCTAATCCAAGATACAATATCTATTTTGCCAGTGGTAGGAAACTTTTAAAGGAAACCAAACCACCAAAGGAGTTTTCCAAGTATAGATCCTTCGCGGATATTGACCGGACACCTTATTTATTCATTAGCGATTTTGTCAGTCAGAATTTAAAATATTACTCTGCCACGTGCGATACCTTTTCAACATTTGGATGGTGTAGTGAGCGTGAAATGGCATTTATTGCCTTGCTCAAACTATTGGGATACGAGGGCAAAGTAATAGCCGAAGGCAATCACAGTTGGTCGGAATTGAGTATTTCATTTAAGCTGAATACAGGTCATTTTCAGCATTTCAAAGTAATAGTAGATAATACCTTCAACAGATTAAACCTGGAAATTATGTCAGAGGAAGATTCGGTAAATTGGAAAACAAATATTGGAAGTTCAAATCTTGCAGGTTGGTACAACCAAAAGGCAAATTCCAAAGTGGAGTTGGATAATATTAAAACTCATTTAGTATCAGCTAAAGCCATGGCCCGCATTGAGAGTGAGATAGTAATGTATCTTGATAAGAAAATCAATGAGAGGTAATGAATAAGCTGCCCTAATTCTTCGTATTTAATGCAAGGCGAAATATTTTCGTTCTCTACATTTAAGATTGGAAGGCTTTGGCTATTTTTATACTAAAATATGACAAAGGTGACTGGTGAGCTTTTTATGCAATTCCCTTATGCCAGAGAGGTCGCAACCAGCCTTCATTTTAAAAGAAAAGAAAGCCAGGAAAAAATGAATATTGAAAATAAAATCATTTTCGAAAATGAAAATTAACAAATCCAAATACAACGACCTACTCGTCAACATAGGCCAAACCATTGAAACGGCAAGACAGAATGCCGTTAAAGCAGTGAACACCGAACTGGTTAAATCGAACTGGGAAATTGGCAGGCACATTATTGAATTTGAACAGCGCGGACATGAGCGGGCAGAGTATGGAAGTGACTTGCTGGCAAGGCTTTCAAAAGATTTAAGACTGCGTTTCGGCAAAGGATTTGGCAGGCGCAATTTGCTGGACATGCGCAGATTTTACCTGGCTTATCCAAAATGGCAGACAGTGTCTGCCAAATTGAGCTGGAGTCATTTTATAGTATTATTAAGTCTTTCAAGCGACACGGCGAGGAAATTTTACGAAAAACAATCCATCAATGAAAACTGGTCGAAACGAGAGCTTGAAAGGCAAATTGATTCTTCTTTGTTCGAAAGATTAGCGTTAAGCAGAGACAAAAAAGGTGTTTTGCTGCTATCTCAAAAAGGACTAATCGCTTCTAATCCCACTCAAATAATAAAAGATCCTTATGTACTCGACTTTTTAAAGATTCCGCAAAGCAATAAAATTACCGAGAAACACCTCGAACAAAAGATTATCGACAACTTGCAACTATTCCTTTTAGAATTGGGCAAAGGCTTTGCATTCGTTGGAAGACAGTACAAAATCTCATTGAGGAACAAACATTTTTATATTGACCTGGTGTTTTATCATCGTATTCTCAAATGCTTCGTCCTCATCGATCTTAAGACAAAGCCTGTAAAGCACAATGACGTCGGACAAATGAATCTTTACCTGAATTACTTTAAGGCAGAAGAAAGTGTTGAAAATGACAACGATCCCATCGGTATCATTCTATCCGCTGACAAAGACGAAGTGCTTGTAGAGTATGCAACTGGCAGTATTTCGAATAAAATATTTGTATCACAGTACCAACTATATCTGCCCGATAAAAATTTATTACAGAACCAGGTAAAAGCAATTATGCACAAGAGATAAAACCACACTTGCTTTCAAGCCCATTTGAGTGCGGATAAAATCAAGTCCAGGAATGACATGAAAACCTAAGCTTCTTAAAACACCGGACAGAAACAACAGTAAAGCGCCACCAGTTTTATATATTTGAAGCTTCAATTTCAGTATCCATTTTCCCAATGAAAAAATTCACCTTCATATTCTTCATCCTGCTCATCGCAGCTTCTTGTCGCAAGAATGCCGACACCACAAAAACCAATGCGCCTTCTATGAACACAAATATTTTCCAGCCCGATACTACACTTAAAACTGACCTGAGCATGTTCCCCGCGGCTCAGCCAGGATATAAAATTTTAGCCCTAAAAGTTCCGGAAAAACCGAATGAAAAAGACTTCAAAATAGAAGTACTCGTAGGGAAAACACAAGAGATCGATTGTAATTATTACTTCATGATGGGAACCTCACAAAATCTTGCGCTTGATGGATGGGGATATAATTATACAGTAGTTACAACTAATGGGAGCATTTCGGGAACTAAAATGGGTTGCCCCGACAATATTAGAAAGATGGCATTTGTACACATGTCTGCATTGATGTTTGATTACAACAGCAAATTTCCGGTGGTAATTTATGTACCTGATTTCTGTGAGGTAAAGCACCGCATCTGGTCTGCCAGCGAAGAACTTTATAATGGTATTTCAGTACCCATTGCAACCAACGGAACCGTTCTGATACGTGATTGCCCGGATGAAAAAATAATCAATGCCATGCCATCTTTCGGAGAAGGTGGTCCGCCAAAGGTTTATTACATTTACAAAGGTGCCCGAAAGGAGCTTTATGAGTTTGACGAGGAATGGGTAGGCAAAAATTGTAAAGTAAAAACCAGCACGGTGTATTGAAATTGCCAAAACCTGAATTAAACTTCTTTTAATTTTTCCGGGTAAACCATCATTCTTTAATGAAATGATCTGCTTGATAAAAGTGACCTTCTCATGAAGCCAAAAACCATTTTCCTCATCGATAGTGCAGGTGCATTTCTCACTGCATTTATTTCATTTTGCATTTTGAGAACATTCAACGAATATATAGGAATACCTCAGAAAGTGCTGACTGTGCTTTCTATCATTGCATTGGTCTTTTTCTTTTATTCATTTATCTGCTCCATTTTTTTAAAAGACAATTGGCGACCATTTCTGATAACAATCATGGCCGCTAATCTGCTCTATTGTCTTTTGATAAAGTGGATTGTAATCCACTATTCCGATAGCATTACAAAGGTCGGCGCCATTTATTTTGTTGCAGAAATAATCGTGATCTGCATCCTGGTTATTTTTGAATATAAGACTTTAAAAAGCGGCGGGCAAAAAGCTGAACAATAACCTCGTGTTTTTCTACACTACATGGCAAGTACACGCGGCATTTTTATACAGCGTGAAACCTTGATCAAAGCTGGCCACAATGATCAAACGAACCAAAAATTTAGCCTGGCAACAAGATTCAATTTATTATGGATCGATAATCCCTATTCAATCATTGTTGTCTGACTAAAAAAATTTCATACCTATGGCACTCGGATCATCCACGCACTTTTTACGCAGGACTAAAGTCCGGCGCTACAATATGCACCGTGCCTACGGCACTGGGATTTTCCACGCACTTTTACACCAGACTTTGGTCAGGAGCTGCAATATGAACCGTTCCTAATGCATTTTGAAAAGTGTTCATTCCATAAAGCCAGTAGGAAATAACAGAGCCGTAGGCTCGGCCCATGTTGTAGCAACGGGTTTCAACCCGTTGAAATGAAATCGAGAATGAGAACAAAGAGCCGTAGGCTCGGTCCATATTATCTCTCAGTGAATATAAATTTCCTTTGAGATTTTTTTAATCGGACAACAATTATATTCAATTGAAAACACTCAGCCCCATTCCAAAAACCAATTACCTACTTCTTCAATTCATATTGAACCTGAATTCTGGAAGTAATGGTTACCTTCAACACGTCTGTCGATCCGTAATAATCACCACCGTAACCTTCCGCCGCATAAGGATAGCTGGATATTTCTTCAACAAAAATTGGTGAGCCCAAAACTACGCCCATCGCCTTGGCCATACTCTCTGCTTTCGCCTTCGCGTCGGCAATAGCTTCCATCAGCAATTGAGATGAAAGCTTCTTTGATTTATCGGGAGAAACCGTAGCAGAAATTACTTCCAGATAAACAGCGGTCACCTCGGTGTTGTATTGAGGTACCTTTTGCAAAACGGCCTGATATTGAGTAACAGCAGGAAAACGAAGTTCAAACGGACCTGTGCCCATATTCAATTGACCGGGATTGACAAGGTATTGACGACATCCTAATTTATCGATGAGATCACTCTGAATCTTTCGGAATTTGCTTTCGTCATAGTTGGCATAATCGGCTTCGTACATATTGTTGTCCGTAATATTCAACCAACAAGAAATGTTGTCGGCATCTACTGTGGAAGAAGCCTCTCCGCTGACTACCATTCTGGGAGTATCATAAATTGATTGGGCCGGAGTTTGGGCAAATAACAAGGTTGTCATCATCGACAAACAAAACGTACTGAAAACTTTCATTGGGTTAATTTAATGTACAGCAAATTTGCACCACAATAGGCTTGATACTACCCAACTACACATTTTTTTTTCTGGCTCTGCAAAAAGTCCATAACCCCAATAAACACTTCATTTTCAATCAACCTTAACAGAAACGATTGCCGCTTGAGATTCTATCCTTTTATTTGCACCCCCAATCAATCAAAATATTATGCAGCGTATTATAGAATGTGTACCCAATATCTCCGAAGGCAGAGACAAAGAAAAGATTCAGGCCATTGCTTCTGTAGTTGAGACTGTGCCCGGTGTTATGCTTCTTGATGTAGACCCGGGTGCGAGCACCAACCGCACTGTAATCACTTTTGCCGGTGCACCGGAAGTGGTAATAGAAGCCGCCTTTTTGCTCATTCAAAAGGCTTCCGAATTAATTGATATGAGCTCACACAAAGGCGAACATCCACGTCAGGGCGCTACAGATGTTTGTCCGCTCGTGCCCGTTTCGGGTGTAACTATGGATGAATGTGTAAAGTTTGCACACATTCTTGGGGAAAGAGTGGGAAAAGAATTGGGTATTCCAGGATACTTTTATGAATATGCAGCACAAACAGAAGAGCGACGCAATCTGGCCAATTGCAGAAAAGGAGAATACGAAGCGCTGGAAAAAATAACCACGGCGGAATGGAAACCCGATTTCGGTCCGGATAAAGTAACGGACCGCGCAAAAAAATCAGGTATTACTACCATTGGTGCGCGTGATTTTCTGGTGGCTTATAATGTCAACCTCAATACAACTTCAACAAGAAGAGCTAACGCCATTGCCTTCGATATTCGCGAAGCTGGAAGAACTTTAAGAGAAGGTGATCCGGTAACCGGAAAACCTATTCTTGATGCGAATGGCGAACAACAAAGAATACCCGGCACACTAAAATCTGTAAAAGGTATTGGCTGGTATATAGAAGAATATGGCATTGCACAATTGTCGTTGAATCTCACCAATATATTGATCACACCAGTGCACGTAGCCTTCGAAGAAGCATGCGCTAAAGCGGCAGAGCGCGGCGTCAGAGTAACAGGTTCTGAATTGGTAGGGCTCATTCCGAAACAATGTCTTATTGAAGCCGCTGATTTTTATTTGAAAAAACAAGAGCGTTCATTGGGAATTTCGGAAAAAGAAAAAATAAAAATTGCAGTAAAATCTTTGGGGCTTGGTGATCTGTCTCCTTTCAATCCTGAGGAAAAAGTGATTGAGTATATCATCGACAAAAAACTCAATGGTGGAAAAAAACTGGTTGATCTCAACCTTCGCGACTTTGCGTGGGAAACGGCCAGCGAATCGCCTGCACCGGGTGGTGGATCCATCAGCGCTTATGTTGGTGCTCTTGGAGCATCACTGGGTGCAATGGTGGCCAATTTATCTTCACACAAGCGCGGCTGGGACGAGCGTTGGGAAGAGTTTTCTGAATGGGCTGTAAAAGGATTGTCCTATCAACAGCAGTTGCTTTACTTTGTGGATGAAGATACCAAGGCCTTCAATAAGATTATGGAAGCCTTCGGACTCCCCAAAAATACCGACGAAGAAAAAGCCCTGAGATCGCAAACCATTGAAAGCGCTTCGAAATATGCGATGGAAATTCCTTTTCGGACAGCAGAAACTGCCTTGCAAAGTATGGAAGTAATGAAGGCCATGGTAGAAAAGGGAAATCCCAATTCTGTGACCGACGCCGGTGTTGGCGCTTTATGCGCGCGCACTGCAGTTTTGGGTGCAGTAATGAATGTGCGCATCAATGCCTCAGGAATCAAGGACAAAGTTTTTGCAGATGATCTGGTGCAACGCGCCGGTGAAATAGAAATGAACGCAGAAAAATTAGAGGCTGAGATAAGGGAAATGGTGAAGGGGAAAATGTAATGGTGATTTATCATTACTCCCCTACTTCTAACCTAAAAGTCCCCACAAAATTATTGGCTGTAATTTTAAGCAAATAAATTCCCTTAGGATAAGTAGTCAAATTCATTCGAACGATTTGACCACTGCCTTTCACCTGGACTTCTTTTACCCGACGGCCGGATAAATCGAAAAATTCTATTGAGGCACTTTGCAATTCGCTTTTTGAAAGATCAATATTCACCAAATCATGCGCAGGGTTCGGAAATACAAAAACTTCTCCTGAAGAAAGTATTGGGGCAATGCCAATATTTAAGGTACACGCATCTGAAACTTCATTGACATCTTCAATGATCGTTCCTGTGGTCAAATCAAGGCCGTCAAATCCCGAATAATCTGAGGGATAAAAAACACACCTGAAAACCGCATTGGTGGTAGGTGTTACACCCTGACTCATTATACCATTGTTATTCACTGGTGAAATATATTCCCACACCAGATTTTCATTTGCATCTACTTCCAGAAAATTCCCTTTCGGTCCGCTACAAATAATGATATTGCCATTGGAGAGCATACCCGCCCCTGAAACATTCATGGCGTAAAAAGTATGGGGATTTCCTTCGTTGTAAATCACAGTGGCATCGGCCGGGCCATAAGGCAATGTGCCTTCGTAATTATATCCATTGGCAGGTGGCTCCAATATTTCGACAGTAGAATAATTGCCTCCCGGCCTTCCAAAACCATTATTGAAAACGAGAATCTTTCCGGCATAAGGCAATCCCGATGGAATCCAATGTGCATTGTGCTGGCCCCAGAATTTTCCGTCCGCTGGTCCTCCATTCTGGTATGCTTCCGGATTTCCCCAGCGATATAAGAAGTCTCCGCCCTTGCCAGAATTTCCGCCCGAATGCGAAGCGGCCTCTTCAGTAGAAGTACTGTGATCAATGATCATGATTTCATTCAGGTTGTGCGAACTCAATAGAATCTGGTCGAGACTTTCGTTGTAATCGATAGAGTTCATGTGCAACCAATCTTGTGCGCCAACTGCATTGTAATTCACATCAAGCAATTCGGGATGATCGGCCACTACGCCAAAATTCAATTGATTGGAATCAAAATCCTGAATAAGATGATCCCACGCAAACCATTCCCACACTACAACTCCACCGTTCAAGCCATCAGGTTGTACCTCAATAACTCGTTCACACCAAAGTGAAGTCCCCAGTAAATCCGGATTGCGACCATTGAGAATGGCTTCATTCACAGATCTTGAATCCCACGCTAAGATCAGTACATTTCCATTGGGCAATGCTCTTACATCATGGTGCTGACAATAGTCTGTGCTGGCAGCCACATAAGACCAGATCAGGTTGTCGTTCCAATCGATCATCTCCACCACTCCGCCATTACCACCGGCTGCAAAACCAGAATCCGGCAATTTACCTGTGCGCAACAAAGTTCCGTTGGGCAACAAATAGGCCGATTGACCAGGCTGATATTGACTCGACCATTTGTGTACCTGGTGTCCACATTTATCAATCAAATAAGTATCTGTACTTCTGTTAGGAGCAAATAAAACATATCCTTCGTCGAGCGATCCTACATTATGCTCAATTAAACCAATAGTGGTCTGAGAAAAGACAATTGTTCCGGAGAACAAAATCAGAAATGAAAGTAAATATTTAAGCATTGAAAAAACTGATTTAAAATAAACATCTGATGTCAAACCATAAATAGAATAAAATCCTACACAAAGGTCTGACAGCAACTTAGCAAATATAATGATTTGGTGATCAAAAACACTTTCTTTTGACTTAACCAGATTCCTCACTCCGCTCCGCTTCGTATCGGAATGACAGGGATGTGGGTATGATTAGCTTTGACCTCCGGTGGCAATGTCATTAAGTTAAGGCTTTGTATAAAAAACATTCGACCTTGGTCGTTTGATCATTGCAAACCGATTGTGCTATAAACATTTGATCCATTCTGGATCAGGAGATGCGCATAAACAATGCGATAAAACGATCCAGTAATGGATCGCATGTTTATAGGTATGATCTTGACTTTGGCGATAAACGACCAAGGTCGAATGTTGATCGGTCAATTCCTTAACTTAATGACATTGCTCCGGTGGAGGTCATACAATGCTCAAACTTCAGTAAGGCTCATCAAACTCATTCACGGATTCGAATAATCAAGCTGATAGTATTGTCAACACTTATGGTTTGGTTTTACTAGTGGGACTAGAGATGAAAATACTTTTTAGAGGTTAATGAAGACCCCTTTCAATGGCCTTTAGATTGGGTTTCAATCCAATTATGACGTTGGACAATTTAAAGTGCTCTGAAAGAGTGCTTCGGTAAATTCCCTGCCCGGTTGTCATCTCAAGTCCCACTAGTAAAACCAAACCACCCCGCACCATCCCACACCATCACACACCATCCCACACCATCCCACACCATTCGGTGGGGACAAGTTTCGGTGGGGACTCATTAGCGTTGACATTATCTGTCTCGTCCTGAAAAAAGTTGACCGTTTTACCTGTTGAAAAGTCAACAAAAAGACGGACAATGAAAGCAACACCAAGAACAATTTCAACCGATTTCAAGCGCAAGGTTGTATTGGAAGTTTTGAGCGGAAAGCTCACAAA
>JANNEQ010000038.1:0-2854 GCA_031378885.1 Flavobacteriales bacterium
ATACTTCAAACAATAAGCCTTCTTACTAATACCGCTTTGAGGCCACTTACTTACGTGATCTGGCCAGGTCATTTTCTTTTTCATGGGCGCAAGTAAGAGCCTAAATGAAGTACTTTAGAACGGGCTTGAGCGGGGGGATACGAAATAATCAGGTAGTTTATTATTATAGATTTCTATTTCATGGGTTACTCTCTTTTCTATGAGTTCTTGGGTTGAAATGGATAAGCTTTCAATCTCTATTTCAAATTGATTGGTAATTGTTCCGTTTAATTGTTCGTCTTTGATAAGTACATTCATATATTTTGGGTTTTAAAATATCAGCTAACGTCGGACTCCTGCTTTTGGCGAGACATGTTGTGAAAAACCTCCCAACCCGCCGTTCGTATTTCATTCGATAAAAATACTTGAATTCACTTGACTTCAGATGTCGGATTTGTAAATATTTACTCATGCAAAGAATACAAGGAATATCGCGGAATCAGTTAGAATTTTGTTGTCTGAAGCTCAGGATTTTTTGAGGCTTAACCATCCTGTTGACCTCAGAAAATGGCAAAATTCATGCTGTTTGTCCTTCTCAAATGCGCCTCATTTTCTGTGAGGTCGACCCCAAAGTTATTCAATCCCCATAACATGAAATTCTTGCTTCGAGGCCCCCTATTAGTGAATCAGTAGGGACTTAAATCGAAGTGGAACTTCGTTTTAAGCCTTATTGGTTAGTGGTTGCCTTAATTGTCTTTTCGTTCATACCCTTATATTTCAAACCATGCTTTTTTAGGTCTGCTTCTTGGATAACCGTTTTCAGTACGAAACTTTTTTCGTTCTTCAGTAAAGTCCCACCACGTTTTTCTCGTGTCATTTGTGTTTGCAAAATTCACGATTAATCTAAATTGGTCTTCAACGCAAGGGTCAATCCAATAACCTTTTTTTTGTTCGTATTCGTCTGTGAGTTTAGCACCGTCTTTTTGTTTTAGTTCGTTGAGTGAATAATAACCTAAGAAAACAAGGTCTTCTGCAAACTTTATTCCGACTGATGGAACGGTTTGAAATACGGCTAACGCATAAATTTCTTTTGCTCGTTCAGTTGTAGCGTTTAACAACACTTCCAATTCGTCAGTTGTGAAGTCAGGAATGTTGGCAATTTTGATTTTATTCTTTCTCAAATTTGCTTTTTCAATGTCCGTCAGCGGAAGTTTTATGTTGGTCTTATTTTTCATCTTCGGCAAAAGTCAGCAAATAACCGTTATTATCTTCTATTGAAAATTCTGTCGCACTGTAAAATGTTTTTTCAAGTCCTTTAACCACTTTTACGTTGTCTTTTATTTGGTCAAAGAATTTTCTGATTTCGGTTGTCTGAATATACAAAAGCAATGAGCCACCGTTTTGCCTTGAAATCATTGGCAATTCATTGCCTAAACTTTCAAAAGTCTGAAACATAAAAGTCACGTTTCCGCAAGTCATCATTGCCCAAACAATGTCGCCTTGTTCGGGAACTGTCGTAACAACGTTAAAGCCTAATTGTTTGTAAAAGTCAATGGTCTTATTGATGTCTTTTACGAAAATGTTTGGTGATATTGAATCCATATCTTATTGATTTTATTGTCTATTTAAGTTTGCAGAGTCGTTCGTCAAGTTTGCCACTAACGTTCGAGGCTTTGTGCAGTTGGGGAATTGACCAACTGTCTGCCCGGAATTGAAGCTAAATTTATAAATAAATGTTGATGATTTGTACATAGCTAAATTAATAACGTGCTACCCGATATGAAGCCAAATTGTAAAACAAAAGTTGAAACACGGCTTCCGTCTGCCCAGCTTTTGCAAATAACAATGTTAGCGGTAACCTCGTTGTCTGGTTATTGTCCAGGCAAATAGTGGTTGCCAGATTATAAAAATACTGAGTGTAAATATTAAGGCAAGCCAATATGAATTGTTGAGTACGTCAAAAGAAGGATTTAGCAGGTCGCCCATAACAGGTAGAATTGATGAAACTATGCCTGTCAGGAATGCATATTTTAGTCCATTAGTAATACTGAAGTTGTTGTCGAGGAAAAGTTTATAAATTGCAAGCATTAAGGTCGCCCCAAGAATGCTTGCAATGGGAAAGCATATATAAACTTTGTTTCCAAAAAATGAATACCCAGTCGCTACCCAAGCTACAAGGATATAAAGTCCACCCGAAAACAAGATAAAGAGTATTGATTTTAGGTCAACTTTAGATTTGGCGGCATCTGTTAAAATAAATGCAAATACAAATCCGGGAATAACATTAGCAGTCCACAATAAAATAAATTGCAATTTTAAAGCAGCAAAAATAAAGTTGACTGTAAAAGTGAAAAGTCCACACAAAAAGCTATTTCGAATTAAATGCTGTTTCATCAAGGTTACCGCTAACGTCAGACTCCCTTTTTTGGCGGGACAAGTTGTGAAAAACTCCCAACCCGCCGTTCGTATTTCATTCGATAAAAATACTTCAAATCACTTGACTTCTTATGCCGGGTTTGTAAATATTTAATCATGCAAAGAATACAAGGAATATCGCGGAATCGGTTGGAATTTTCCTGTTTATGGCCCAGGAATTTTTGCTGCTTAACCATCCTGTTGGCATGAGGAAATTGCAAAAATGATGCTGTTTGTCCATGTCAAAAGCGCCTCACTTTCTCTGAGATCCAGGCCAAAGTTATTCAATCCCCATAACATGAAATTCTTCCTTCTAGGCCCCCTACTATAATAAACGTCTTAATAATTTGCGGATAAAGATGTGAGTACTGTATTTGGTTTTTTAAATTTATTAAAGAAGCTATCTAAACATTTTTCCTCTTCAGATAAGGATTCAAAATACCTGTTATGTGTCACTGCT
>JANNEQ010000109.1:0-44115 GCA_031378885.1 Flavobacteriales bacterium
AAAGCCATTGAGCTTATCAAGAGGGTCTTTCTTTTGGCTCAGTTTGTCCAATCGAACTTGCTCATCAAATAATCCTTTTAATTTGGCCATGACATAATAATTATGATAGCTGCAAATCTATAAAAATAACCCGCTCGAAAATTAGGAGGTTATTAGAGATGCCCTTAAATACTTGCTTACCGAAGTACATTTCCATTCCCGAAATTGAATCTTTCTCTTTAAAAATTACCGTTCCATTGGGATAGACCGCTATAATCGGATTAAAAGACTCAAAATTGGGCCCGAAGGACTCTACGCATCTCAAGGCAAATACTGGCAGCGTTTCCTGGTTCTGTGCAATAGTAAACCCTGAGATAAAAGCAAGAATAAATGAAAACAAAAAAATTCTGCCGAACGCTCCTTTTATATGGCATCTGCTAAAGCTCATTCAAAAAACGGTTGCATTTCTCGGTCAATCTGCTCTCTTAAAGTTTTCAGCTTGAGGGCATATTCGGCCAGCCTCAATTCTTTGTCCGTCTGAGGAATCCATTCTCTTACTTTCAATGGTTCGCCTTTTTCATCCACAGAAACAAATACAATCACACAATGGGTTTTCTTTTCAAATTCCTTTTCAGAAAAACTTCTGGAAAAAACATCTACGGCAATATGAGTGCTGGTATTTCCGGTATAAATAACATAGGCATCAATCTTTATGACTTCACCAATACTGATGGGCTTGTAAAACCTGATTCCACCCACATAAACAGTTACACAATAAGTTCCGGCCCAACTGCGCGCGCAGGTGTAAGCGGTTTGATCGATCCACTTCATCACAATTCCACCATGCACCTTTCCACCAAAATTGACATCGGTGGGTTCGCTGATGAACTGAAAAGATATTTTATTGTCGGGCATGTTGATGGGTTATTTGTTGTGGCAAATAAACGACAGGAATGGGTTAGTTAGACTATACCATGAGTTTCTGAAATAATATTCGCTTAAAGAAAGGACTAAGAGATGTTCATGAAAAACCAAGCTTTCGATCACTGATTTAGCTCAATTGCCATTAACACATCAGAGAGATACTTTTTGCTCCTTTCCATCATAAATCAATATTTTGGTTGCATTTATACTCTGCCGCAAAATGGGATTACGAATAGAAGAATTGGTGAGAAGATCAATCTTCCTCTGAAATAGTTCTTCAAATTTATCCCAAATACTTATAAGAATTTCTCCGCGTTCAACAGGATCATCACTATCAATCTCTATAAGCAAATCAAAGTCACTTGATTCATCATCAAAATTCCCCTTCACAGATGAACCAAAGGCATACAATGAAATTATACCGATTTGGTATCTGTTTTAGTCCACTCTGCGCTGCGCTTGATTGTACTAAACAGCTACTCTCTCGGTATTTACCACTGTATGATTTCATCTATCGCATGGACTAAATTAAAATGAACATTGGTATTACATGATGACTCTTGCACAATGACAAAAAATCTGACAACCTTTTATGTATTGAATCTTTTAAGTTCATGTTACAAATATAAATAACATTTTGCACTCCGCGTAATCACTGCTTAAATGTCTTTCAAATCTATACCAGGCGCGCTGCCCGTAGCTGCTTTACGAAAGAATTCAAAATAAACTCCTACCTGAAGAAAGTCTTTTCCCGTCTCATCATTTATCCGGTAATCAAATTGTTTCAAATAGCCTAATTGTAACGTAATACTTTTTGACGCTTTATAATTAAAAGCCACCAAAAAACGATTTCTTTCAAAATATGGTTCACGGTTCGTGAAGAAAAGTTCGTTGCTGACACTGACCTGAAAGGGCTTGTAATTTTTAACCTCCTTTCCAAAAGGAAGTGAAACTCCGAATCTGTATCTATAGCGGTTGCGATAACCATTGCTGGTAAAACGCAATTCAGCCCTGTATCGCTGCTCTATTTTCAACTTGCCTATGGATTGAGCAAGGACAACTTGCGGCCAAAGCCTGAACTCATCATTGCTTTTGGGTAAAACGAAATCACCGCCCTGCCCGTAGGTCTGATAACTTCCTGCACCAAGGGTCAATGTAAGATTCGGATAGACCTTGTAATTCACACCGCCCTTGTATTCGTAGTAATGAAAATGGTCGTACAATTTAAGCGAACGCAATTGTCCTTCGGCAAATGTGCTCCATTTGTCATTTAAAGTGTACTTGACATTGATGATATTCCAGCTCCCAAGGTCATTTTTCTGGCCAAAAGAAGTATTCACTTTAAAAATAAAAATACATAAAATAAAAAAAACTGCTCTCATTTATAGAAATTTAAAAACCATTTCACCGAATTATTGCCTTCAATCTATGTTGTATTTTACGCCTTGTCTTTGATGATCAACAGCCACATTCTCCGTAAAAATCTCTGGAAATGCTTGTCCCATTCATATCGGTCAATTTTATTGTCCCTGTATTTAACCAGGTTTCGTCACCGCTTTGTTTTCCATCAATGGTTTGTATTATCAATTCATAATTTTCACTTTTTGCCTTTATAATGTTGGTCGTTGAATTTATTTCTTTGAAATCCGTCCGCACAAACTTTGTCATAACTCCATTAATCTTTAAAAAAGAGGTTTCGGCATAATTATCAGCATAAATATACATTCGTTGTTCAAACTCACTGCTATCATTTGAGAAATAACACGAACACCCATCTATTTCAGGAGGAAAAACGCCAAATGTGTCAATGGTTAAGACGAATTCAATTGGAGATCTATTTCGACCAGAAACGGAAAGTGAGTCATCAGAGCGGCTTCTTTCATTCGCCATTACAGGGCCTTCTTGATTTACATTTTTAGATGGCCCGGGCTGCTGACAAGCAAAAAATAGAACCAGAAAACTACTGGCTAAAAAAACGAATACTCTTTTATTTCTTATTATCATTACTCCTCCTATTTTCCCACAATGGCGCGGGCTGCAGCAAAGCGTAGCCCGTGACCGCTACTCAAGCTGGCTTTTAGCCAGCAAATCTATAAACACAATATTGCTCTGAACTTCATTATTTCGATTGCACAGAAATAAAATTAACCACGCCAAAACAATCCATAGAAATTAGGGTGCCAGATTGAGTATAACCTGCCCAACCAACTTTCCCTTCCTGAAATACTGCGTAATTTCCTGACCATAACTATCCATGGCAACGGGTTTTCCTTTTACATCTGCTTTATCGTCATAGGCAATGTCTCCGGCAAATTTCCACTCCCAAATTTCCACACCATCCACCACCGATTGTTTGTCGGGCTTTCCATAACAATCAATTGCCTTTTGTTTGCCTGCACCCAACACAAAACCTTTGTTTGTTGTAAAAAATGAAGAATTAATTCGCTGAGCCTTTTTCACAACGTATTGAACTTTTTTCATCCTTTGCGATTTTGAAAGGCTGGTATCTGAGCCATCCGGAAACAAATAAATCCTCTTCAATAAGTCAGAAGGAATTGCATCATTTTGGAAACATCCAATTACCAAACGATGGCCGTCCGTGTACATATCAAAACCTATTGTCTGATTCAAAGTATCATTACTAAACCAGACATTACTTAAATCTTGATTTTTACGGGCCCGGTCAATCATGTCATTCGTTATGGGATAGTCGTCTGCAACGAACCTTCCAAGTGTATCCGGAATAGGAATAGTATGTTGAAAAGGAACTTTACTATTAACCAAAGAATCAGTCTCTGCCGTCAATTTTTGCATATTAACCGCATTTTCCGGAGTGTTGTTGCAAGAATAAAAAATGAAACCAACACTAAGAACTGCCAATAAAATTGCCTTCCTCCTGCAACCAATTTGGTTGCTTCATCCAGCACAGGCTCAGCCTCAGCAAATGTAAAGTCAAAAATAATATCCAGGTACGGCATTTCCTCTGATGTTTTATAATAAGTCCTCACTGAGTACCAACCTTCTTTTACGTTGTCTATAGAAATTTTCTCATCCCAAAAACTGAACGCCGTAATATCGCCTTTGTGGCTATCACAAATCTGAGTAAACTCGGCATGAGACAAAAGAAAAATTTCATCGTCTGCATCAAGGATGAATTTATTTTCAATTGTCGGCAAATAATCGTGATCGTCATTCAAGGATTCGGAAATCCTCACTTGTCCAACCACATCTTCACCACTTTCTGTAACAACGGCCAGAATAATACCTTCGTTGATCAAAGGCAGGATTCCCTCCGGAAAGTCGTAGTTGAATTCATTGTCAGCATAGTACTTCTGCAAGCCTTTCTTCGAGCACAACAGCAATACGCCGGAAGTTTCTTTTTCAAATGAAATGATCATTTTCTGAATGTGGTATTAAAGTTTATAAGGAGATAAATGTAGTGCAAATGACTTTTAAATCTGACTATTTTGGTAATCCCCCAATGACGCAGGCTTCAGCCCGTGCCTGCGGCTCAAGCTGGCTTTTAGCCAGCAAATCACAACCTTGATGGTATGAATGTTTCCTGCAGAAATCACCTTGTCTTCAGGCTGGTCGAAGGCCAATTCAATTTGATTCAGTTGACAGTAATCCTTTATGAATTTATAACCCATTTCAGGTTCGATAAATTCAATTTTACCAAAAACCACTCCCATTGGTGGATCGGCATTTTTCAATCGTGTCGTTCCGATTATTTTTTCCTCCAGAAAAATGTGGTATGTTATATTCATGCGAGCCTATTTAATTATTTTCTTTTGCAAATAATCATTGACAATGACTACGCACAACAAATCTGGCTTTTGGCAAATATAATAACTATCGAAATTGAAAAAAAAATCCATTACTATTGAAGCCGTACACTGAATCCTAAAAACTGTAACGCATCATTTGTGGGCCTTCAACTTCTCACCTACCTCACACATGAGTACCAACAACGGACCAAGCAGCATTCCTTTCTTTGTAATGCTATACTCCACTTTGGGCGGCACAACTGGAAATATTTTGCGGCTGATGATACCATCATTCTCCAATTCGCGCAATTGGCTGGTGAGCATCTTTTTCGTAATATCGGGAATCTGACGCTGCATTTCACCAAAACGATTGTGCTTGCTGTAAATGGCCCAAATAATAATGGGCTTCCATTTTCCACCAATTACATTCATCACATAACTCACCGGATTGTTGGAAGGATTCGATTGTTCAGAATTGAATTTCGCCATAAATCTTCATAGTTTCCTTTTTGATACTACTTGCCTGTAAAGATACTATGCCGTAGGTTTACCCCAAAATAAAAATGATGCAGACAATTTTAGGAGCCGGTGGCGCAATCGGCATAGAACTGGCCAGGGCCTTGCCAAAATACACTTCGGATATAAGGCTGGTTAGTCGCAATCCCAAAAAAATAAATAATTCGGATCAACTTGTAACCGCCGATTTATGCAACCGAGATCAGGTTTTGGCTGCGGTAAAGGGAAGCCATATTACTTATCTCACTTTAGGATTTGACTATAAAACCACACTTTGGCAAGAAAGATGGCCTGTATTGATCAAAAATGTAGTTGACGCCTGCATCGAACATAAATCTAAACTCGTCTTCTTTGATAATGTTTACGCCATCGGCGGCGACAACATCAAACATATTACAGAGAACTCACCGATAAGCCCCAATAGCAAAAAAGGTGAAGTGCGCGCTTTTGTAGATCAGCATATTCTGGATGCCATTTCCAACAGAAAATTAGAAGCCATTATTGCCCGGGCACCCGATTTTTTTGGACCAGTAAAAGACAAGAGTCTATTGATGAATTTAATATACGACAATCTGGCGAAGGGAAAAGCAGCACAATGGTTTTGTAATGCTGATGTGGTACACTCATCTGGTTTTACTCCCGATTTGGCCAAAGGTACGGCCCTGTTAGGCAATACTGAAAGTGCTTACAATAACATCTGGAATTTGCCGGTAGATAATGAACATATAACGGGCAAACAATGGATTAAATTATTCGCATATGAAATGCAAAAACCCGATAAGGTACAAGTACTGCCTGGCTGGGGCATGAGGGCATTGGGATTGTTTGTTCCGGTTTTAAAAGAAATGTACGAAATGCGCTACCAATACAACAGGGCTTATTATTTCGATTCCTCCAAATTCAATAAAGCTTTTAAATACGTGCCCACGCCAAATAGCGATGCCGTGAAAAAAACAGTGCAAAGTTTAAAGTAGTTTCCTTTCATATTCGTAAGAGGTTTTGAAAATATCCATGTGACCCAAAACCAAACCTATAACTATACATCAGTAAAAACGGACTTCTGTGCACAGCAGAATACCGGATAATACTGTTGTCTTCATAATCTTCTAAAAAAACGATTCGGCAGTGGACGGAGAATCACGCGGGCTAACTATAGCCGCCTGATTTCCTGAAACATTTCTATATACTTTTCTTTGAACTTTCCTTCGGCCATCGACGGAAATGCAAATCCTTCAGGGCCAACATAAACCTGAATGGTTGTGGTATCATTGTTTACCTTTCTGATCTTATGGTAAGTAATAAGCCACGCATCATAATGCTCTATCAACTTAGATGCTTCATCCAATAATTCAGGAGGAAGATGATGTCCGTTGGTAATTAGAATGTCCCTGATTATTTTATTGGAATGGTAAATAACTTCATCTTCAAAAATCGCATCATACTTTTTTAGTTTAGAATAAGTATTGTCGAAGGCAATGCGCGTTCTACTCAAATGTATATAAACTTGCCCCAATAGCTCTGTCGTTTGTCTTTTCCATTCAAAATCTGTATTTTGCACCTGCGAAATTCTGTCAAACTCGCGCTTAATCTCAGAATTGACCCTTTGCTCCTTTTTGTGAAAATAAAAAGCAATCGCACTTGTAAAAATTGTGGTTACTATTGAGCTACCTAAAATTGTCTGGTATAATTCTCCCATGTTATTTAATATTTAAAGATCATATCATTCCAATAGAAACTATAAGGTGTTTGGAAACCTGAATTGATGGTCAGCCTCACCCTTTCAGCAAATTTAAAATGGAATCGTAAATTTACCCCATGAGCAAGCATTTTCATATCACTAATACTTGTCAGAATCAGCTTTAAACTTCCATTGACGACCTGAATATTTTCGCCTTCTCAAATAAATATTCGCTCCTATACCATTGATTCAAAGCATTGTACTATTTTTCCAAAAAATATTTCCCTAACCTTTCTATCCGATGCCCGTCCTTTAGGTAAACAGACCAACATGAATACTTACACCAAACATCTTGTTACAGCAGTTTTAGCTACTGGGTTAATGCATTCTGCTTTTATTTCCAAAGCCCAGAATACCCGGAACAGCAGTGATCGCTGGTCAGGGCACATCAGCGCCGGAATCAATTCATTTAAAACCGAAGGTATTCCTTTGAGCAGGAATGAAATTAACTACCGAACAGCCAATCCTCAGGCGTATCAGTCAGACACCCAAAGCAGCGAGGATGCCGCAGTGGCCTATGAAGCTGCTGTGTACTACCAACTTTTCACCAAAGGAAAAATTGGAGTAATGGTCAACGCATTCAAGGTTAATTCGGAATATTTATACACCAAACACGACCAATTTAATGCTGAAGCCATTCTTGCAGATTCAATGAACAGGATTACCATCAACAATATGCAATCCTACCTCAACATTGGTCTCAGCTATGAGCGTCGCGTTTATGAGTCTCCATCCGGCCGGCACCGATTTAATGCAGCGCTCGCCACAGGTTTATCTATCAACCGAACTCCCGACAGAAGTGAATTCGATTATTACGATCCCAATCACTTTATTGCCGTCGATACCAACGGAACAGATATCTGGAGAGTAACACACACCCATTTCAAAAACGGTTTTTTTCTATCGCCATCCATCAATTATGAATTGTGCTTTAGAAACAATCATTGCATGCACTTTTCCATTAGCAGATTCTTTCAATGGCACGCTACGGAACAGGGGCTTAAAATTCTGGACAAAAACTCATCGGGGTCACGGGGTGACATGAAATATTCTGTCAATGCCATTCAAATCAAAATAGGTTATTCGTTTTAATATAATACATTCGAAAATATGAAACTCATTCCATCAATATTTGTAGTGTTATTCAGCATCATGCTGAATAACACCAGTGGCGCACAAATGCAGCGCGATCAGGATCTGGTCACATTGAAAAACGGATACCAGATATTGGGCTACGTCATCGAACAGCAGCCCGGGAAATTGATCCGTGTGTACAGACCGGAAGAAAACGATACTGTTGTTGCGCGTATGGACGAAATCAATAAACTCACTAAGATATGGGTGCAGACCTATTCCGAATTAAAAATCGAAACTCCACCACAAGATACATTGCGCTTTGGAAGATTCAACAACAAAAAGAATGTCTTCGCTGCCACTTATGTCTTCCAGTTGCGTGACATCGAAAAATATGCGCGTAAGGGTGTCGGTCTGGGATATTACCGCAACTTCAACAACCACTATTGGGGTGGATTCTCGACCTGTTTTTTTCGCAAGCAAGATCCCAATCCGAAGTTTTCAGATGTCCGGGCCAACGACGCAAGCCAGGAACTCATGCAGTATCAGTTTTTGTTTGAAAACAAATTGCGGTTGTCTCCGCTCATTCAAAGTAATCGCCTCACCACATTGCTGGCATTAAATGCAGGTTTTGTGGCCGATTTTTCGCGCAATAAATGTATTCCTACCACCTCTACTGCGCTTGATGTAGAATACGAGGAATCAAGTGGTGGATTTATTTTCCAGACCGGACTTGCCTTTCGAATCAATCCTGACAACAACTCCGGATTTATGATCGAACCGGGCTACACCTATTATCCGCAAATAGTAAAACAATACAGCGCGAATCCAAAAACTGCCGGTGGTAATTACCTGGGATTTTACAGACAGGTGAATCATCTGGCTACTTTGAAACTCAGCTACTTCTTCTAGGCACATTTTGTGATTCAAGTACAGATCGATAAAGAAATAATTGAAGGCTGTCTTAAACGGCAACCACAGGCCCAAGAGGTCCTCTATCGATCGTGCTATAAAGTATTTATGAAAATCTGCCTGCGATACACTGACTCTTACGATGATGCAGCCAATGTGCTACAGGAAGCTTTTATCAAAATCTTTATGCGCATAGAAGCATACAAAGGCACGGGAGATTTTGTGGGATGGATGAAACGCATTGTAGTGAATACAGCCATCGATTATGTGCGCAAAGAAAAAACACACGGACATATCTCCATGCCGGAAGTGCCCGATTTGCCGGAAAATGAAACACAAGACGAAGAAAAATATGTAATCGACGAAAAACAATTGTTGCAATTGATTCGCGAATTGCCAAAGATGCAGGCCATTGTCTTCAACCTCTTTGTGATGGAAGATTACTCGCACCAGGAAGTTGCCGACCAACTGAACATTACAGTTGCCCTGTCCAAATGGTACCTGTTCGACGCACGCAAAATATTACAAAAAAAATTAGCCATATATGTAAATGACTGACGAGAGAGACGAACATATTGATCAATACTTTAAGGAGCAATACGAGCAGGTAGATGTGCAATTCAATGCCGCGCACTGGAATCAGCTCAGCCACGCGCTTATCGCTGCCGGTGCAGCCGGAGCAGCAGCCAGCGTTCCTGACACCTCCTGGGTTCGCCTGGTGCGGTACATTCGTCACCACAAAAACCTGTTCATCATCGCCGCTACTACATTGACATTGCTCACTGCGTTTCTTATAATCTTCAATTTACAAAAAGACCATACTATTCAGCCAGCGAATCCTGTAGATCTTCTGCTTCCTCAAAAATCTCTGGACCCTTCATTAGCGCCCTATCAACTTGATGATTCTCTGAAACTCCACCGCGGGGTTGTTTACAATGATTCTGTAAGACGCATTCAGGAACAACAAATGCTGGCGCTGGATTCGCTGATTTCACCTGTTATAATTGGGGTGGATACGGTGGATAGTTTGCGGGTGGATAGTTTGAAGGGGTTTTTGTTTTGGTAGGTTTGTGGTGGGGGGTATACAATGGCGCGGGCTTCAGCAAAGCCTAGCCCGTTCCCAATGGCGCGGGCTTCAGCGAAGCGTAGCCCGTGACTACCCCTCTGGCTGGCTTTTAGCCAGCATCCTCTCCAACTCATTTTCAATCCACATTCTATTACAGAATAACAACTTCTTATTTAAAAACCCAAATGGCGAGTGCTTCAGCGAACCATGTCCTCACCGAACGGTGCAGGAGCTTAGCCGCGTGGCCCTTCGGGCTGCCTACGTCTCTGGCTGGCTTTTAGCCAGCAAAACCTCACCTCCCCAACTCATTTTCAATCCACATTCTATTACCGAATAACAACTTCTTATTTAAAAACCTCTCACTTATTAGCTTGCGCCCATGAGCGAAAAGTATAAAATCCGAGACCGGGAATGGCCCTATTTTGTAACTTTTACTATTGAACGCTGGATTGATGTTTACACAAGAAATATCTACAGACAAATTTTTATTGACAGCCTAAACTACTGCATTGAAAACAAAGGTTTGGTTGTGCACGCCTGGGTACTTATGACCAATCACGCACATCTTTTAATCAATAGCACAGATAAACCAATCGAAGATATTGTGCGGGATTTCAAACAATTTACGTCCAAGTCAACTATTAAGTCGATAAACGACAATATTGAAGAAAGTCGGGATTGGATGACATACTTTTTCGCACGTTCGGGAAGTAAAAATAGCATGAACAAGTACTTTCAATTCTGGCAGAATGGTTATCATCCTATTCACTGCTGGAAGAAAGAACTTATATTACAAAAAATAAATTACATTCATCAAAATCCGGTTCGGGCAGGATTTGTTGAGAAGGATTACGATTGGGTATATGGAAGTGCTGCGCATTATGCAAATGGAATTGGGTTGGTGAAAATTGAGATGTTGGATTTGTGGTGAATCTTTTTTGGGATGGCTGGCTAAAAGCCAGCGCGAGAGGTAGGCAGCCCATAGGGCCAGGCTGTTACGCTGCGCTGAAACCAGCGCCATGGAAGTTGGTCGGGCTTATCTGAAATCAGGGTTCATGATGGCTGGCTAAAAGCCAGCACGAGTGGTAGGCAGCCCAAAGGGCCAGGCTGTTACGCTACGCTGAAACCAGCGCCATGGAGGAAATCATGAGTAATGATGGCTGGCTAAAAGCCAGCACGAGTGGTAGGCAGCCCATAGGGCCAGGCTGTTATGCTCCTGCACCGTTCGGTGAGGACAGCGTACGCTGAAACCAGCGCCATAAGTGCCATAAACACCATCACACCCCAACCACCACCTTCACCTTCTTATTCAACCACCTGTTCAACAACAAAAATCCAAATATTTCTGCAATAAGGATAAGCAGGTAATGTAAATTTCCCTGTTCAAATTTTCCTTGAATCCAAAAATAAAGCAATACCATCATCGAACAAATGCCGCCCAGCAATGCAATGCCCCATTTGGCATGGACTGCAATACTATAGGCCAAAAATGAACCTTCAGCCGGGGCTTTGGTATCGGACTTAATTTTGGTAAAAAGATAAGTATTTTCGAATATATCGAGTATCCATGCGAACAATTGAAGCCAGGCAAATAGTTGAAATCCATGTTTTCCAAAGTCAGAAGACATCTTGGTAGAAACGGCCATACACAAAATAAACAATGAAATGTAAGTGGCGGGCATATAGAGAAAATCAACCAGTAGATTCTTTTTAAGGGCTAAGGTGATTTTCTGCGCTTGTGGCAATTTATAAATGCCATTCAACACATTCACCAAATCCTTTCCGGAAGAAGGAAATTCAAGGTCAGTTATCTTAAATCTTCTTGTAACTCCGTCGCGGGTGAAAAAACTTTTTTGGTAGTACAGCATCCAGAGTGTTGTCAAAAATGAAATGCCTGTGAGAATGCAATACCACTGCCAGTGGTTGGGAATTGTATATTGTAGGTTCATTGTGTTGCGAATTATTAAGTACTCTATTCCACGATATTTGTAATGGATCTTGCCATGTACTCCTTGCGTTCTTCCATGTATTCATCCCATTTAAACTGAATCAGAAAGTCTTTGGCCGCATTGGCACCTATGGCAAACATCTCAATCTTTTCCTGGTCTGTCATAAAGAAATTGAGCCAATTGTAACCATACATATTGACTTTTCCTATACCCTTTTCCATCATCTTATTTTTCAAAAGAAAATCCTTGTCGTAATAATACCGAATTGTGTTGAACATTCTGCCGAGATAGCCGGTCAAAGACCATTCCTCGGGGTTTCGGGATTTTTGGTTCGGATCAATTTCGTCGAGGTCGATACCAAATGTGGGTAACCGGGGTTTGGTTACCTCAGGATTAAAAAACAAATTAATAGGGAAGTTAGAGAGCATTCCGCCGTCTACAAATCGGGTAGTTGAAGGAGGCGTATCAACCTGAAATCTTTTCATCCATGCTGCTTTCACCTGAGGGTCGTCTGTAGGAATATGGTTGATAAAATAACTTTCGAAAAAAATGGGAATTGACATGGATGCGCGAACAAAACCTGCAGGTTGGAGTTCATCTTCTTTTTCTTTTGGCCTGAAAAGATCGCACATCAGCGGAAATTCAATCTTGTTCTCTGTCACAATCTCTGAAGTAATGAAGGTGACGCTTCCAACCAGATCATCCACATTCTCCGTACGCGGATGTCGAATAGTGAGTCCTGGAATTTTCTCTGAAGCCTTGGTGCGCAATTCTGAAACTGTGCTCACACCATTGGCTTGCATATTATCTTTGAGCCAGTCATAGAAATAATCGCCGGGATTGATACCGAAGCCGGAGTTTTTTAAGCGCTTTATCAATCCTCCAAAATAAAAAAGAACTGAGCTTAAAAAAACAACATAAATTCCCATCAGGACAAATGTTCCAATGGCACAATAATGCATGGCTTTGTATTTCCACTCCAACCCAAGAAATACAATGCATCCCACAAAGAGAAGCGCAAAAATGCCGAGAATGACACCTATCCAAAGTTTAATCTTCTTCGTAAAATCTTTGTTGGTAATGAACTTCTTAATGGCCCATCGGGCAAATGGATGGCCATCTACCAATTTAAAGAGAATAAGGTCGCAAAGGATCTGCAGGATTTTGACACTTTTTTCTTCGTTCTTGTTGCCGATTACCGTCATCATTGCTGTATTGATAGCTCCGGCACTTGTACCGGCCAATCTGAGAAAACGAATACCCATTTGCTCCAATATATAAGTATATCCCACGAGAGCAATTCCCCAAACGCCTCCACCTTTCTGAACCAGATCAACATATTGATTTCCCTTATCATCAATGACATCTGATACCACAATTGGCTTATCCTTAAAATACTCTTTAAGTTCTTGCATGCTCTTCAGCACACGAGCATCTTGTGTAAAATCGGCTGTGGTAAGTGGTGCCTTGTTTTTGGATGATGCCATAGTAGAAGTAGTTTTATAAAGTTGGCGCAATGTAAATGAAATTCCGCATATTCCAAAAAAGAATTACACCACGCAAAATATTGCTTTTTCAAAAGAACATAATGACGGAATTCTCAATGGCGCGGGCTTCAGCGCAGCGTAGCCCGTGCCTACTCCTCTGGCTGGCTTTTAGCCAGCAAAATCAATGGCTACCCATGGCGCCGGCATCAGCAAAGCATAGCGGTACCTACGCCTCTGGCTGGCTTTCAGCCAGCAAAACCAATGGCAATCAATGACGAAGGCTTCAAGGAACCATGTCACAACTGAACGGCGAAGGAGAGCTGCCCGCGCCTCAAACTCAAACTGGCTTTTAGCCAACAAAACCCACAACATTTCCTTCATCTTTTAAATTCACATTCTATCACCGAATAACAACTTCCCATTTTAATAGCTCCATGTAATTAGCTTGCGCCCATGAGCGAAAAGTATAAAATCCGAGACCGGGAATGGCCCTATTTTGTAACTTTTACTATTGAACGCTGGATTGATGTTTACACAAGAAATATCTACAGACAAATTTTTATTGACAGCCTGAACTACTGCATTGAAAAAAAAGGTCTGGTTGTGCACGCCTGGGTACTTATGACTAATCACGCACATCTTTTAATCAATAGCACAGATAAACCTATCGAAGATATTGTGCGGGATTTCAAACAATTCACATCAAAGTCAACTATTAAGTCGATAAACGACAATATTGAAGAAAGTCGGGATTGGATGACATACTTTTTCGCACGTTCGGGAAGTAAAAATAGCATGAACAAAAACTTTCAATTCTGGCAGAATGGTTATCATCCTATTCACTGCTGGAAGAAAGAGCTTATTTTACAAAAAATAAATTATATTCATCAAAATCCTGTAAGGGCAGGATTTGTTGAGAAGGATTACGATTGGGTATATGGAAGTGCTTCGCATTATGCAAATGGAATTGGATTAGTCAAAATTGAGATGCTGGATTTGTGGTGATAAAGCATATTTCGGTTAAATGGTTGAAAGCTTTCAAGATGATAAGGGGCTGTCGAGGGTTTGGGATTGGCTTTGCTGAATTCTGGGTTCTGGGTTCTGGGTTCTGGATGGCTGGCTAAAAGCCAGCAGGAGATGTAAGCACTGGTTACGCTGCGCTGAAACCAGCGCCATTGCAGACACGAGGGTCTTTCGTGAAATCGTCTGTGGTAAGTGGCGTCTTGTTTTTGGATGATGCCATAGTAGAAGTAGTTTTATAAAGTTGGCGCAATGTAAATGAAATTCCGCATATTCCAAAAAAGAATTACACCACGCTCAATATTGCTTTTTCAAAAGAACATAATGACGGAATTCATTCGCCATTCGTGATTTTTCATATTTAAATCACCACATTGAAGAAGGCAATTAAAGACAGCTTCAATCCTCAAAAAAATTCACGCCATTGTAGCCAATTGGGCAGGCTTTACCATTTTTCATCAGATAATAAACCATGAATCTGCTATAGCCTTGAGTGTAGTTAGCTATCTCGCGCACATCAGCCAGACCATCGAATTTGGGTTCTATCACTTCAGAAGGCTGATTCAATTCTTTGGAAATGCAGTAGACACCTATCTTACCCTTTTTAGGCAAAATGATTATGTCTCGGAATTGATCACTCAATATCGGCTCTTCATACTCGAAGGGCACAATCAATTTATCATGCTCAAGACTATAGACTCCCCATTTGCCTTTTAAACACACAATCGCAACCCTGTTGTCGAAAGTACTGATTCCGATGCTGATCAATTTAACCTTATCGAATTTCATTGACAACACGCGAACTCCCTCCGGACTATTGATTGTAATGATGTAGGAGCGATTCTCCACCTTCATCTGAACAAAACTCTTTTTGGTAAGTCGTGAATTAAGTAAGTTGTATTTTGCTTTGGAATTAAATTCCAGGTTGGTGACAGAAATCAATTCCAAATGTTTTACATCTGCAACCGCCTCCTCTACATATAAATCTCCGGAGTAAAGAGGCTCATCGGACATAAAATCGGCTTTGGTAGTATTTTTAAAAGTTGCTGTTTCAAAATTTTCCGCAATCAAAGTAGATGTGTTTCCTTTCACTGCGAAATATTTATATGGCAAATATTCCTGCATTGGCACTTTTCCATCTTCATTGTCGAAATATTCAATTGAATCAAAATCAGCCTCAATCTTCCATTGCTTATTTAGTACGTCATAAATACCCCAGCCTGACTTTACCTTCAGAAAATAAATTCCATCCTGCAAATTGACAAATTCTTCGATTCCATCGAGATAAGACTTCTCTGTGTGATCGACAATGGTCCAGTTTGTATTGGCCTTTTTCCGCGCAAAAAAATTCAATGGATTCTTTGAAAAGAGGTTGCTGCACTTTTGTAGCGCCTGATATTCCACAGGCAAAAGTTCCTTTCCCAGCATATCAAAATATCCCACCTTCCCATTCTTATAGACATAAAATTCATTCAACCCACTGCGCACAGGCTTGCGAAAAACAGAATCAAACTCCACAGGAAGAATTTCATTACCCAATTCATCAATAACCCCTATCATATCGTTTTTCATAACCAGCCACCTGCGATTTTCTGCGCGGACATCAACGGTATCGTATCTGGGTTCAACTATAATTTTTCCGGTTTGATCGGCATAACCCCATAAATTTCCTTTGCGATAGGGAATTCGAAAATCCTGGCCTATGGCTTGAAATGCAATAAAAATAAATATCACCAGAACAATCCTGAGCATAATCGATAAAGTAATTCACTTCAAATGTATTAAAAAACACCCAAACTAATATCTCTCATCATGAATTGTACCTGGCCATAAAATCGGCAGTACCTTTCGAGGTATACCTATTTGCTTAATCCAATGAACTGACGCCCTTTTAATCATTGCCATTTTTATGATTTCTGCTGATTGCGAAAACATTCCTTTTGGCTCAAATCCTGCTTTCTTTTATTTGTACACGTGGCAGTATATGTGACTTCTGACAGCTTTATTTTTAAAAAAGGGGGCATACAAACAATTTTAATCCGGTAAAATCCAATTGTGTTATTTTTGCGAAAACCAGCCAGAACATGTTCAATACCCAAAGTTACGAAAAACACAAAACCTTTATTGATCAACGTAACGATGAGATTTATGTAAATGAAGTTCATTCTGAAGGCAATCCGCTCTACAATTACAACTCACTTTTTTTTGTAAACATTGCCCCGCTCATTAAGCAGAGTGAAAGGTGGCTGACAGTTGGAGATTACAATGGCATTGATGCGGCATACATCAAAAGAATGGGAGGGCATAGCACGGCAACTGATTTAAGTATTAAAGTTTTGGAGCAAATCATTCTTCCCAAAAAACTTATTGATGCCTGCGCAATTCAAAATGTGGAAAACATGACTTTTGAAAGTAACAGCTTCGACTATGTCTGCTGCAAAGAGGCTTACCATCATTTTCCAAGGCCCTCGCTTGGTTTCTACGAAATGTTGCGTGTTGCAAAAAAAGGAGTAATCATTCTGGAGCCCAACGACATTGGAATTTCATTTCCTGTTATTGTGGGCTTGAGAAATATCCTGGACAAAATCAATACTAAATGGCTTCGGAAAATATGGAAAAATCAATACTCCTATGAAATTGTAGGCAACTTTGTTTACAAAGTATCATTCAGGGAATTCGAAAAAATGGCTGTCGGACTCGATCTACCGATGATTGCTGTTAAAGGGTTTAACAGCAACAGTTTTTCAAGAGCGGCATCTGATCGCAGACAGCGTTCTATGAAGTTTATTACTGATTCGTTGTCCAAATTGTCAATTATTCCTTTTCAAAATTTATCAATAGTTGTTTTTAAAGAAATACCGGATAATTCCATCCTGGAGGGATTAAAAAAATCGGGTTATAAAATTCACACTTTGCCCAAAAATCCGTACAACAACTGATTCTGGTTAACCCAAAAACCCTATAAAGTTAAGCTGCCCGGTTTACCTCATTCTCAAATAACCATTCAGGTCATATTAAAATGAATCATCGTTTTCCGACTAAATTTTTCATTTATTTCATAATTAGTAAAAAAATACCGGGTCAAAATTATTGATTTTACTGACTCTGGAGTCGAACATTACGATAAGTCTTCATTTCCAATCTATTGCTGGACATTTTCTTTCAACCCTTTCAGAGTTGGTAATCATAGACTTCATTTAACCCCCAGTTTCGATCCTTCGGATCTCCACTGGGGGCTACTCAATGTTTGATCCTTTCAGGATCCCGATTCAATCAATTTATAATTTTCGTCGGACAATAATGATACTCTTTGTATTTGATACCTGAATTTTCCGTCAGATTGTGCGGTGGAAATACAAATATTCCACTACCCTTTTCAACTCTGACTCTATGCCTTTATTTTCTCAAATATCCATATAATTACTCCGTCATTGTTCTTTTTGAAATAATTAAAGTGATTGACGTTTTCTGATTTTCCCAAAAGCAATTGATTTTCTTTTGGAATAATATCGCTCTCCTTTTCCATAGAAAACATTACGGACTTCACCGGCGATACTCCATCGTTGTTCAGTCCATCGAATACATATCGATCGACCATAAATTCATCTAAAAGGCGCACAATGGCATTGGATGGTTCAAAATCTGAAGCAATAATGTAATAATTTTTTTTGGTTTTGATGTCCTTGTTAAGTCCCAACATCAACTCGCTATTCACTTCCAGATCATCGATACCCGGCAAATCAGCAACCTCGTTTGCAATGGCCGCCAGCACAGTCTGAACTCCCGTAAAAACAGGACTTGCCAGACTAAATGCTTTTCCCAGAAGGTTGGTAGTACGGGTAATCAGGTCTTTCCATAACTCATTGCTTGCAATTGGAGTGCCCATATTGGGTGTTGCCAGAAGAATCATTTTATCCAGTGAAAAAGGTTGTGCTGATTTGGAATTTGCAGCCCAGGTATTTTCGAATAAATACCTTGCTACAATTCCACCCCGACTTCTGGCTATCACCGAGCAATTCTTTTTCTTCAACTTTGCCTGAATCAGGCCATGTAATTTTTCGGCATTGGCCTGAATTCCGTCTACCACATCGGGCATATTGAATCCTATGATATAGCGGCTGTGCGATTTTTTGAACTCGTTGGCCGCTTCAGGATGTGCCAGTAAATCCACAAAATTCTCGCGGACATCCCTGAAGAGTCCGGGGAACATTAACAAAGCGGGCTTTGGATCGTCCTGAATAGACTTCCATATCTGATCGTAACCATCCTGATCAATTCTGAACCATTGATTTCCTGAGTTGTTTTCATTGTGCAGGTCATAGGCCAAAACTTCATACTTAAATTGTCTGCTTTGTGACAACCATTCTTTCCATTGTGCATCTTTGTTCTTGGCCTTTTTCGATTTTAGCCAACTCACTACTTTCACCACTACCTTAATACCGGAATCGAGCCATCCCCTCTCCTTTTGTCCGGCTGATTGAAACAATGAAATATTAAATTGCCCATCACCCGACCGGGTCCATTCTTTACTTTCGAAACCACGCGAACCTTTGCTTTCTGCAGAAGAATTATCATTTTCGAACTGCCATTCATAAAGGACTTCACCGTTGACTTCTCTCTCGATAAGAACTATACCCTGACGTCCACTGGCCTCAAGATCGGTAAGCAATTGGAGCGTTGAATCCACACCACGACCCGAAGATTCGTGTATTTCAAACTCGAACTCATCCACATTTAAATCGTTAGCGTCGCTTTTCAGCACTTGCTGTCTGAATGCCTTCAATTCCATGCTCTGGCCAGTTGTCCGCAAGTTGTATTGCGACTTTTCTGAAGTGAAACTGAAATTCCGGATATTACTTCCATCGAATTGCAACGATCTGCTGCCATGACCCAAATCATTCATTGAATCTGAAATCAAATGGCGTTTGAGAAATTCAGATGCCTTATCAGATTGTTGCACACCTTCAATAAGTAAAGCGCGCTCTTCTGAACTAAGTTCCAGATCGGGGTTGCTAAAATCCAAATGAAGCAGAGGAAACAATTTGGGTTCGCGGTGTATCAATTGCACAATCTCTGCCGCCATCATTTCTTTGAGCAATTCGTCATTCGAATCATAACCTATGCTTCTTTTAAATAATCCGACAAGCTTTTTGAAAAAACCACCTTCGTTTTTAGCTTCAGGGGCTTTTCTGATATTACCAATCAATTCAGATGGTTTTTTATCGAGGGCCTTTCTGGCCCGCAAGACACCATTGCCATAATACGTTTTGAACTGATCATCCTTCGCAGCAGACGAAAAAATGGCTTCCTTCACCATTTCTACAATTTTCCATCTTTCATTGCCTGCAAGTCTTTCCAATTCATCGCGATGATGTTGAATATACAAGGCACATGCCGCCGCAACCTGAGGTGTGGCGCTGGAAGTGCCTCCTCCATTTTTCACATAAACAGGATTCTCCTTGTCGTCCACACTATGTCCAAACCAGATAATATTGGGAGAATAACCGGCCACAACTGTTTTCATGGCCGAATCCGGGCCGTAGCTCATCTGCATGTACATTCCGCCTTCTGCCCTGGTATCCGGATTATGTAATTTATATACATATGGAATTTGATTGTATGTAGCTCCAACTACGCCAATGGTTCTGTCGTATCTGGCAGGATAAAGAATGGAATCAGGAATGAGTTTTTGTGCTCCTTTCACCCAACTGTTACTGCCCGCACAACAAACAACAATTCCGGCTTCATAAGCCCGGTTCACTGCATTTGCCATAGCCTTGCTCGGCCAGCCCGACATACTCATGGTAATTACATCTACCTTTTGCTCAATGGCATAATCAATGGCTTTGGCAAAACGTTTACCGCTGAGTAAAACAACTGTATCGCTTATTTTAATCGAAATCACTTCAGCCAGTGGAGCTCCACCAAAATAGTCGTTGAAATGTACATCCGATTCTTTCGAAGAAATTTTTCTACCCGCAAGTATCGCCATTGTGGCATTGCCATGCCCTTGCTGTTCGGAAGGATATACCGCAAGATCTTTGTCAAAAGCATCGTCCTCAACTTCATTTTTTTCTGCGGTCACACTCATTTCGTATTTGAGATTTACCGGATGCGAAGGATGGTTGGCAATAATACCTGTATCAATATGTCCCACTCTTACATTTCTTTTGCTGCCGTCGAAAGGAAGCCCACTGATCAATTCCGGATAAACCAATTCTCTTGCAGCTCTCAATTGACTGTGTTCGTTGTCGAGGTGCCAATCGAAGGCAACACTTCCATTGTCCTCCTGTTTGGGCGGATAGGTTGGCAACCATCCGAACAATCCTTCACCACGCGCTGCTGTATCAAGCTTCAATGCAGATGGATCAATATAAATATTGGACAGCAGGTCTGGTTCTACCCATTTGATATTGCTTTCAGGATTGGTCAGCAATAAATTGTAGGCCTTGTCCCATGGGGTATTTCCAGGCAATTCTTTGCTGTCTACGCTTCCATTGAGTACCTCGAGGTTGTCGGCACTTTGTCCGCGATAAGATCTGCTTCCACTGCCGGCAGGAAGTGACAAACGCTCCTTGTCTGTTTCGACCAGCATCCTTATGTTGCGCGGTGACTTTGGTGGCGCTGTTTTTTCTTCAACCTTCGGCGTTGTTTGTGGTGCATCGCTTGTCGCTATATACTGAAATAAAAATGCGGCAGAATCCGAAAAATTGTATTGGCCATTTCCCCTGTATTCAATTCTCGGGTTTTGGTAAGCGGGCATCTGCTTTTTTATTTGCTCCATAAGTATATTATAAGAAGGAAATTTTCCGTTTTCCTTCTGTAATACAGTAAATATATTTGAAGTAAAAATACCCGCACCATTTACCTCGCCGGCCACCTCCTTATCCTGACAAGCAGATAGTACAATAAGTCCGGCGGCTATTGTATCTTCTTCGCTGGCTGATCTGCTTGCTGAAAGCAATTCTGATGAAGTAGACTTATGCAATGCCAGAACTTCTTCAACTATGTAGTTTGGAACAAATCTCGGAATGATGTTGGTAGAATCCATTTCATCAGGAATGGCGCGACTTACAGTACCACTGTGACATGAGTCTGAAACCATTGTGATTTTTACTCCTTCGACAAATTTATTCAACGCGACGTTGATATCGTCATCCAGCAAAAATCCATTGTAAGTTACCCAGGATTCGTCTTTATCATCATCTTCCTCATCGCCATTCAGATCTTTGATTGAAGCGCCATGACCGGCGTAACTGATCATTACACTGTCTCCTGAAACAGCTTTATCTGAAAGTTCCTGAAATGTTTTAATAATATTTTCTTTTGTCGCCTGATCATTGATCAGGGTGGTAGAAATATATCCCAGAGATTTGGCCAATTGTTCCATTCGATTCATGTCGTTGACGCAACCATGCAGGACTGGAATTTTTCCCTGGTAATAGGTTTTACTCACTTCATCAATTCCGATGTGAAGTGAATAACCATTGTTTTTGCTCCTGTCATTCATTTTTAAAATATTTGTTTTATAATTAAAAGATAGTGTGTTTTTTATCAATAGATCTGCTTGTATCAGCCCATAGCCGTATTTCGGATGGTAACCATCTTTTGTACGTTCTGCAATTGGGCCAAGGTGTTTGCAGGAATTTTTGAGTACTTCTGCTGCCTGTTTTTTTGTGAGCTCTGGTTGTGCCGAAAGCATCAGTGCGGCAAGTCCTGCCATCCCGGGACATGAAGCGGATGTACCTGCAAAAAAATGGTTGATATCGTCCTGACTATATCCTGCAACACCCGATCTGTCGGCTACTGTAACGCCGTATGATTGTTTCCATTTGTCGCCAGCCTGCTCATAATCGCCACTTGGAAAAGAACAGAATAACGGACTTCCATAATCACCATATACAGCTTTCTCATTCAAGATGTTGGTTGATCCAATTGCCCAGACTTCAGGGTGTGAAGCATATTGGTCGTTGCCCACATTTTCATTGCCATTTCCTGCCGCAAAAAATATGAGACAACCCTTGCCTTTTCGGCCCTGCTTTGCGGCATACTGAATAGCGAGATTGGTATGATCTGGAATGGGAAAAACGCCTTGCGATTTTTTTATATTTCGAAAATCTCCGTCGGGAGGTCCCCAACTGCATGAAATAATGTCGGCGCCATTTTGTGCGGCCCAATAAAAGGCTTCAGCTTCGAGAACAGACCCAAGTCCAAGAGAGCGGATTGGCATAAGCTGAGCCTCAGGTGCAACTCCCATTGCCCTGGGATCGCTGGAACAAGCTATGCTCGCACAAGCAGTTCCGTGGCCTTCGGCAAATTGATGTATGGGCAATGCCCTGCCGGTTTTATCCAACATATCTCTGAAAGCAGGTATTCGTTTCGCAGCATTGAATCCAATGTGTTCGAAATCCAAACCATCGTCGATAATACAGATTTTAACGCCTCTGCCTTTTGTGACAGCCCATGCGGACTTGATTCCAATCTTTTCTAAAACCCAATCGTCATGAACTCCTGCTTTGAGCTGCTGACCAATATCAATATTCTTAAATGCGGTGACTCTTCTTACAACCATCTCCGGATGGCAATACTCAACTTCGGGAAGTTTCAATAAATCCAGCGCCAGATCAAATATATCGCGACCAATTTGTGCATCTGCTTCCACAAATAGTGCGTTCTCAGCAAAACCAAGCGTCATTTTCAATGCCAATTGGTTCTGTTGTAAAATGCTTTGTATAAATCTCTGGCCAATGCCTTTGGCAAATTTCAAAAATAAATTCCCGGTGTAGAGCTGGTAAATACCAGAATCGGCGTAACACATCACACTGCCCACATATTTGATGGCCGGATGATTTGCTGAGCGAATAATTAACTTCACTTCATCTCTTAGTGCGCTTAGGTTGGGGTGATTGATACAGCGATAAACAAAGACCGAAGATTCAGGAAACTGATCGTCGGCTTCAAAGTTGGCACGGTACTGATCTAATGCCCTTATCTGACTCAAAATACCATCAGGAACCACATGACCAACTGTCCGAATGACAAATCTGTCTTGCGTTTCTTCGATGTCGTGCTTTTGGCCAAATTGTCCATTGAGGCAGATGCTTCTTGACATTTGATGAGTAATTTAGTCTAAATACTGTTTTCTTCAGGACAATTGTACGAAACTTTTGATGATAAATGGTCATAAAACAGCGACGAAACTTATTAACAGAAATGATTCGTTGGGCGAATTATGTTAGTGGCCTGACTATCTGAACTCTGTTTTTCAAATCATGCCCTTTGGGCCATTATTTTTTTGTGGACATAATGTAACGGCATCGTTAAATAGCCGAGCCTCAAAAAGTATTTCCCCGACCAGTTGGATACATTAAGCACTTAAAATCAACTAATATGAGTCCGAAGGAAAAACGACCCGGTAATATTACTTTCTTATGTGTTTAATTTTTAACACTGAGAATGTAAGACAGTAAGAGCACAAAGAAAAAACTACAGTGTATACTTACCTTCTTACTTTCCTTACTTTCTTATGTGTTTAATTCTTTTTTACCACATAAGAAAGTCAGACAGTAAGACCACGAAGAAGAAACGATAATGAATTCTTACTTTCTTACTTCCCTTACTTTCTTATGTGTTTAATTTTTAACACTGAGAATGTAAGACAGTAAGACCACGAAGAAGAAACGATAATGCTTTCTTACTTCCCTTACTTTCTTATGTGTTTAATTCTTTTCTACTGAACAAGAAAGTTAGTAACAGCACGAAGAAAAAATCACAGTGTATTCTTACCTTATTTCTTCCCTTACTTTCTTATGTGTTTAATTCTTTTATGCCGGATCATTTTTAACTGCTTCTCTGAAATAGACTCACTCCTTTAACTCCTTCACCTTCTTCAACCTCCAAACCATTCCAAGATTCGCCCCGAGGTAAGCCTGTCGAAGGTTCCAATTGCCCATGGCTACCAATACTACGCCCAATCGGGGATTTAACATTGCGCCGATTTCAACCTGAAATGGAATACCCACCGTAACTGCTGTCAAACCTACATCACCCTGTGCGCGATCGTCGCAATATCGTCTCACATTGAATCCAAATCCAGCAGCTCCTGTCAGATACCAGTGATCTCCTCCCCAACCATCGCCCCACATTATGCCAAATTCAGCAATTTTATTCTTCATGGAGAAACAACTGTCATTGGCCGATTCGATAAACTCCTGACTATAGCCTACACGGGTTGTGGTAAGTATTACTTCACTTCGTTTGGTATAAAAAGCTGTTCCATTCCATGAAATGTTGTCTGCCGTATTCAAACCTCCGGCAAATCCAATCCAGCGCTTTTCTTTGAGTGGGTTTTCAGTGTATTGTGCATCGGATATGTTCGATACAAAAATCAACATAAAGAATATACACAAGCCAAAAATGTATGGGGAATAATGACTTCTTTGAGAGGTGAAAAAAATTTGATTGGGCATAAACTGACTTTGTACAAATAAAATTATGGACGACGCAGAATGGCAGGCAGCAAAACGAAGTTATCAACGCAATTATTGCAATTCATCTGCTGACGACAACTCATGCATTGGCTAAAACATTATTCTGAAAGAACTAATGCGTTCACTTATCCAGACTTCAATTTTTAATTTTCCGTTGCACCATTATAAGCCATGTTCTTTGTCGTAATTCTCCAAAACCTCATCCACAGGCTGCCATAGCTCTATTTTATTGCCATCAGGATCCATTATCCATGCGAATTTGCCATAATCGTAAGTATCAGTTTTGCCGACCTGATTGACTCCCTTGTGGCGAAGTTCTTCCAATAAAGCATCCAGATCTGCCACCCGAAAATTGAGCATGAATGAACTTTCAGAAGGTGCGAAATAATCTGTATCAGCTTTGAACAAACTGAATTCTGTCCTCCCGGTGCGGGCTGGCATATTGCGCTCGCGCCATTTGAAAGTCTGGTAAGGATTCTCACGAAACCTTGTACCCAAATGTGTGTCGTACCAACCGGCCAATGCTTTGATGTCGGGCGATTTGAAAAAAACACCGCCAAATCCCCGCACCTTGATGGCATCCGCGCCTTTGGGCCTGAACAATCGTTCTGTAATTTCGCCAAGTAAAGCAATGTCTTCCATTACATCCATTGATTTAACCTTTTCATTTTCTATGTGCAGGTACATAGAAAAGGAGTGCAGAAATGAATTGTCGATTGTCTTCTTGCTGCCCGCACTTCCGTATGACTTACCATAAACCATTACTTTGTCTTCATCAGAAAACAGATGCAAAACCTGGATCTGGTAGTCGGGAAATTCAGATAAAATGTTCTGCCAATACTTCAAAACATCAGTTGCTCCTATTCTTCTGGCATTGCCCTGATTGGTCAATTCAACTGTGTCCATCATCATGCCTTCCAATTCTTTCCATTGGTTTGAATTAATTTTCAGAATGACCTCACGGCTTATTTCAAGGGCAGTTTTCATCGGTTCTTTATTTTTAGCGAAGAAAAGATATTTCCATTTTCGATCCCAGATCAATTCTTGCTCTGACATTTTTTCTGGTGAATTTTCGGGCTTCGCAGGACAACATACAATTTCAAGCCTTTAAACCACATTGTAAATCAACAAATTAAACCCCGATCAAGCGAACAAAATAAATTCTCAGCAATTGGTCGATTCATGCCTTCAACCTACTAAATTTGCGGCCCTAATTAAAAATCAACTGTTTAACCGGGTTTCGTACCCAACAAAACAAAACAAATGGCAGTAAAACTCCGACTTCAACGTCACGGTAAGAAAGGTAAGCCTTTCTTCCACATTGTAGCAGCCGATGCTCGCGCACCAAGAGATGGTAAATTCATCGAGCGCGTAGGTAGCTACAACCCAAACACCAACCCGGCCACCATCGTTATGGATAACGAAAAGGCCCTGAATTGGTTAACCAACGGTGCGCAACCCACAGACACAGTGCGTGCTATTCTTAGCTACACAGGTGTATTGATGCGTCAGCATTTACAGAAAGGTGTACTGAAAGGTGCAATCTCACAGGAAGAAGCTGACAAGCGCATGGAAACATGGACCAACGACAAAACTGCTAAGGTGGAGTCTAAGGTAAGCACCCTTGTGAAATCAAAAGAAGATGCAAAGAGTAAATCCCTTAAGCATGAGCGCGAAGTAAATCAAGCTCGTTTGAAGGCTATGACCAATGCTGCTGCTGAAGCCAGCGAAGAAGCTGCTGCCGCTGCCCGCCCTATAGCTGAAGAAGCCGCTCCGGTAGCTGAAGTAACAGCTCCAGTTGTTGAAGCTACTATTGAAGCTCCAGTTGTTGAAGCTGCTATTGAAGCTCCAGTTGCTGAAACGCCAGTTGCTGAAGCACCAGTTGCTGAAGCTGCTATTGAAGCTCCTGCGGTTGAAGAAGTTCCAGCTCCTGCTGAAACTCCAGCTACAGATGTTCCGGCAGAAAATCCAGAAGCATAATTTCATTACTGATAGAAAAAGCCACTCCAAGGGGTGGCTTTTTTTTTGAATATTCTTGTGCATGTACTTTAAATCCTTCTTTTTATGACCAAAGATGAGCTTTATGAATTTGGTTATTTCACCAAACTTCATGGATTCAGAGGAGAGCTCACGGCCCACCTCAACACCATTGAACAACGCGACTACAAAAAATTGCCGTCCTTATTTGTAGAGGTTCGTGGCCAACTTGTGCCTTACACAGTAAAATCACTCGATTACAAAACCAATACTTCTGTAAAAGTGAAGCTGGAAGGAATCGAAACCGAAGAGGCTGCAAAGGCGCTGGTGAAATGTGGATTGTATATCGAAGACAAATACCTTTCGGAGGCAGACAAAGAAAAGATGGCTCTTCGGGAAATCGTGGATTATAAAGTTATTGATGAGGAGCGCGGTGAAATAGGTATTGTGAGTCATATCGAAGAGCTCAGCAATAATCCTTTGCTGGTGATTAAATCAGGAACGAAAGAAATACTGATGCCTTTACACGAGGACTTTTTCAAAAGCATTGACCGGCCAAACAAAACTGTGTACATCAGTGCCCCCGAAGGGTTGATAGATTTTTACCTGGAGCAATAGATAAAAGCAGCTTTATTTATCCTTTGCAGCAAGCAGGGCATAAAATATTTGTTAGAAAAAGACCAACTATTCAGGCCCCTGGGCTGATAAATGGCCTTATTGGACATGTCTCTCAATAATTAACCTCAAGTTGTGCATCTTTGTATCCATGTCTGAACATCCACTCATTTTTCAATTAAAAAACGGCATCCGCGCGGTGCACCAGCCCATGCAGCGCGAAGTGGCACATTGCGGCATCATGATAGGTGCCGGAAGCCGCGACGAACTGGCCAGGGAACATGGCCTTGCCCATTTTATGGAGCACGGCCTCTTTAAGGGAACAACCAAAAGAAAAACCTACCACATTCTGAGCAGACTCGACGCGGTAGGTGGCGAACTCAATGCTTTTACCAGCAAAGAAGAAACATGGATTCATGCCTCCTTTCTCAAAGAGCACTACGAACGAGCCATCGAATTGATCGCTGATATTGCATTCAATGCCACTTTTCCGGCAAAGGAAATTGAAAAGGAAAAAGAGGTTATTCTGGATGAAATCAACAGCTACAAAGACAGTCCGGCAGAAATGATCTTCGAAGAATTTGATGAAATGATTTTTGGAAAACACCCTATTGGAAGAACCATTCTGGGTACCGAAAAAAGTCTGCGCAGTTTTACCCATACAGACCTCATCAAATTTCGCAAAAGAAATTTTACCGATAAAAACATCATCTTCTCTTCAGCCGGCGATATTTCAGAAAGAACAGTAAGACTTCTTGCCGAAAAATACCTGGTTCACCACAAATTACAAAAGGCAAGAAAACCTAAAGCCATCGACCATGGTTACAAGGCCATTCACAAAGTAGAAGAGAAAGATATCCATCAGGTACATTATCTCATGGGCACTCCTGCGTATGATTTCAACCATGAATTCCGACCCGGACTTACTTTGCTCAACAATATTCTTGGCGGACCGGCCATGAACAACAGGCTGAGCATGAACATCAGAGAGAAGCACGGCATTGCCTATCATGTGGACAGCAGCTATGCGCCTTTCAGCGATTGCGGCGTGTTTTCTATTTATCTGGGAACAGAAAAAAACAACCTGGAAAAAAGCAAAGCACTTATCTGGAAAGAACTGAATTTATTGAAAAAAACAAAACTCAGCACCCGACAATTGCACGAAGCCAAGAAACAAATCATGGCACAAATCGCCATTTCGCAAGACAGTGGCGGATCGCTGATGTTCAACCTGGGTAAAAGTCTTATGCTCTTCGGACGAATAGACACCATGCAGGAAATTTACGAACGCGTGGAAGGCATAACAGCCAAAAATCTCCACGACATTGCCAATGAAATTTTTGATGCGAAAAAAATGAGTTCGCTTACATACACCTATTGAGTACCTCTTTTTTTTATAAAATTTTCTGCAAATGTATCTCACAAAAAAAGCTGTCGATGTATTTGATAAACTGGCCGATTTGTATGCCGGCAAATTCATGGATGTCTCCATGTACAAAGACTCCTTTGGTATTTTTTGTGAAAAAACCATCGCTCATCGGGCTGAAATTTTAGAGATCGGATGTGGTCCCGGCAATATCACCCGCTACCTTCTGCAAAAACGACCTGACTTCCGATTATTCGGAATTGATCTGGCTCCAAATATGGTAGAACTTGCTAAAATTAATAATCCTTCCGCAAAATTTCAAGTCATGGATTGCAGAGAAATTCTTTCGATTCAAAAGAAATTTGATGGAGTGATACCGATTTGGTATCTGTTTTAGTCCAATCTGCGCTGCGCTTGATTGCACTAAACAGCTACTCTCTCGGTATTTACCACTGTATGATTTCATCTACGGCATGGACTAAATTAAAATGAACATTGGTACAATGTGTGGGTTTTGTTTGCCCTATTTATCCAAAGCTGAAGCGCTTACTTTTATAAAAGACGCAGCCTTAATGCTTCATCAGGGAGGAATACTTTACCTGAGCACAATGGAAGACGACAATTCGAAGTCAGGCTTTAGAAAGGGAAGTACAGATGACGAAATATTTATGAATTATCACGAAGCCGATTATCTCACCCGAGCCCTTGCAGAAAATCATTTTGATGAAATTGAAACCATGAGATATCCATCGGCAGATGGAATTACGATGGATCTGGTGCTGATTGCAAAGAAGAATTAATCGGCTGAAATCCGATGCACATCGTTGTTGCCTTCTTCGATGGAATTCTTTACTCTTCTGATGCGTTGGGCAATATTGGCAAAATCCGCAAATCCATTCTTGAGTAGCCAGAGCAAAGCATTTTCATCATTATCGCCCACACGGGCCATTTTCTCCAGAATATCCAGGTCGTATTTTTTAAGCCAAAGCAAGGCATTCGGATTGCCTTCGGCTCCATTGATCAAAGCCATAAGATGGGGAAATCCATTTGCCATCAGCCATTCGCGCGCATCATCCTGGTTGCGCAAGGCATGAGCAAACAGTCCCAGTTCAGGATAGCCATTGGCAATCAGAAAATCTCTGATGTCCTTATTGCCTGAAATAGCCTCGCCCCAGGCGATCAGAATTTTAGCCGGATACTCAAATTTCATTGGGTGAAAATGGTGATTTTTTTCATTCAAACCTGAAAGTGCTGATTTTATTGGGGAAATCGTGAAATGAAATTCCGAACTTTGAGACATTGAAAAGTTCTACTGAGTTGATGTTGTAGTAAATTCTGGAAATCCAATCAACTTCCCCTCAATTCCTCATCACCATTACACGCTGCACCTCTTGCCTCCCATCTTCGTAAAATAATTTTACAAAGTATAGCCCCGTGGCAATATCAGAAAGATCGAAATCCATTCTTTTCTGTGTGGCGAAAATTCTCGAAGTCATACAAACCTTTCCTTGTGCATCCATTATGGACAGTTGTTTGGCAGAATGATTCAACGGAAGTTCAACAGTCAATTGATCAGCAGCAGGATTGGGATAACACCTGAATGACTGCACTTCTATTTCTTGTTCTATTATAGAAATGGGCGTGCAATCTGCCGTCCACTCCAATTCACCACAGGCGTTGGTTTTGAAAACCCAAGAGAATTCATAAGTAGTATCAAGGGTATTCCAGTTTTCATAAGTACCTGCTACAATAAAACCGCCATCGAGTGTCACCTCAAGATCATTGGCAGCATGGTAGGCCGAGTTGTCTGGATCATCGCTGTTGTAGGTATATTCTTTTAGCCACTCGAAATTACGATCTGCGTCGAGCTTCATAATAAAACTATAGGTCCAGGGCGGCCCCTCATACAGCGCCTGACCTAAAAAAGCATAGCCACTGTCAGGAGTTCTAACCATATCATAAATAAAGGGCGAATCCAAGGTGTCTGCATAATAATAAATCACCCCGCTGCTATCACCCGTGGCCAAATCAATTTCCATGGAACCCATTACTGCCTGAAACGGGTAGTGGTCGGGACTTAGGCTATCGTATGATATGACGTGGGTCTGATATGTTGTTGCAAACTGTTCCGCTTCATCGACTTCAAAGTATAAATAACCATCTCGTATTGCCTCGTGCCAGTTTCGGGCCCACAAAACTTCACCAACGCTGTTGGTGCGAATCATAGCCATGTCTGTATTATCTGCATTAAATGGTTCTCCCAATCCATCGTATAATACAATGTTATTGCGAAGCGCTAAGCCGCCCAACAATAAATCACCATTCACAAACTCATAAGGTTGCTGAATCAAAACAGCTCTTGTGGAATCAAATGGTTGAACATTTTTGGTGCGATACACATCGCCATCGGTATTCACCCATATTAATGTAGCTGCCGGATTCAAGTATTGGTAGCCAGTAAAAAAATAATTGTTATTTGAAAGGACTATTGGCGACAGAGATGAATTATTGAGGCTGTCAATACTAATCGACCACTGAATACTTCCCAAAGAATCAAATTTTAGCAATGAAGCATGAATATACGATGTACTTTGAATAAGATATTCGTCAGGTGTTTCAATGAAAGCATCGCTCAATCCAATCGCCAAAACTTCAGCACTATTTAATAACGGTATCGTAGATAACTCAATTCCTTGAGAGGAAATTACTCTCCAACAATAAAATAAATTCCCCGGCAACCAACTCAAATAAGGCACTAAATAAGTAGAGTCTTCTAAGACAATCACATTAGAAGAGTAACTTTGATCATATTGACTATCAGAATATGTTTTATTAAAAGCATTTTGAGCCATCAAAAGTTGATGGCTCAAAATGCAAATTATTATTATTATTAGATACTTCATTATAATTTGATCAGGGCGCTTCGATAAATCGATTGCTCTTGATCTAAAATTTGGATTTGATAAGTTCCAGTGGCTAAGGTAGTGAAGTCCATGGGATACTCGAAATTCTGACGAGCCAAATTTATCTCCATTATCACTTTTCCAATTGGATCGAGCACTTTTAGAAGGGCGCCTGTGGTTAATGGAGCATTGGTAAGCCGAAGATAAGTGAGGCCTGAAGTTGGATTGGGGTAAAGCATGAGCCAGTTCGGTGCTTTATCTTCTACCGTAGAAAATTGCAAACTCTTATTTTCTAGCGGCTCGCCATAGTTGAGAGGTTCGTAGTAGATATAATCACTGTAGCGTGTGAGCATATTCAGAGCCAAGCCAAAAGTATGCGGCAAATTCTCGTCCATCCATCCTTCGAGCATTTGTACCTGCATAGAATCCAGTACCACTATAGAGTCTTGCTCCCATACTTCTTGCAATTCCAGCAGTTGGAGGTAGGCTTGCCAGTCTGTCTTGCGTTCGTCTTTGTTGCTCAGCAGTGTCAACAAACTCTGCCCCAGAACCTGGGCCTGATTGTAATGGCCACCATCGGCCAGCCATAGTGTTTTTATCCAGGCATTGCTCACATCGGTGGGCAAACTCATCAGGCTGTCCAACAATTGGAACTTATTCAACTCCGTTTCATCCTCACAAATACGTCTGTATAGCTCGTTGCGCAATTGGTTGTACTCTGCCATCAGATCGCCCAAACGACTTTCGTTGATTTCCTTGAGACTGAGTATGTATTTACCCATGGCAATCATGTCACGTTGGTATTGACTTAGCGGGACCAAACGGTTGTCCAACTGGTTTTGAATCGCCGGATCCTTGGCTGCGCTCGGGTTGCTGGCCAATATAGCGGTGAGCAATACTACGGGCAGCTCGTATTCTTTGTCGATGGCTTCCATCATCGCATCGCGACTGAGGGCTGGAGAAAGTTGTATGAGGTTGTAATACAACTCCAGAGCTTCTGAGTATTCGGCCATCTCAATCTCATTCACAAGACCAGAGGTATTTCCTCCATCCACCAGTTCCAGATTTTCGCTGCGCAAGGCTTCTATTTCTGCCAATTTATCGGAAAGCAAAATCGCCAAATTAGGAGAACCATTGGGTAAAGTGCATTGGCCCGTTGGTGTTGTATTGGGAAAAGTAGTCGCATTCACTGATGGGCTAACTTCACCAGGATTGAGTTCGCCAACAGAATATATATAAGTCTGGAGATTGCCAGTGATGGTCATTCGAATATCATCTACAGGCTGGCTGGAAGTAGATTGCGAAAAGCTATTGCCCCTGCTTTGGCTATTTGGAGGAGGGCTGCCGATAACTTTCTTAATCCCCCAGGTGTCATCGGTTGTAGTGGTAATGCCGGGTGAACGTGTAATTTCTACATCCCAAACATTGTTTTTAAATACGTTGCAGGAAAATTGAAGCCCATCGGATGTGCCAAACCTGTTTTGGTTATAAAATCTGCATCCTGCTACCATGCCTTCAAAATAGTTGCTCTGAAGATCGTTGTTAAATTGGGTATTTTTGTTCACGTAGAGTCCCACCCTGAGCACATCGCTGTTGCCAAAAATATTGAAATAATTGTTCTTCAAGGTGAATTCCCTTGGGCTCAATAAATAGATACCATAGCTGCTTTTGAAATTCGTTGTGGTAGAATTATCCAGATTGTTGATATAATCATCAATGGTGCTGTTAGGATCGTTATTGTATGTATCCAGAAATCCAGTTGGAACTTGAGGAAAATTACCTGGAGTGGAGGATGAATATGGATAAAAGTTGTTGAAGGCCAGCAAGGATGAGGTGGTGAGATTGGCAGAGTATATTCCCCTATAACAACGGAAGGTAGTATTGAGAATTTTATAGGGCTGCTGAATACTTTGACTCTGATTGAATATACCATAAACAAATCCCTCGACGATGCTTGGCACAGTAAGCATACCGTCTGTGAACTCATCCATTAAAAACGGAGCACCAACAGCGTTAATGGCTGAAGTATATGCAAAAGTATTGGACCAGATATAATGGTTATTGTAGAAATGACAACCTTTGAATGAAATTGCATTTGTGGAAATCATATAGACCCTATCCTTCATAGTATAGTTGGAATTGGTCTGAAAGAAAGCCGATGCATTCACCTGAAACTGACATTGCTCGAATTTGGTTAGATTGCTAGTAGGACTGTTGCTGGCAGGATATTTCATAAACATAACATCTCTCCTGTTGTTAATGAATGTGGCTTCGGTTATATAGGCATATCCACCGCCGGAATTTGAATCCTCGTAATTTGCACTCAAATTCTTACCGAAACAAATTCCCTTGTGTGCATTCTCAATTACAGTACCCTTCAATAAATCTCCCCTTGCCTGCAAAAATAATGTTTGCGCTGAAGTGGGATTGCCCCAGAGCTCTATTCCCATCCAGAATTCATTTGCACAAGCATTGGTAAATGTGCTGAACTCAGATTTGATGTATCCTGCCTTTTTCACTATGATGCCTTTGTCTTTCTGCATTTTAATGGTACTGTAAAGCAATTGGAGTTTACCACCAGGGTTCACGATTACATTACCATAAACGACCATAGTATTGTTGCTCAAAACCAGTGTCCCTCCATTGTTGATAACCAGATCGCCCAATACAATAAAATTTTGACCTGGCGTAAGAGCGCTATATCCGTTGATCGGCCCCATGGGTATTCCGGGCGCTTCACTAATGGTGGCCGTAATGGGTACGCTTGCGCCACCTGTAAAATTGATTGTACCTGTATAAGTACCTGCACATACACCTGTTAAAGTTGCACTGGTGCTGTTCAGCGGAGCATTCCACTGCACGGTAAATTGGGTTCCACTGGTGAGGGTAATGGTTCCGCCACAACCGGCATTGCAAATATCCTGGCCGACAACCAGAGAATAGGCCGGTACATTCACGTTGCTCAAAGTGAGATTGGCACTTGCCTGGCATCCGCCCAAACCAGATACATAACAATAATAAGTTCCTGGGCAAGCATTCAAGACAACGCTTGTATTGGGCGGCAAATTGAGCAAATTACCATTTCGATACCACATATAAGTAAGATCAGAGGCATTGCCAGTATATGTAACGTTGGCTGTAACGCTGCCATTGCATTGTCCATTGGTGGGGGCTACGCTGGTGAGTGTTACCGTGGGTTCCGGAAAGACCTGTATGGTAATTGAGGCCGGAATTTCGCAAGCATAATTATTGAGTTCCACCATATAGGTGGTGGTTTCGGTAAGTATTGGATTCAAACTACCCGATGAATTATTAAAGAAACCGCCGGGTGGCGTTTTGGTAATTTTAAAAGTAGTACCCGGCAAGCTGGGGCCAAATGTGATGAGGGCAGCCTCACCCGCACAAATGGTCTGATCCGAAGCACTGATGGTCATATTGGTTTGTTGGGGATTGAGATTAAGTGTGGCTGTAGCTATACAGCCGGCCTCATTGGTTACTGTTAAAGTATAAGTTTGAGGGCTGGTCGAACTGAAGGTAGGATTGGCAATGTTAGGATTACTTAAACCGGTAGTTGGGGACCACAAATAGGTAGTGGTGCCAGTAGCACCCGTTAACGTAACCGCTGGGGTATAAGGCAACGAAGTGACACATAGTTGAACGGTTGAGCTGGGTAGACCATTGATGAGTAAATTGAGTTGGGGAACTACCGTAATAGTAAAATCAGACGTTGACAATGGACAATAGCCTATTAAAGTAAAGACACCTACACCTGTAAGAGTACTGTTGAATGTAAACTGATTTCCATTCTGCTGCACACCGGGGCCCGTAAAATTAGTGGCCCCGCAAGAGCAAAACAGATCTACACTTTGCCCCAGACAAATAGTGTGTGGCTCACAATATGTGGATTGTTCTTGTGCCTTTGCGGAAAATGAAATCCAAACCAGAAGGGCCATTAGCCACAAGGGCCGTTTGGAATAAAGTGCTCTAAAGAGTAATTTTTTGCTTTTTTTCATCGGTTTTTGTTTAAATGATTTTGTATTCGACCCAAACAAAAACATTATCTTCAGAATAAAATATTCCAAATGAGGAATATTCAAGTAAAAAATTACTCAGATATTCTCACTTTGGAATATTGCAGTAATTTTTTACTTTAATATTCTTTCGTTATACTTGCACCATTAAATAATCCTTTAAACAACTAACAATGATTGGAGAAGCTGTCAAATTCTTCAGAGAGGAGAGAAAATTAACTCAGTTCGAACTGAGTGATATGGTCGGAATGTCACAGAAAACCATTTCTAATATAGAGGCGAATCAAAGGGACGTCTCGGATGATGAACTGAAGAAGTTTTCGCAGGTTTTAATGGTGCCGGAAAATATTCTTCGCGCTCAAAAGTCTTATGTGCAGCACATTTCTAATAGTACGGTTGATAAGGGAATGATAAACACTCAAACTTACGTTGAAGGAAAGGAAGGACTTTACCAAGAAATAATAGAGTCAGATAAAAAACAAATTTCATTTTTGCAAGAAATGGTAACGAAACTTAATGACACATTGACCAAATTGCTTCCGGGATCTAAGACGGAATAGCGAAACGAGATCAATTTGCCTGATTATTCTTCTTCTAATCAGGCAGTGGCGTTTATTCATTGGTAAAAAACTCACACAATTCCCAATTAGTGTACAACTTTTAGCATAACCGCAATACGGCTTAGTTGTTTAATTCCAGAAGACTTAAATCCCCTCAAAAGTCCGGAAATATCTCCGTTCTATTATATTTGCCCAAACCTTAAAGTGACCTTGTCTGACATAGGTCGTCCTAAACAAGCACTTACACCTTATTAACCTTTGAACTCAGCAAGCCTTGCTCCGGAAAAAATGACAGATGATGAGATCGTCAGGTTGGTGGTTTCCGGCAAACACGAGGTTTTCTCTGTTCTTTATGACAGGTACAGCACCAAGGTCTTCCACAAGTGTATTTCCTTTGTAAAAGAACGCGACACGGCTAAAGACCTTACCCACGATATTTTTATAAAAACCTTTCTCAACCTTTCGAAGTTCTCGTTCCAATCGAAATTTGGAACCTGGCTTTATAGCATTACCTACAACTATTGTGTAGATTTTGTGAAGGCCCAGAAAAAAATAAAAAAAGAAAATGATGACAACCTTGCAGATATTGCAGATGAAGAAGACAGCAGAAATGAAGAAGAACTATTAAAGATTGAATCCGCGCGTCTGATGCAGGTAATGGATATGATACACCCGGCAGATAAGGCGATATTACTGATGAAATACCAGGATGACCTTAGTATTAAGGACATTCAGGAAATTTTGGGATTGACAGAAAGCGCAGTCAAAATGCGCATTATGCGAGCCCGCGCTAAAGCACTTGAAACCTATAAGAGCAAGTACCCCAATGAACGATAACCCCTTTAAAATAATAGAGCCCCGCGAAGAGGTGCCTCAGGAAATGAAGAAAGAGGTATTGGACTCAGTAAAGGCCATTGTGCTTGTGCTGCGCATTGTTCAACTCTTTGTAGGTGATTATGCCAATGTGATTTTTGAACGCTTCAGGCATACGGATTTGAATGCTTCACAAAATAACGACGACAAGAAAGCCCCTCTTGACGACAATTCTAAAAATGCCCAGGAACCTTAATAATAGCTAGCCCATGGACCTTATACAACTTATTAAAGACACCATCTACAATTCTTTCGCAGAGCTTATCGCATCTGCATTGAAAATACTACCTGGTATTGTGGTATTGCTCATTGGATGGATCATTGCCAAAATTGTTTTTGCCTTCGCACACAAGGGACTAAAGGCGGCAAAATTCGATGATATGGTAGGGAAAATTGGCTTCGATAAGATGCTGGCCAAAATCAACCCTGAACTTAATCCGAGTAAATTCGTTGCCAAACTGTTGTACTTCCTGCTTATGCTGGGTTTTGTGAGCAGCGCAGCAGGAATTGCCGGCTGGACCACTATCACAACTTTCATTACCGACTTCTTCTTCTATTTACCCAAGTTAATTGTGGCCATTCTGATCTTCCTTATCGGACTTGCCGTAGCAGGAGTTGTAAAATCTTCGATTTATACCACATGTCACAGCATTGGAATCAGCGGAGCCAAAGCGATTGCCAATATTGTTTATTATCTCATTGCCGTTTTCATTGGAATTACAGCCATGAATCAGGCAGGAATCAATACAGAACTTATCACCAGCAATCTTACCCTGATTATTGGTTCTATTCTGCTGGCATTTGCCATTAGCTACGGTTTTGCTTCCAGAAATATCATTACCAATATTCTAAGCAGTTATTATGGCAAAGGAAAATTCAAAGAAGGCCAAACCATCAGAATCAGAGATGTTGAAGGTGTAATAGAAAAAATAGATTCTTTATCCATTACCATCAAATGCGGCGACCGCAGGGTGGTAATGCCAAGTAAAAATCTGGTGGAAGAACAAATAGAAATAATAAAGGACACTGAGTAACATAACCGCATTGCAAAGTCGAAAGAAACTGTTCTAATACCGATTTGGTATCTGTTTTAGTCCAATCTGCGCTGCGCTTGATTGTACTAAACAGCTACTCTCTCGGTATTTACCACTGTATGATTTCATCTACGGCATGGACTAAATTACAATGAACATTGGTATAATTTGTGCTTATCGTGGTGACTTTCGCATTTTTCAATGTCTGAACGCAAATAATTATTAATTAAATCGGTGATATTGTATAATTTCGCTCCCGATTTAGATCAAAAAAAAACCAACAATAATGAAGAAAATTCTATTCTCACTTTTGATGGTGGGTACTATGGCAACTGCATCACAAGCACAGACCAATCCTACCAGCGATGAAGAAAAAAACATGAAAACCTTAGCAGCTGTTGCCGATACCGGCTGGACACGCAAAGGTTCTGTAAATGCCGGTGCCACACTAAGCATTTTCAACCAATGGGCAGGTGGTGGTATTAACTCCATCGGGTTGAATGGACTGGGTAATTATCAAGCGAATTATAGAAGAGGCAAACACGCCTGGGACAATACCTTCCTCGTAGGTTATGGATTGCTCAACCAAGGCTTGAAATCAGAGAACTGGATTAAAACGGATGACCGTTTGGATATCACTTCAAAGTATGGCAGACCAATAAACGAAAAGCTTTTCTATGCTGCTTTGGGTAACTTTCAGACTCAATTTTCGCCAGGTTATGCTGCCGGTTCAAATAACCTTCCGGACAAATCGAAGTTAATTTCAGACATTTTTGCGCCAGCACGTTTGCTGCTCGCACTTGGTCTCGACTACAAGCCGAATGCAGATCTTTCAATATTCTTCTCGCCTATTACCTACAGAGGTATTTATGTGTTTAATCAGCGACTGGCCGATGCAGGTGCTTTTGGTGTAACACCAGCGGTAACAGACGCGTTTGGCACTGTCGTTACAAATGGAGAAAATATCCGCACAGAGGTTGGAGCGTATCTTCGTGTGAACTACTCTAAAAAATTGAATGAGAATGTCAATTTCTCTTCTAAATTAGAATTGTTCTCGAACTACCTCGACAAACCACAAAACATCGATTTAAACTGGGAAAATATTCTGGCTGTGAAGCTTGGAAAATATTTTAACCTTACTCTTGGCGCTCAGTTTATTTATGACGACAACACTGCCATTACCAAACCAGAGGCCGGCAGTGAAACGCTGACTTATGTTGGCAAAGGTCTTCAGTTCAAAGGTGTAACCTCATTAGGTTTTGCCTACAACTTCTAATCGAAATTTATTTCAGATATAAAAAAACCTGCTCATGAAGAGCAGGTTTTTTTATTTATAAACTCAAGACACCAGTGATGCGTCATACCGATTTGGTATCTGTTTTAGTCCAATCTGCGCTGCGCTTGATTGCACTAAACAGCTACTCTCTCGGTATTTACCACTGTATGATTTCATCTACGGCATGGACTAAATTAAAATGAACATTGGTATTAAATATGCATCACCACAAATTTTCCGGATAACCATCGACCATTTACATAACACTTCAACTGGTACATACCGCTTGGGTAATTGTTGAGGTCTATTCGAATCGTTCCGATATTGGGTGTAATTTTCTGAAGAATCTTGCCGGACAAATCAGTAACGTACAATTCATCAATATCCATCTCTGCTGTGATCATCAAATAATCTGTTGCCGGATTGGGATAATACTTCAGGATAAGATTTTCCTCCCCACCAGTAGGCGATTGATGCAGTGAGTCCTCTGGAGAATAAATGGGTTCTTCAATTACCAACGCTGTGCTGTCCGCCTGAATATTTTGCTGTTCTTCTGTAACACATGGCGACATTTCCGAAAACTGCTGGATAATTCTCACCAGCAAATCATTGAGCAATTCCACTTTGTACTTGTCGGTAGAAGGCGCTGTATGTGCCATGCCCACGCCGCTGTGATCAGTTAGAAATGCATAGGTTCCATTGGTGGCCAATGCCTCACATCGCATCAGATACTCAAGCGATTTGTCTGAATAATAATCAGAACCACTGGCCACAAGTGGAATTATTCTTACACCCATTGAAGCTGCCTTGAGGGTGTATTTTTCCATCAGCATTAAATTCTCTTCCATGTCATGAGGGGCTGCATCCAACACAAAGAACAACAACCTCGCACGTGCGGATGTACTCCAGGTAAGTCTGTCCAATGCCTCCATCAGGGCTTCTTCAACAGCTTCCGGGCCATCGCCACCACCATCTGCATATTGCTGATTGACAAACTGACTGGTGAGCTGAATATTCTCGCTGAATGGAGATGATTTCACTACATACTCTTCTTCATGGTCGCGGTAAAACACAGAAGCCAGACGCAATTTTGTGTCTTTATTTTTGCTCTTCACTTTTGAGATAACGTCAACCATTTCGGCCTGCAGATAGTTTATTTCATCGCCCATTGAACCTGTAGCATCCACTACAAAGGCTATATCTACACTTTCCTGAACATTACAAACTAAATTCAATTTTACACTGTTAATTCCCTTGCTAAACTCTTTCGGGTTTTTGATCAACTCTCTTTGATCTCCTGCACTAACCCTGATCCGATCCACCTTCTGAGGTATTTTGCCCGTGAAAAAATTATTCCATAATTCGCACTGGCCTTTATTGTCAGACCGGCCTTGCCAGATTACATCGCCTCCTTCTCCCAATAACTCCACCTTGGCATCGGCTACAGGCATTCCCTTTTTGTTTTGTACAATAGTGCAATATCTTTCCGTGGGAGCCATTCGCCATATTTGCTGATAGGCTTTTAATTCGCCTTCATTCAGGTCGCTCCACAACTTCCATTTGCTGAAATCGTGTATTTCGCCAGCGGTTAGTGTTCGGGCAACAGGTAAAACAATTTCCCCACCTTTCTTATTTCCGATTTTTCCGAATAAGTCCTCCTCGTCAGATGGCGAATCCCATTCCAATTTTTTAACCTCTTCAACTACTTCATAAGTTTCACTTTCAGGATAAGCAGCTATAGTCTGATCCATTATTAAAGGTGCTTCAGAGCTAACGCTACCAACGCTGCCAGATGCAGACGCCATGTTCTTTACCGGGGCTGATAAAGTCAATTCATCAATAAAATGGCCTTCTCTCAAGTCTTCCTCTACAACAGATTCTTCGTTATGCTCTGTGACTGGTACAATGTCTTTGGTCATTGTTTCCGGAGCTGTTGTTTTGCTCATATCATCTGACGCATTTTTCAACTCGCTGGTTGATTCCATTTCTTTTGGAGTATCCAATATGCCTTGCTTTGTATTGTCTGACGCTGCCTTTTCTTTTGGAGTATCTGATAAGCTCTGCTTCGTATTGTCTGCTGAAGCCGTTTTGGGTTGTATCAGGTTGGTTTGTCCACAAGATTGAAACAGCAAAAGCACAATAGCCAATGCCAGGGTTGAAAATAAACTGCCCGGTTGTTTATTGATGAGGTATATCAATGTTTTCATAAGATTGGAATTAAATTGAAACAAAGGTTGAAGTTGAAAATTCAATTGAAGATTCTGTGGGTATTACAGGCCATTTTTGTGAACGTTCAATCTTATTCATGAATTTTCATTTTTGTAAAGAGCAGCCTGGCTTGTTGTAATTTTGGACCATGATGGAAGATTTACTTCAAAATGCCAATTCATTTTCCGATAAGACTTTAATGCAAAGTCTTGGAATAGAATTTACACTGATTGATATTGAATCAGGTAAAATAGAAGCCACCATGCCCGTTGACGCCAGAACCTGGCAACCCTACGGGCTACTTCATGGCGGTGCCAGTGCAGCACTGGCAGAAACGCTGGGCAGCTATGGATCACACTTACTGGTGAATATAGAGGGCGGAATTGCCGTGGGAGTTGAACTCAACATCAACCACCTCAGAAGCAAAAGACATGGCGTGGTAACCGGTAAAGCAAACCTGCTCCACTGCGGAAAATCCACACATATCTGGAATATAGAAATTGTGGATGAAGACAACAAATTAATAGCAGTAAGCAGACTTACTGTAATGGTTAAATCAGAATCTAAATCGAAATGAAGAATGGAAACTTATTCTCATTTTGCTCAATGCGCTTTTCCTGTCCATACGCCCGATAAGAAAAGGGAAATAAAAATTTTCCATTCAACAAGCATTGAAGGTCAACTGGAAGATGCAGAAGGCAAATTATTTGTAGTGGAACCATTTGATTCACTTGAAAGTTCATTTCTCGATGAGCAGCAAGAAACTTCTCTGGCCGCATATCTCAATGCTGTTCAAACGGGTGTGGACGGTATTCGAAAAGGGAATTTTCAAAAAGTTGTTTTAAGTAAAGTAAAAAAAGTCAATGCCCTTCAAAAGGGCCCAATAATAGACCGCGCAAAGTTAGTTTTTGAAAAACTGGTGCAGTTGTATCCCTCTGCTTTTGTGTATTTGTATTCAAGTCCGAAACATGGAATCTGGCTTGGCGCTACACCGGAAGTTCTTCTTACCAAAAAAGCCAATCAATTCCGAACCATGTCGCTTGCCGGCACGCAGCCTTACAGAGATGGTGTGGATTTGAAAAATGTAATTTGGGGAGACAAGGAGAAAGAAGAGCAACAAATAGTGACCGATTATATCACCGATAAACTGCTTCCGTTTGCAGAAGGCTTCATGGAAATAGCCGGACCATACTCATTGCGGGCAGGCAAAGTAGTACACCGCTGCAGTTACATCACACTCAAAAGCAATTCAACACTTGTTGAGCTTGCATCGATTCTTCATCCGACTCCGGCAGTTTGTGGTACACCTACTCCCGGTGCATTTGAATTTGTAAGCTCTACAGAAGCCCATAGACGCAGATTGTACACAGGTTACATCGGTGTAGTTGAGCCCAATGGTAATGCCAGTTTGTATGTAAACCTGAGGTGTATGCAGTGCTTTGAAGATCACTACCTGCTCTATCTTGGGGGCGGAATAACAGCACTTTCTGATGCGGAAAAAGAATGGGAGGAAACTGAATTGAAGGCCGGAACTATGACGGCGGCGCTGGAATAAACTTCAGGCACCGACTTATCGCTTATTACCATATAGTTCCATTGTAAAAGTTCGAAGGGCGAGAAACCCAAAGAATTGCGGCGGCGTCTTTTGTGATGTATTATTTTAACCACAGAGTAAATGGAGGGAACAAAGAATAAATGCTGATACAAGGCCTAATCGGAGTAATGGACAGAACCATGATGGCGGGGCTGGAATAAACTTCAGACACCGACTTCTCACTTATCGCCTTTTACCGCATAGTTATATTGTAAAAGTTGGAAGGGCGGAAAGCCCAAAGAATTGCGGCGGCGTCTTTTGTGGTGGATTATTTTAACCACAGAGTAAATGGAGGGAACAAAGAATAAATGGTGATACGCGGCGTCTTTTGTGGAGGATTTTTAACCGCAGAGTAAATGGAGGGAACAAAAAAATAAATGCTGATACGCGGCGTCTTTTGTGGTGGATTTTTTAACCACAGAGTAAATGGAGGGAACAAAGAATAAATGCTGATATCAGGCCTCATCGCAGTAATGGACATTTTTCTAAAGTTTTTTGAGCGCCTGATCGGAAATTATTTTACTATCAAAGCAGTTGTTTATGCCTCGACTTAGTTGGTGGCGCAATTGATTTCTGTTTTCCAATTGAGATTGGATGTAATTATTAATTTCAAAGCAATCGAGTAGGAAGTAAAGATAGCTTTATTACGGAACAAAGTTATCTCTACTGTCCTCTCACACCACCGTGCGTACCGGTCTGGTACACGGCGGTTTGTTAGAATAATTTGAGTTGGGCTACAACATTGTTGTGATACGT
>JANNEQ010000112.1:0-5015 GCA_031378885.1 Flavobacteriales bacterium
AAAGCCATTGAGCTTATCAAGAGGGTCTTTCTTTTGGCTCAGTTTGTCCAATCGAACTTGCTCATCAAATAATCCTTTTAATTTGGCCATGACATAATAATTATGATAGCTGCAAATCTATAAAAATAACCCGCTCGAAAAGTAGGAGGTTATTAGAGATGCCCTTAATCAAATAATAGGAATTGGAAAAATAATTCCGGAAAATGACATTGTCCAACTGTCATCGCCTGTAAATGGCATAGTGGAGAAAATTTATAAAGCAGAGAATGACAGCGTGAATGTTGGAACTATTATTTTGGAATTGGAGCATAAGTTGGAAGATGAAAAAATAAAACAATTGGGCAATCAAATTGATACGCAGGCTGCACAAATAAAGGTAGACGCGGCAGGTGTAAGTGAATTGGAAGCGAAAGTGGACAATGCAAAAACGGAATTACAACGTTTGCAGAATTTGTTATTAAAAGGTGCTGAAACCCAACAAAAAGTTGACGATGCAACAACTAATTTGAAAGTATTAGTTTCTAATTTGAACAAATCGGAAGCAACAGTGGGTGTAACAAGGAGCAGTTGGAAAGAAGCAAAAACGGAATTGAAATCGGCCCAACTGGAAAGGGACCAAAAAATAATTAAGTCACCCATAAAAGGAAGGATTTTGGAATTATCTGTTTTAATTGGCGGCTCGGTATCTATAGAACAATCATTCGCACAAATTAGTCCCGAAGGAAAAACAATTGCCATTTGCGAAATAGATGAATTGAATGCAGAAAAAATAATTGTCGGTCAGCAAGGCTGGATCAGAAGTGTAGGTTCATTGGATACCTTGTCATTGGGTACCATTTATTTCGCTTCTTCCTTTCTCAAAAAGAAATCGTTTTTCACCGACCAATCCGGCGAAAAGGAAGATAGGCGCGTACGTTCAATAAAGATATTGTTGGATAATCCTGAAAATTTATTATTGAATGCAAGAGTTGAATGTGTAATTGATATTTCTAACAATCCTAAAAAGTAGAATATGCTAAAGATTGCGTGGAAGTTCATCAAGTTCGATAAAGCTAAAAGCATTGGCGTTATTGTGGGTATTCTGATCAGCACTTTTTTAATAGGGCAGCAGCTTGGCGTTTTCTTTTTTCTATCCGGTCTTATGGGAGCACTGGCTAATGATGTGAAGGCCGATATATGGGTAGTAGATAGCAAGACTGACGATGTTAATCAATTGGGGAAACTGGACATAAGAAACCTGCGGGCAGTGCAGGGTATCAAAGGTGTTAAAGAAGCATTTCCATTGATCATTACAGGAGCTTCATGCAATTTTGAAAATGGAACCAGTGGCGCTATTACTTTATTGGGTGTAGATGAAAATCATACCAATGCTTTGGTGAGTGAAGATAAAATTATGGCCGGCAATGTTTCCGATTTACAGTTAGAAGGAGCAATAAGTGCTGAATTTTTTGAAAAAAAAAACTTAGGTGGCAGTATTGACCTAAGCACCAATTTAGAGATTAATGGCAAACGGGCTGTTTTCGTAATGCAAACAAAAGGCTTTAGAGGCTTTGGAAGTAGTTTTTGTATAACCACTATTGAGAGAGCACGATACTTTTCGAATCAATCATCCAATTCTATTAGTGCCGTGTTGGTGAATGCAGATAACAAGGAGGACATTGATCAGGTAGTGGCAAATATTAATCAGAACATTTATGGAGTGCGGGCCTGGCGGTCGCAAAAACTGGCTTCATCATCGGTTAAAAAAATATTGGCCAGTAGTGGCATTGCATTGAGCACAGGCACACTCATCATTTTTGCGTTGATTGCTGGTTTTTTTATCATCGGCTTAACCATGTATTCTTCTGCACTCGATCGTTTAAAAGATTACGGAACGCTTAAAGCCATTGGTGCAGGTAATAAATACATCAGCAAGTTAATTCTAACTCAGGCGATGTTATTTACCATTGTTGGCTTTCTTATTGGCCTGGCTTTGTTACAAGGCTTTAAAATTGGGGTGGCAAAATCAGGCTTGATTTTTTCGTTTTCTCCATTGGTGTTGCTTTCTATGTTTTCTACCATTGGTTTGATTTCTCTCAGCGGAGCCTCCTTCGCATTGAGTAGAATCAGAAGTGTTGAACCTGCTGCTGTATTCAGATGATGGATGCATAATTAAATGAAAGATAATACGATGAAAGTAATAAGTGATTTAAATAATAAACCAGCGAAGCCTACCTTAAAAATTGGGAGGAAAGATTGTTTGACATTCATTGTCATAAAAGCAATGATGATGCTTTCAATAGTTGCAAATGCGCAAAATACCATGACTTTATCGCAAGCAATTAAGAGCGGATTGGCAAACAAGGATAATATTGTTGCTGGTAAATTTGATGCAACAATAAGCAATTTACAAACGAAGGCATTGTACCAGAAATATTGGCCACAAGTATCAGCAGAATATCAGTATTTGTACAATCCAATTTTACAAACATCTATTTTACCTATTGGTGTATTTAATCCAAGCTATCCAATTGATGCAACAAAAAGTGTTCAATTTGGCACTAAATGGAGTCAATCTGCCGGGATTACTGCTACGCTGCCATTATTGGATTTGTCCATACAAAGCCATATCAATGAAGCCAAGCTTCAGGAAAAAATTTCAGTCTTGTCTCAGGAACAATCAGAATATGAATTGGCTTATACCATAGCTCAAACATACATTGATGTATATCTGGAAGAGGCAAAAATTAAATCCCTCATAATAGATACCAATAGAACATACATTAGCTATATTTTACTCCAGAATAGATTTGATGAAAAGAGGTTGCTCAAATCTGATTTGAATAAATCTAAAATCAACCATAACAATACGGTTCAACTATTGTCTGATGGAATTGCCCAATTAATTCAGGACAAAGTATACTTGCTATACTTAATGGGAACGAAAGAAATTGAAAATTGGGAATTTGAAATTGATACTGCATTTTTTACAGAATACGCCATTACACCTATTTTAAAGCCAATAGATGTAAATCAACTGCCCGATTTGCAACAACTCAAATTACAAAGTGAGTTAGTCAATTTACAAGGTAAATCTGAAAATACAAAACGCCTTCCTACAATTGGTTTCAAAGGATATTTGGGAGCCAATCAATTTTCAAATACATTTAATCCTACAGCAGCCAACACATGGTTTGGTCTGAGTTATGTGGGATTGGATATAAAAGTCCCCATTCTTTTTGGCGAAAATACACGCAATAAAATTCAGCAACTGAAATTGCTGTCTGACCAATACAATTTACAACAAGAAGACAAATCACTTCAGTACATGAAGGATTTATTTACCACAAGTATTAAAATAGAAAATGTACAATCTCAATTAAAAACACAAGAAGAAAATATCTCACTCAGCTCAGAGTCGATTGACATCTTTCAGGTTCGTGTAAAAGAAGGTCAGGAGTCGGCATCAAACTTGAATTTAGAAGAGGCAAGTATTCAGTTGTTAAAAGCCAATTATCAGACCAACAAAAAACAATTGTGGGTTTATTGGCTGGATTATTTAAAAGCCTCGGGCCAATTGACCATTTTATGGAAGTAAAACTACCCGAAGAAGATCTCAGGCATTGTGAATTTCTTGCAATAAACTCGAAAGAGATTATTGAAAAACAAGTGGATTCAAACCGGCAACAACATTCTTATGCAAGAACTATCATTGGTTTTACTGTTTTATTTATTCCTTTTTTCTTAAATAGTTTAGATGGAACAAATCAAGTACTTCAGTTTATTTCCATTCTTCCCATTGCCATATTTATTGGTTCAATATTTATGATGTTGAGTATATTCATGGGTAAACCACTTGATCAGGCCTTATCAGTACCAAAGTACAAAGATCTACTCACCAAATCGTACAAAGAAATACTGCTTTTTGAAATTGAAGCCAACAAAGGCTGCTATTTGAAAAACAATGTGGCAACAATGAAAGCCAATAAAAGATACATGCAAGGCATTGGCTTAATCACTATTGCAATTATAATATCTATTGTTATGCTCTTACTGAGTACTTTTTTGGCCATTGAAAAAAAACCGACTAAAGTCCAGGTTGTCAATTCAGCTCAAAAGGAGGGCAGCATTATTACTCAAGATACTTTGGAAACCATAACAAAAACAGCGACTCCCCAAAAATGACATTATCAGAAATAATAAAATACAGACGTTCAGTAAGAAATTATAAACCCATTTCTATAGACACTGAGAAAGTAAGGCATTGCATAGAATTGGCAACTTTAGCCCCCAACAGTTCGAATATGCAACTTTGGGAGTTTTATCACATCACCAATCCTGAACATCTGAAGATACTGTCTGAAGCCTGTTTAAATCAGGAATCAGCAACTACTGCGCAACAAATGGTAGTTTTTGTAACCAGGCAAGATTTGTATCGGAGAAGGGCTAAAAAAATGCTGGAATTAGAAACTGAAAATACACTAAAAAACAGTCCTAAAGAGAAGCAAGAAAAGAGAATAAAAACATGGAAGATGTACTACGGAAAAATAATGCCTTTATTATATAGCCGGTTCTTTGGAATTTTAGGAATGTTTAGAAAACTGATGGTGGGCCTTATTGGAATTTTCAGACCAATTATTTATCAGGTATCCGAAAATGACATGAGGGTTGTAGTGCACAAAACTTGTGCTTTGGCAGCCCAAACTTTTATGTTGGCAATGGCCGATGAAATGTATGACACTTGCCCGATGGAAGGATTTGATAGTATAAAAGTAAAACGCATTTTGAAATTGCCTTATGGTGCAGAAATTAATATGGTAATTTCCTGCGGAATCAGAGATGAAAAAGGAGTTTGGGGAGACAGAATGAGAATTCCATTTAATGAGGTATATAAGAATATTTGTAACTACTCAGGAATGGTTTGGGCGATTAACTTTAGTGCCGAGAACACATCTTGACCGTTTTTTATGGCCGTATCGATTACTGACCTTAGTATAGCATAACGGTTAGCTCCTTGTTGACTTCTAAATGAGCCC
>JANNEQ010000122.1:0-20346 GCA_031378885.1 Flavobacteriales bacterium
GACTTTTGTTTCTTTAGCAACATCATCCACATATAATCGCCTCGTATGAAATTTCTGTTCGTAGGTTCAAGTGCTTGCTTTAGGCTTCCTTCAGATTCCACTTCACAATGGACACCCTTGCCATCAGCTAATGATAAGTACCGCAACTCTCATTCGGGACTTGCTCCCTAGAGATAATTGACATGCCTGACACACTAAAAAAAGCCCGCAATCGACATGATTTGCGGGCTTTCTCCAGAATTACTTCCGAAATGGAAGACTATTCCACAACCAATCTGGTTGAAAGTTTTTCGTTGGGCAAGTTGATTTCTAAATGATATAATCCCATCGGCAGATTCGGGTATAATTCAAAGTCTTTACCCTTTAAGCCAGATTCGTCATAGACTAATTTACCCAGAGCGTCGTGAATAACAACATGCAGGTTACTCTGATATTGGGGCAGTGAAAATCGCACAAAAGACCTGGTCGGATTTGGATAGATTGTCAAACGGGTGGATGCTGTCTCTTCTTCCACACCTATGCAGTCGTCCACAGTGAAAACAAAAGCATCAGTGTGTGTACATCCTTCGTCGGTTGAGGCCGTGAGCACAAGTGCATGTGTTCCGGTACCCCATTCGGAGGCTATAATCTCAAAGAATGGGTTCTGGCTGCCATCTTGCCAAAGGTAATTGAGGTCTGGTGGGGCGCTCACCACCAGTTGTCCGTTTAAACACACTATTGTATCTGCTCCAAGATCGAATGAAAAGTCATTTGCAGGATCCAATTCCAGACTCTGGCTGAAGGTGCAACCATTATCGTCAGTAATTTCCACACTGTAAAATCCGGCCCCAAGGTTAGAAATGGTGGCTGCATTACTGTTGAAATTATCCGGGCCGATCCATTGATAAGTATAAGGTCCTGTAGCGCCGGATACCTGAGGAGTGAAACTTCCATCTGAACTGCTCTGACAAGAAGGTTGATCTGAATTTAAGGTCACAGACCACGGTTGCGGTAGGCTAAGTGTATAGGATCCTTCGAATACTTCACCGCAAGAGGAAGTAACTACTACATCGTAAGTGCCGGGCCCAAGGCCATAGATAAAATTATCGGTACTGTTATAACCATTCGGGCCGGTCCATTCGCTGGAAAAATTTGAACCCGATCCGTTAATAAATGGAAGAATAGAACCCTCAGGATTTATTCCTTTGTCGAGAGGGCATGGCACGTTATTGAAAACAGCATCGAACGAGGTTTCACCTTCGTAAGTGGAAATGGAAAGATTAGTGATTCCTGAAGCACCATTCCACCCATCTATTTGGATGTAGTAAGTGTCTCCGGGAATCAGGCAAGAGGCATACATTTTAGAGGCGTAGACATCGGTTACATCGCACCCGCCGACCATATCATCATTGGAAGAGATTAATTCAAAAGAGCTAAAATCACCACAGTCATTGCTGTGGTATAAAGCCAATTGTGTATCGAATGATCCTTCTGAATTACAGGTGGTAATTTCATACGCCACACCTTCTTCGGGAATAAAATAAGCCCAAACTGTTTTGGTAGCATTTTCTTCGCACCATGCACCGGGTAATGTACAATAGCCGTCAATTGGACTAATCTCTGAATAACCCGCAACAGCGTCAGTATTGTCAAATTCAACTACCGCACCATTTGGAATTACTTCAGTAGCTCCGCATGGAGAGTCATTGAGGGGCAGGGTAGAGACACCAGCCTGAAAGGTCCATGTATTGCCGCTTCCACTGCCATAAAATACATTGCTGAAGTTGCCATTTTCGTGAAGTTCGAATACCAATCCGCCGTCGCCATAGCTGTCAACGAATACAATAGTGTATGTTTCGCCGGCAATAAGACAATAGGGCCCCTCGATAGTAAGTGCATTATCAGGATAACCATCATTACCATCATTGGGTGCAGTGCCCTGACAGCCCACATTTAAGTTGGCACCTGAAGCAATGGCCTGGTCACCGCAGGCGTTTGTACCTGGCAATAATTCCCAATAGTTTTCTTCTCCCCAATTGTCTGTATAAAGATATAACTCCATTGTTATTTCGCCTTCGGCACATTGAGCAAAAGCAAACTGAGAAATAGAGAAGAAAATAAAAAGTGTAAGTAATTTTTTAATCATATTGATCCAATGGTATGTACTTATTTATAATGTAAAAATGAATCCACTTTGCGGACAGGTTGTCTGACCGCATCTGGTCAAAAGTAATTCAATCCACTGCCCGAGAAAAATGGAATTTCATTTTCAGGCTTACACAATTATAGTCAACTTTGGTTTTTTAAACCGAAATACTGTGCTATTGTCTTGGCCAATTCGTTGTGAATGTAAGTATTAGTGCAGAGAATGTCTTCGCCGAAAACAGGATCAGAATGATTGTCAAAACCCGTCACCGTGCCACCAGCTTCCCGCACAATGATGGTTCCGGCGGCAACATCCCACGGATTTAATCCATATTCATAAAAGGCCTCAAATCTGCCCATTGCTGTCCATGCCATATCAAGGGCGGCACTTCCCAATCTTCTCATTCCTCTGCTGTTGTGCATTAAATTTCTGAACAACAAGATATACGGATCTTCCCTTCCAAAATCGTCATAAGGAAAACCTGTAGCCAGAAGAGACTTCGCCAGGATTTGAATTTTAGAAACCTCAATTTTTTTGTTGTTGAGCCATGCACCACCATTTTGCCAGGCACTAAAACACTCATTGCTGTTGGGGTCGTAAATAACACCCAGCAATGGAATGTCTCCATCACAAAGCGCAACGCTGGTGCACCATACTGGTACTTTGTGCACAAAATTGGTGGTTCCATCCAATGGATCTATCACCCAGTTTAATCCGCCGGGATTTTTTTCTCCGGTGCCTTCTTCTGCTACAAAACCTGCTTCTGATAACAGAGCTTTTAATCCCGTAACAAATTGGCGCTCGCTTTCTTTGTCTACAAAGGTCACCAGATTATTTTCTGACTTAATTTCTGCATTGTCTTCATGGACATCGGTCTGTTCTTTCATCCAATTACCGATGGATATACTGAGGGCTGTAACGGATTGTGTGAGCTCAGCAAGTTTTTCCGGATTCATTTGATTGGCCATTGTTGAATAATTCTTTAATTTAATTGGGTACGACGGGCAATTCCAATTTTCTTTGTTGTGCGCCAAATGTAAGCGCCATCATTACTATTAAAGATAATTATGTCAATCACTTCATATTCACCCAGAAAGGTACAGATTGTTCCACCCTCCGAATTGACAGGTTTGGAATTGACCGGATATAAGGACAAAGCCGCTGGCCTCAAGGCTGTTACTGTTTCTATGCAACACATTGCTGCCGAAACAGGGCTGCTCAAAGGATTGAAAGTATTGTCCAAAATGAACCAGCGCGATGGCTTCGATTGTCCGGGATGCGCCTGGCCCGAGCCCGATCACCGATCTGCATTAGGAGAATATTGCGAAAATGGCGCGAAGGCTATTGCTGAAGAAATCACCGATAAAAAATGTGATATCGAATTCTTTACTACACATAGTGTAGAAGAAATGAGCTTGTGGAGTGATTATGTGATTGGTAAAAGTGGAAGGGTGGTTCACCCCATGTACCTGCCCAAAGGTAAATCGCATTACCAACCCATTTCCTGGGATGGGGCTTTTGAAATTATTGCCAAAGAATTAAACGCATGTGCCACGCCCGATGAGGCTGTTTTTTATACTTCCGGAAGAACCAGCAATGAAGCTGCGTTCATGTACCAGCTTTTTGTAAGGCTCTATGGAACCAACAATCTTCCGGATTGTTCGAATATGTGTCACGAAAGCAGTGGAGTAGGTCTGGGAGAAACAATAGGCATTGGCAAAGGCACTGTGACCTTGCAGGATATTTACGATGCCGAAGTGGTTTTGGTGGTAGGACAAAATCCTGGAACCAATCACCCCAGAATGCTGTCTGCGCTGCAAAAATGCAAGAAAAACGGAGGAGTGGTAGTACATATCAATCCATTGCCCGAAGCCGGAACCACACGTTTTGTAGACCCACAGAGTCCTGTGGAAGTGTTAATGGGCGGCACCAAAATAGCCGATCATTTTCTTCAGGTTAAAATAGGAGGTGATATTGCCCTGTTTAAATTATTGATGCTCGAAATACTCAAAGCGGATGACAAAAATCCTGGCAACGTCTTGGACAATAATTTTATCAATAATAATACTTTAGGAGCCAAAGAATTTATTGAAGATATAAGAAAAACAGATGTAGAAAAAGCGCTCAGGGATTGTGGAATTCCCATCCACCAAATTCTGGAAATTGGAAGATTATTGAGCAGTAAAACCAAAATCATTTCTTGCTGGGCCATGGGGCTAACGCAGCACAAACATGCAGTAAATAACATTCGCGAAATTGTGAATCTGCATTTGATGCGGGGCGCTGTGGGCAAGGCAGGAGCAGGGCTTTGTCCGGTGCGTGGTCATAGCAACGTGCAGGGCGATCGCACCATGGGAATTTACGAAAAACCCAAACCGGAATTTATTGCGCGTATTGAACAACACTTCGGTTTGAAACTGCCATACGAACATGGCTACGATACAGTAGAATGTATTGAGGCCATGAATGAAAATAAAGTAAAAGTTTTTATAGCAATGGGGGGCAATTTTATATCTGCCACACCCGATAGTGAGTTTACCGGTAAGGCCATGCAAAAATGCTCGCTCACCGTAAACGTATCTACAAAATTGAACAGGGCACATTTGGTAACCGGAGAGCATGCCCTTATACTTCCTTGCCTTGGAAGGACCGAAAATGACATTCAGAAATCAGGGCCGCAATTTGTTACAGTCGAAAATTCTATGGGCGTAGTAAGTTCATCGCGGGGCAATCTCACACCCGGATCGAAAGAGTTAAAATCAGAACCGGCCATCGTTGCCGGAATGGCCAAAGCAGTTCTGAAAAACAAATATAATATTGACTGGGATGAAATGATCGCCAATTACGATGTGATACGAAATCACATTGAGGGTTCAATAGCAGGATTTACGAATTTCAACACTGAAGTCAGAAAACCAGATGGATTCTATTTGCCCAATGGCCCGAGGCTGGGTAAGTTTACCACGGCCAGTGGAAAAGCGTACTTCACAGTAAATCCGATGCCTGAAATTGGTGTGAAAAAAGGCAATTTTATTATGATGACTATCAGGAGCCACGACCAATACAATACTACCATTTATGGGCTTGACGACCGCTATCGCGGTATTAAAAATGAAAGGCGGGTTGTTTTTATGAATGCAGACGACATGGCAGTTTTGGGTTTAAAAGAAGGTGATCTGGTGGATTTGAATGGAGAATACAACGGCGTTCATCGCAAAGCCGAAAAATTCCACGCATTGCCGTTTAATATTCCGCAGGGTTGCACTGCAACTTATTTTCCTGAAACCAATTGTCTGGTGCCGATAGATAGTTATGCAGATAAAAGCAAAACACCTGTGAGTAAATTTATAGAGATCAGTATTGCGAAAAGATGATTGGCACGTTGCTAAAAAGTAAAGGTGCAACCAGGTTTTTTACCATTGCTGTAAGTGCTTTTTGGGTTCTGGTGCTTTATGGCAATGTATTGTTTCAACCGGATAATTATATGTTTTCGGGCAGTGGTGATGGAATAAAGAATTACTTCACCTTTGCCTATCATGTGCAACACGATACGAACTGGCTTGAATTTGAAGGTGCCAATTTCCCATACCACGAGCATGTGGGTTATACCGATGGACATCCTGCACTTTCGTTTTTGTTTGGTTGGATTCCCTGGGTGAAAAATCACCCCGTTGGATTTCTCAATTTATTTCTGTTGCTCAGTATAATCCTTACCTCATGGGTTATTTTCGAATTACTTTGTGCTTTTAAAGTTTCGTTTTGGCTTGCCGCCATTGGAGCACTGTCCATAAATTGGATGAATCCGCAGGTTTTTCGAATGCCAGGGCACTTTGCATTATCCTACGCATGGATCATTCCACTTGGCATATTGTTGGTCTTTAAATTCCACACCTATTCGAAATGGAAATATGTCATTTTGTTTATTGCCCTTGCATGTTTTACGTGGTTCATTCATCCATATCTGGGAATGGCACTGGCGCTTCTGGGGCTAACGTTCCTTTTTTTCGATACTTTATTGGCCTTGTTCTCCAAAATTTTCGAATGGAGACGAGCAATGGGTTGGTTGAGTCTATCCATAGCTCCCATGTTATTCTATTTTGTTTTTATTAAAACCACCGATACCCATTTGGACAGGGCTCCTGACGCAAAAGGATTTCTTGAATACACTTCTGGTTATGAATGTCTTTTTGTGCCCAATCATCCTCCTTTGAGGCATCTGGTATCTCAGGTTATTAAAGTACATACCCAAACCTGGGAGAGTTGGTGCTATATAGGACTGTCTACTATCCTAATCGTGCTATTTTCTTTTTTATTTAAATTAAAAAGTGTAATACGATTTTTAAAGGATCATCACTTCTGGACAGTAGCCTTATTGTCTTCTTTTGTTATTACTTTATTTGCCTGCGGTTTTCCATTCAAAAATGGCCATGAGGAATGGCTGGATAAAATTCCCTTTATCCGCCAGTTCAGGGCACCCGGAAGATTTGCGTGGGTGATGTATTATATGGTAACAAGTTTTGCATTTGTGATCCTTTCAGATTTACTCATAAACAAACACACCAGGTATATCTGGTTAAAGCCATTGATTGTTTGTATAGTCACAGGATTGTTTTTTGCAGAAGGATATTTCGGGCAAATAGAAAATTCCAGGGCCATTACCCGAGAGCCCAATCTTTTCAACCCAAATTTCACCACACCAGAGCAGCGGGCGAAAATTGATGACATCAATACTCTATCGGAAAGACCAAAGGCCATTTTACCCATTCCATTTTTTCATTACGGATCAGATTATTATGGGGTAAATTGCAATGAGGAAAGCAAAAAAACGGCTTATGTAGTGGCCTTTCATACCGGAATTCCGCTTATGGCCAGCGCCAATCCGAGGGTTTCGTTGTCTGAATCGAGGGCACTATTGAATCTCTTTGGACGAAATATATTCTACAAACAAATATGGGATGATATTCGGAATGATCCGGCAATTTATTTGCTTCAAAGCGATGGAGAAATCCGCCCGGAGGAAAAGCGTTTCAGGGAATATGGATCATCCGTTTTTCGCGCTTCGGAATTAAAAAAAGAGCACCTGAACGCTTTGAATAGGCTTAATTCAATGCAGGTCATTTCAAGCGATTCAGTACACACTTACTTTACAGAAGATTTCTCCAAAGAGCCAGGAGGCAAGTTGATTGGGCATACTTCCAGAGACAAAGATTTGTATAGAATATCATCAGATGGCTTAAAAGCTTCAGGGAAGTGGAATGCATCTGTCTGGGTTTATTTTGACCATCTAAATGCCCTGTCCTCAACTATAAGAGTGGCAAAAACGAGCAATGATTCGATTACATGGATTGCGTACCAGGGCGCGGCCAATAGTTTTAATCAGTTTCGCGACAGTGTATTTGTAGAATTAGAATTCGAAGTGGAACCAGGTTATGAGTACAGTATTTTTTCTAAAGGATCGGAAGTGGATTCCTCTGAAGTAAGATTTGATCATTTTATGCTTAGGCCATCCGATTTGGAAGTATTAGAAAAACAAATAAGCCCGAATGGGGAAATTTATTATAAATATAATAATTGTATTGTCACTATTCCCCGTTAGGATGTAGGAACATTGAGGAGATAAACTGTTTTTCGTTTTATCAGAATATTAATCAGGTAGTGCGCCTATATCTCAATGTGAATAGGTGTGTGGATAAGTGAGGGTTTCAGTCTATAAGGCAAAAAAAAGTGTTTTCAGGTTTCAGTCTCTTTGGCTTAAAAATTACGAAATCTAAATAAAGACACCCAGTTACTCAAAATATTATAGTCCTTCATTTTCATCGACACACATTTGTGTGGTAATTATTTTCAATAAATAAATTCTTTTGAAAAATGAAAAGGAAAATCTTTATAAAAGAAAAATTGCGATCATTGGTTTTGATCGCAAGAAACGAAACAAATTATTCCGTAATAATTTTAAATTCATTACTGAAATTATGGGCACCTGAAGGTACTTATTTCCCACTTACTCATAAAAGACACCCAATTACTCAAAAATTTTAAGAGCTTTTGGTTTTAACCAGATATTTGAATATATTTATAACGCAACTTATAATCCGATGAAGAATCCATTACCCTCAATAATAGACCTTGAATTGAAAGGTCACAAAAATTTTACCATGATGGTGTTGGTGCTCTTGTTGTTGTGGGTGCTGCCGTCCAAAGCAGCACTCAGCAGCACACCTATGCCACCACCAACATCTTGTGGAATACCCGTTTCCGTCACTTTATCTAATTTCACAGTGGATGGAGTAGACCTCAACTTTGTTCCATCAGATACTACTGTCAATCTGAGTTTCGACTACGAAATTCAATCACTGGATTCGGCACAAGGTTCACCTTCGCTAATTCTGTCCGGCAATACCGGCGATAGTGAAAGTGTTTTTACCATTACGGGATTAAATCCGGGTACCTACTACACTGTATATGTAAGGGCCATCTGCGAATCCGACATTGCCAGTGAGTGGACAACAGCCCCGTTAAATTTTCACACTTTGTTCGTATTAAGTTGCGGTGATACATGGTACGATGCAGGCGGGTCTGGCGGAGATTATGTGAATGGTGCCTCAGAAATATACAACGTTTGTCCAGACAACGCAGGTGAAGTGGTCTCAGTGGTATTTACCTCATTTGATGTTGAGGACAATTGGGATGCTCTTTATATCCATGATGGTCCCGATGATTCGTTTTCAACGCTTTTTGGTACGGATTATATATTATCTAGTGGATTTCCTGCAGGTGGACTTACCGGAAATAGCCTGCCTAACAATGGACTTCCTATCTACTCCAATCACAGCAGCGGATGTTTGACATTCGAATTTATGAGTGACACTGCTGTAAGCACAACTGGTTGGTCAGCAGAAGTAGGTTGTGGTAATGCTCCTGTCTGTGGAGCTATGTACAACGAAGTGGTAACTTCTGTTACTGGCAATAGTGCAAGTATATCTGCTCAAGCCTCAAATTACGGTGAAATTCAAAGTGTACATTGGGAAGTACAACCCTATGGTAGCCCACAAGGAACACCAGGAGGCATAGTAGGGGTCAGTGATTCTATCCTATTGTTGTTAGAAGGATTATCTGGCTCCACAATATATACCGCATATTTCCAGGTGGAGTGCACCAGCGGCGATTTATCGTTCTGGACTTCAGGAATTGATTTTACAACGGCGCCGGATTGTGAAACAGCCATTGAACTAATACCCGGTCTGGAAAATTCCAATAGTTTCATTGGACCGGGAGCATGGAATTTAGGACCAGATGGAACGGGTGCCGGGCCATTCAATACCCCAGGTGCAGAAGTAATTTATAAATTAACTGTACCCGCTTATGGAGTTTACACTTTTTCAGGTTTCGGTGGCAATGGTTGGGTAGATTACTTTATTAAACCTGTAATTTCCGGATGCAATGACCAGAACTGGACATTCATGAACGAAATATTTGCCTCAGACTCCTTCACCGCTTGGCTCGACGCAGGTGAATATTATATACTTCTAGACGCCGAGTCTGGAGATGATATAACCAATTCTACTTTTGTTCTATACAGCCCTTTCTTACCAACCGATTGGACCGGAGTCGCTTGCAATAATCCGCTTGTTATAACGTGCGGCCAGTCACTGATAACACTTTCCATTGATCATATTATAAACACAAATAGTTTGGGCATGGGTGAATTATTCGATTGTCAGTTGACGCACAATGCAGGTAGTTTTTGGTTTGAATACACCTCCGCTATTAATGAAACCATTACCCTTGGCACCCTTAGTGCAATGACCAATTTCTCGTCACGTGTTTCGGTATTTTCCGGCGAATGTGGCAATCTCACCTGCATGACAACCAGCGATGGGAGCGCGCAAGGTGAGTTTAGCGCATTTGTAACATTCGAAGCCCAGGCAGGACAGACCTATTACTTTGCTGTAGGAGGTTCAGCAGCCGATAATGAAGATCGACATTTTCAATTGGGTATTGAAAGTACTTGTGGTTGCACTGATGCTCTGGCCTGCAATTATGACCCACAGGCAAGTGTCGACAATGGATCTTGTCTATATGGATCAGATTGTGAGGCCTGCACCAATCCATTCGCTGACAATTACAGCCCTTATGCCACTACAGACGACGGAAGCTGCACTTATACTGCTAAATATATGGTCTATAATGACAGCAATGCCAACGGAGTTTTAGATAATGGTGAAGTAGGACTGCCCAATATGGCAATTAGCATACAGCCCTTAAACGTTACGATTTTCACCAACGCCCTGGGCGAAGCACAAATTGAATTGATACCAAACGAAATCTACCTCTTCGCTCATTTGTTAATTAACTCGGCTTATGCTAATACATCATCACTATATGCCTCTGTTTATTTTCCTATGGATTATGATTTGAAATATTTCGGTGTGGTGCTGGAGGAAGATTTTGGCAACAATCTCAATGTAATTAAGAATGTTGACGGAACGTTTCATTGCAACAACGGATATTATGCCGGTACCAGTGTCTATAATTTTTCGTCCTTTCCGGTTCATGGTCAATTCACCATGACCTGCGACCCCTTATTTACTCCGGAAAATTTCTGGCCAGCAGTAGCTCCTGACTCAGTTGCGCCAGGCTTTGCCAGTTGGGAAATCCAGCCATTTGGTACAGGAGGGTTTGAACCTCGTTTCTATATCGAAGGGCCAGGATCAGAATATATGGGACAACAGTTCAGTTTTAACTACCAACTTATTATCTATGATGTGTCGGACAATGAGATTTACAATCAGGAATGGACACAAACGAAAGATGTGTTATGTGCATTCGATCCCAATGACATTGCCGTTACGCCCGTTGGTTATGCCGCACCGCACTTTGTATCGAAAGGTGAAGAATTGACTTACAAAATTCGATTCCAGAATACAGGTAATTACCTTGCAGAGGATATTACTGTAGTAGATTTATTAGACCCCACAGTATTCGATTTGTCAACTTTTACACCGATAATCTCGTCCGACAATATGTTCACCTGCCTGCACGACGATGGAATAGTTGATTTCGTATTTAATGACATCAATCTTCCTGATAGCACCAGCGACGAACCTGGTTCGCATGGCTGGCTGATTTATAAAGTGAGTTTGTTGGAAGATATTGATGCAAATGCCGTCGCCAATAATTTCGCAGATATTTATTTCGAGCAAAATCCACCCATTACGACCAACACCGTATTTAATACAGTCTTTGATTGCGAATCTTTTACCGGAATTGTAGGAGAAAGTGATTTTTGCGATGGCGAAATAGTTTCCTTCAGTGCAGAACAGATGTATGTGGATACATTCGAATGGACTGTGGATTCTGTGGTAGTGTCGAATGCACCAGTCTTCGAAATATCAGATTTGGAAATCGGTGAGTACGCCATTACTCTGAATGTCTCCAATCCAATATGCGAAATGACGCAGACCACCGCTATTGCTTTACATCCATTACCCGCAATCGATGCAGGAGAAGATACTGCAATATGTGCAGGCGAATCATTTATTCTGCAAGCTACAAGTGAAGACGATGTAACATGGAGTACAGGACAAACCAATGGTGAGGCTTATTATCCTGCCGCCAGCGAAGTACTTCATGCCAATGCCACCAACATTTTTGGGTGCGTATCTTCCGATGAGCTGAATCTTACTGTTCATCCATTGCCCACAATAGCCGCCGGAGAGGATGAAATAGTATGCGAAGGCAGTTCAATCATGCTGCAAGCCACAAGTAATGGAAGCATCACATGGACTGGAGGATGGGCCAATGGCGAGGCTTATTATCCAACTGCCAGCGAATTACTTCAGGCAAATGCCACCAACATTTTTGGCTGTACATCTTCTGACGATTTGAATATTATACTTGCTGCATTGCCAGGCAATGTATTGAGCGAAAATGGGGCTACACTTACCGCACCTGCCGGAACTTCATGGCAGTGGTATTACAATAATGAATTAATGGCAGGCGCAACCACTCAATCCATTGTGGTAACCCAAAGCGGCAATTACAATGTGGTCACCACAAACGAGAACGATTGTACATCTACTTCCGAAAGTGTTTTTGTAACGATCGGAATAGCAGAAGGCGATTCAAATGAGCTGCGCATTTATCCCAATCCGATTCAGGAAACTGCATTTGTTCAATTACCTTCCGGCATATATCAGATCAGGTTATTCGATTCAATGGGCAAATTGGCCATGGATATGGGCAGCCAACAGAATTCGTTTGCAATAGAAAGAAGTGGATTAGCTTCCGGAAAATACCAGCTTGAGTTGTCCAATTCAACAGGTAATACCTATGTCACACTAATTTTCGAATAAAGAGATTCAGGAGGTTTTAGTTTAGTTAAGGCTAGTTATAGAAAAAGAGTCCGTGGCGGTTTATCTGCTGCGGATTTTTTTTATTGCCTGAAGTTCAACCCAGATTACGCGATGGAGATTCTACGGTCCATTTTCTATTGAACATCCGATCCCCCGGGCAATGTCGTTAAGTTAAGGACTTTGTATAAAGTAACATTCGACCTTGGTCGTTTGATCAATGCAAACCGATTGTGCTATAAACATTTCATCCGTTATGGATCAGCAGATGGGTGTAAACAATGCGATAAACGATCCGGAGGATTGCCTGTTTATAGAAATAATGTACCGACCGAAACCCACCGACTCCGAATGGCTCGAATGTTTAGAATCTCGGTGTAATTAGGGTTAAAAAGGAGTTTAATTACATCTGGATAATTCCAGCAAATACAATCGGGACAATTTTAAAAGAGCGGGAATTTACCTGAATACTTCCCAATCTTAATCAGTGACCCGTTTTATTGATTCATTTGCAAGCTGAAATTGACGGAAATGTTTTTTGGGATACTTTTTTTGGGATACAAAAAAATGTATCCCGAAAAAAGTATCCCAAAAGTACCAAGACCATTATTTTTGTTCAGATACAGGATGATTTTAGCCTCTGGAATTATGTTCCAGGCTGGTAGGGCGACGCCTGAACGGGCCGTCTGCAAATCGAGCCAGTATTTTACCATTTAAACTTATGCTGAATATAAGGCTATTATCCAAAGGTTCAACTTTGGGGATAATGAACAAATCCGGATCACACCAAGGAAAATTGATTGCCGACAGACATATTATCAACCATCTATCCTTTCAGACAAAAATTCTGGCTGTTTTGAAAAGTGTCCAAAGAAAAGGGAGGGTTTTCAGGTAGTTTTTCTCTGTTGGTTGAAAAGCAATGCTTTACAACTCAATTGCCATTAGCATACAGGATAACGAGTCAATCGTTCAGTGAAATTAGGAGGATGGTTTTTTTTGGTCTCACTCTACGGTTTTATTTTTTCGTCCTCATTTTTGTAGCGGATATTGTGTAGCGGAAATTTGCGCTACACAATATCCGCTACTAAAGTTAGCCTCCAAAGACGTGATGCTCCGGTTTGAACAACAAAATAATGTCTGTAATTCCAGCAGTCAAAAAATTCAATATCAGATAATTTCAATGGGCCTTATCCCCATGATTTCCCTTGAGAGAATTTGGTTTGGTAGCCTGGTTGGCCCCGGCCTTAAGACTCACCCTTGTGCAGATCTGGTAACAAACAGTCACTCAATTTCAGGCAAAGTAAAATTATGTTTACAGCGCAACTCAGGCATAAACCCCTTCTCAAAGTCCCCATTTTTAGTCATGTCGGATTTGCGGTTGAAAATTCACGGGCGGAAAATTTCGCCCGTGGATTTTCAACCACAAAATTATGTCATTTTTTCAGCCCCTCATTGGCGAGGCCTCAATCTGACGCCCTCAAGGTACAGTCGTCAACTTAACAGACAGTTAATCAGGACGATGAAGTTCCCGGGCATTGTTTTAACTGTATGAAATAGCCTCCGAAATGAATACGCAATCGTTGATTGGCATTTCTCATCAGCAACTCAAACCGGACATTTTTTCACTTGAAAAATCTACGGGCGGAATTTCACGGGCGGTTTTTTTCGCCCGCGAAAATCCGCCTGCAACTTTGGTGGTCGTTTTTGCACCCAGAAATTTCAGGGCATAAAAATCAGAACACTGAAAAAAGGGCCAAATAGTAAGCTATTGATTTCACCCTGTCAAAAATTACAGACAAAAAATGGGCTGCTTTATGGGGTTCTTGTCAAAGACGGCTTTTTATGAGTTGTTGTTTTCCCGGACGGTTCGAGGGTACTTTAGTTTTATTACCTACCGTCCGGTTGGTGGCCGGACGAATAAAATCAGGAAGTCTTTCAGATCAACCGCAAAAGTCGGGGAGTGACTTTGATTTGAAAAATTGAACAAGCAGGCTTTAATGTTGTCAAGCCCGGCCCGCCCAAACCTAACTGGTTGTGGGGTGCAACCCGGCGGCTCATGATCCTAATGGTGGCCCACAACTCCAAAGGAGTTGAATTTCGATTGTGACTCGATTTGAAAGATTCCAGATAAGTAAATAATAGGTCTTAAAGCATAACATTCAACTCCGTTGGAGTTGTTGAATCTTCTTTTACTATCGGACCACCGGGTTCCACCCGGGGCTAATAAAATTAATGTCCTCCGGACATAGTGCATCCATACAATTCGCTTCATCACTCCCCAACTTTTGCTGTTGATACGGTCTTTCTAATTTAACCCCATTAAAACCCCTCGATTTTTAACCCCGGAATTTTATCATGAACCATATTCAAGTTGGTATTACTTTTCAAAAAAGAAAACGGGTAGTAATTTTATGGCGAACACAATGGTTCCTTCTATAATAATGTCAATTGTTTCTAACAGAAGAATAGCTTTAAATGGACTGGCTTTACTCTTGGCTTTGTTTTGTCTTTCGAAAAATATCACCGCCCAATGCGACACTTTGGTCTATCCTTTCAGACATGGTGTAGCATCAGGCGATGCCACCCAACATGAGGTAATTTTGTGGACACATCTCAGTCCCCCATATTTCCTTCTATCTGCCGAAGTAAAATGGTATATCGCATCAGATATTACTTTCAATCAAATATTATATTCTGGAACCATCACCACGAACATCGACCGCGATTTTACAGCTAAAATAGATGTCACCGGACTCTCAGCCGGAACCTGGTATTACTATCGCTTTTCCTTTGAAGGAATCGAAAGCGATGTAGGCCGCACGCATACACTTCCCGATCATCCGGAGCGATTTTGTTTCGCTGCCTTCTCCTGCTCAAATTACGAGATTGGATTTTTTAATGGTTACCGCGATGCCGCCACGCGCAATGATCTGCAGGCCGTCGTTCATCTCGGCGATTATTATTACGAATCTGGCGGATCGGGTGGGGTAGGACGCGCAGCAGATCCACCATTTACTGCCTACACACTCGAACACTACCGCCGGCGACATGCGCAGGTAGCGGCAGACAAAGATGCCCAATTGCTGAGAAGACAATTGCCCTGGTACACCCTCTGGGACGACCACGAATTTGCAGACGACTCATGGGTAGATGGTGCCAACGGACACCTGGACAGCATGGGCTCGTGGGAAGACCGCAAACAGGCCGCCAAACAAGCCTATTTCGAATGGATGCCCATTCGCGAAAACAATAACGGAACCATCAACAGGAGTTTTTCTATTCCGGGAATGGCCAACATGATTTTTATGGATTCGCGCATGCAGGGCAGAGTGCAGCAAGTTCCGGCTTCATCAGCCGAAGTCAACGATACTGAGCGCAGCATTCTGGGCGCCGAACAATTGGATTGGGTAAAAAATGAAATGCTGGCAACCGAAAGTGGTAATTGGAATATTATATTTAATAGTGTGATGATGAATCGCGCAATCAGTTTACAAGGCTATCCGATCGACAGCGACTTATGGGAGGGCTATCGGCCTGAACGTGATTCACTCTTGCAATTTATTGCAACAAATGAAATTGAAAATGTAGTAAGTTATGCCGGAGACTACCACAGTTCCTGGGCCGGCGAATTGCCATTGCCAAATTACAATGACTCAACCCAGGTGGGCTCTGCCGGTGTTGAGATGGTGGTTTGTGCATTAACCTCATCACCCCACACCGTTGGTGATATAACTGCATTTCAACAAATCAACCCGCACATTCATTGGATTGAACAAAGCAGCAACGGATACCTGATTGCTTCATTGGATAACCAGTCATGCACCTCGCAATGGATTTATACAAGCACACAAGCATCAACAGATTATTATACTATTCCGGGAGAATTGATCAAGGTAGATAAGGACATTCCATTCTTATACATGCCCGATGAAGAAATTGTAATGGTGCAGAATGCGGCGCCACCGGTCTCCGATCCACCATTGCATTTATTAATTTTTGCCCCCATCGAACTCTATCAATGGCATTATCCCAATCCGGTAAACGACGTTCTTCATGTAGTTTTTAATTCCCTCTGTGATCCAATCGAGCTCAGTATTTACAACACCTCCGGACAGCGCATAGAAAAATTCACCATCCAACCCGAACCAGTTGATATAAGGTACTACGACATCAACACCTCCGGATATGCAAGTGGGGTTTATATTTTGGAAATGGTGCAGGGGGATTTGAGAGTTGTGAGGAGGTTTGTGGTGGGGTGATTACTAAAGCCAATCAGTGTTTGGCCTTAGCACCTTGTCCATCCTCCCCAAAAAATGTTTATGCTAATACTCTTATACTTTATGTAACTTAGTTTGAGCCCACTCTAACATTTCTTTTGCGCTAAGCTGAGCGGCACTTGAATTTCTTCTGATGTAGAATTCCTCTTTACCTTTATTATTTAAGAGCACGTTAGAAGGTGAGGCTGACACTTGTATGACTGCAATAACTTTATTCTCAATCTGTTCAAAATTCAACTTTATTAGCTGGTTGTGGGCGTTGTTAAGGTATTTACTTACCAAATTGTCAAAATGTTTGGCCCATTCGTCTTGCTTATTCCCTTTTGAGAATGAGTCGAAATCTAAATCTAGTCCTTCAATTCCTCCATCATCATTCACCCCAATGAGTAATGTACCTCCGTCTGTATTAAGAAATGCCGCAATATTTTTGAATGCACTATGCTCAATGTGTTCAGCAACTTTCGACTCCCTTACATCCCATCGCAAGGTATGCTTGAATTCCATTGTGCGACTTTCACCTTGTCGAATAAACTCTAATATCCTTTGCTGGCTGGTTTCAACAGCAATTGATAAATTGGACAATAGTTCTGGGTTTTTAATGTCGGCATATTGGGCTAGTTTCGGATAACGTCTTGCAAACCAAGTTTCAACTTCGTTAATATCCTCGGCATTAAGACCGTATAAATTATATACCAGTTGATCTATTTGCTTTTGTTCTTCTGAAAAATAATTATATCGCAAATTACTACGCTGATTAATGATAAGGTTGTGAACAAGGTTTTCAATTTCAGAGACTTTATTGTCTTTTGAAGATGGAAAATGAAACTGAACGATATCACCTGGCATTGAGTGAACTGTACCATTGATAACATGCTTTTGGAAGTATCGGTGCAATTTCGAGCACAATATTCCTATTGCGAATAGTATTGAATGATTAGATAAAAAAATGCAGGATCCCTCTTTGTCAAATAGACCATTATTATCCAATCGAAAAGTAGGAGAGTAAATTCCCGTTGGAGAATATGTGATTGAAGATTTAAAGTAAAACTCTTTATTTTGGAATCTACTGCATAATCTATCATCTCCGCCGGTTTTCTTCATAGCCAAATTTCTTTGCTTAGAAGTCAAACTTTTTAGACGATTTACTGCAATCGAGCTCCAATCAATAAAGTAATTAGTAGGGACATAATAATTAGGTAACCAACCGTCGTTGCTATCGCTTTCTCCTCCTTTGTCGTAGGGAACAATGAATCTACCTCCAAAATATCTGTGACTGTCAAAACCCTGATCCTTTTTGGATTTATGAATACCCAAATCAATTACCTTCAATCGAATTTCGTTGTTGTTCCGGATTTTGTTGAGGTCTTCTTCTGTTAGAAGATATTGCCTGAATTCGTTGATGACTTTGTAGTTGCCGCGTACATTAGGATTTTGGTAGAGGTAATAATCATTATCTCCGGTGGCCAAACCTTGCTTAACCTCTGCAATATCACCAAATCTGATTAGATCTATTTCTTTGTCGTTGATTTCAATGGTACGCACTACCACTTCACTTCTATCATTCCAAGACTCCATTCGTGCAGCAGAAGTGGTGTTGTTCATCAGCGCAAATAGTTTGGGACTTGCTACTATAATAGGCTTATTACTATTGCTATTCAGGAGATTTTGATGGTAATTGTATACAGCAAATTCCAGGGTGTATTGGCCTGCATAATTTTCCAAAGCATAGAGTTTGTCGCGTAGTGAGTGAACATCTTTTCTTGTAGATAAATTGGTAAGATCAGCGGCTATGATTTCATTTTGTTCGCCGACTTTCGATTTTATTAAAGTCAGAATGCATGAATTAACAGTCGCATTAAAACAATCTTTGTGGAGCCTTATAACAGAGCGAATATTCCAATTGAGCATGTTTTCACGCAACTTATAATGCGTCTTGATGGTCAGCCAGGTGTCGCTTATTATATAACATAATACACCATTATTCTTGAGTAATGTCTTAGTAGCAAGCGCCATAAAAACACCGTAACTATCCTTGTTTCCAAGGCCATATTTTTTCTGGGTTTCGTCATCGACATCTACTCCATATGGTGGGTTGGCTATAACAATATCGAATCCACCTTGCTCAGAAATAATATCGCCAAAAAAAAGATGCCATAAGAAATAAGGCTTTTCTTCATTTCGGGCAATTTTAAGCAAACGTTCTTCTTTTTTCGATATCTCTTCAATTTCGGTTTCGTATTTTTTTATATCTGTAAAAAGTTTTCCGCTTGCTTGTGTTTTTAGACCAGATTGGTTTGCTTTTTCCCATTTTCTTTTTGAATCGGCATATTTCAATCCTATTTTATCCCGGGCATCTTGAATACTATCTTTCAGGTATTTCAAGACAGCTTTATCAATTTTCTTATGTGATGCATGCTTTTCATCTGAATTGTCGGCTTCGAAATAGTTTTTTACTGCTTGCTTAAGTTCAAATTTTTGGCCGTAAGAAAGTTCCGGCTCTTTGGCAACATCGAACTCCTCTCCCAAAGTTGGCTGAATATTTTGTGGTGAGTTAGTGTCTTTGACCAGTCCATCCAATTCAATGCCTTCAAAGTTCTCAAGAAGTGAATTACCCTGCATTATTTTGTAATCAAAGTTGGGCAAAGGCTGTGGCTCCTGCTCGTCAACAATCAATGACAACCAAAAGCGGAGACGTGCTATATCCACAGCACCCTTATCTAAGTCAACTCCGTATATACTTTCTTTTATAATTCTTTTTTTCTCCAAATGGTAATTGAAATTTTCGGCCTTCTCAGAATAGCCTAAAAGTTTCTTGCGAAGCTTCAGTATTTCGAAAACCATCCCCATCGGAAAGGCACCACTGCCAATGGCGGGATCACAAATTTTAATATCAATCAGAGCTTTGTTCAGATCTAAGGCAAAGTTTTGAATTGTGGCCTGATGAATAGAGTCAATACCCTTAACCAACTTATCAATTTCTCGCAATTCACTTAAACTTGCGCGTCCTTGCAGTTTTCCTTGAAGATATTGACTGAGTGATTCTTTGCACATAAAGTGCACTACTTCTTTAGGAGTATAAAAAGTACCCTTGTCTTTATTGTCCTCAAGGAGATTCTCAAAGATAAGTCCCAGCATTTCAGGGTCAATTCCGATGTCTTTATCATCAGGACTGTTCTCGTCAATGGTGAAATTATATTGATCGAAGAATCTAAACAATGATTCAAACAGGGTCGGATCAATTTGTATTTCAGTAGGTTCAATGGCGTCCTGATCAAACAAGCCCCCATTCAGGTAAGGAATACATATTTTCCGAGGCAATTCGCTGTCATCTGCACTTAGTTCAATAGCAAAAATATCATTCACTCTTGGCATATTGAGAGTCCGAAAGAATAGAGGAGCCAGGCAATCGCGGTAGAAGTTAGCTTTATCCGCAAAAGAAAAGTATAAGCGCCCCACTAGCGTTGCGTTGACGGAAAAATAAAAATGACGCAACTCAATCAGAGAAAGCACTACAGGTGATTTTCTTACTAAAACGATTTGAAATTAATTTTCAGAATAAATCTATATATTGCTGAAAATTAGATCGTTATGA
>JANNEQ010000131.1:0-5668 GCA_031378885.1 Flavobacteriales bacterium
AAATATTACAAATTTTCTCTGCTAACATATTCGACAAAACCCCAATAAAAGAGCTGTTTCAGGAGACTGAAATACAAAAAAACGCAAACACCGATCCTAATCAATTGACAATGAGCTTTTAAAGACGCAACGCTAGTGAAAAGCTAAATAAAAATGACCTCGCAAATCGCTATTAATCAATGGAGTGGTTTTCCGGGAGTGGAAAAAAGACAAATTGATCTGAACTGAATTCCGCCTTTGCCACTTGAACTTTTACCAATGTTCATTTCAATTTAGTCCATGCACTGGGAGAAATGATACAGTGGTAAATGCCGAGAGAGTAGCTGTTTAGTAGAATCAAGCGCAGCGCAGATTGTACTAAAACAGATACCAAATCGGTATTACAACCCCAGCTCTGTCCTCAAATATGCATCCGAGTTGTTGTGGTGCTCCCAATATGCATTTTTTATGCGCTTTAAAAGGGTGGCTTTTGTGGTAAGTATTTTTGCCGATTCTCCCCAGCCGTCTTTGTAAGTTTCTTCCCAACTTTCTATATAGTAAGGAGCCTGTTCAGTAAAACGAATTTCGAGCTTGCGTTGGTTGTGCGGATAAATTAAAGTATAATAAACCATTCCTGATTCTACTCGCATTTTCGCCTCGGCTGCATAAGCTTTAATTTCTTCGTGCATCAGTCTGGAATATTGAAGAGACGGCACGAGGTTGAACTTTCCGGTAGGCAAGAGGTGCGGAGTGGTTCTGATCAGGGTCCAGATCTGGTCTTCACACAAAGTGTTGTCTAATGCAAATACCTGGTCGCCCTCACTTTCGAAATAAGAATTCTGCTGGACTTTATATTGTTCACCTTTCAGATTCATCTGCACAAAGGCATGGCCGCACCATTCCTGCACACTCATGGATAATTTTAAACTCGTTGAAATCTTGTCAGTGCTTTCCAGTGGACTGAATATGGATGTTATCAGCGAATACGGATAGATTCCTGTATTAAAAGTTTTGGTGAAATTGAGTTTTAAAACATCTACTTTGTCAGCGCCCGCTCCAATGGCGTCATCGAGTTTTACTTCTTTGCTTTTAGAAAAAGGTTCGGTTACAAAAATAGTTACTGCATTTCCCTGATGAATCTCGCCATAGCGTGCCTGCTCAAGTTTATAAGAGGTAAGTTCTGCGTCACCAGCAAACCAATAAGCTTTGAATGCATCATTGTATTCGGCCGTGGCATAGGGGTTTTTTAACTTTATCTCAGATGCGCGTGTGTCCGTGCAGGAAGGCAGTGCCACGAAAATGAAAGGCAAGACTGTAACAAGGTATCGAAGGACTTTCATAACGGGAATAAGTTTGGCCGAAGATAATTCCGATGCGATGCAATGTGAATTGATTCATGTCATAATCTTGCCCAATTATTTTATTATTCTAAAAAAGTGAACTGGCACGCCAAACAAATAATGGATCAGTGCAATCTCAAGCCTTTCGATGAGGTGATGGATTTGCTAAAGTCTTCACCAGATCGCCTGAGCGCGCTGCTGGAAAAGCATTCGGACTCCAACGCCGGGATTGTTAAGGATGGTTGCTGGAGTGCAAATGAGCACGCCGGTCATCTGCTCACCATGGAGTCGCTGTGGATTGCCCGACTGGATGATTTCATGAGCGGCAACCCGGTACTTCGCCCTTGGAATGGACACAACATGGACACCATTGGGGCTCAATACAACCGCAGCAGGTTTAGTAAAATTATCGAAGAATTTGCAGACATCAGAACCCCTCATGCGAAAATGCTTGAAAAATTCAGAGGAAAAGAAGAACACCTCAAGTCATTGAATCCGGAACTCAACAGGGATGTGAGTCTGTTGGAGCATGTAAACCTGATCTGGCTTCATGATCTTCATCATTCCAATACCATTGAAAATTTATTGATGCTTTAATTATTTCTTAAAATGACCATTAGAAATGCAACGGAGAATGACCTGAATGACATTCTGGAAATTTATAATGATGCCATTGTAAATACCACTTCGGTATATGAATACGAAGTATTTAGCTATGCCTATATTGAAAAATGGTTTCAGGATAAAATGACTGGAAATTTTCCGCTTTTCGTAATTGAACAAGACCAAAAGGCTTGGGCGTTCGGTTCCTGGGGCGTTTTCAGAAGCAGGCCCGGCTATAAGAGAACTGTGGAGCATTCGGTTTATGTTCATCCCGAAAAAAGAGGACAGGGAATGGGAAAGTCCATGCTGAGCCATCTTATTGTGGAAGCCGAAAAAAGAGGTGTTCATGTGATGATTGGTGGAATTGACGGAGAGAACAAAACCAGCCTTGCACTACATTATCAACTGGGTTTTGAGAAATGTGCAGAACTCAAAGAAGTTTCCTGGAAGTTCGAAAGGTGGTTGGATTTAATTTTTGTTCAGCGGATTATTTCGAAGTGAGGTTGTTCACTTGTTTGAAATTCAACTGTTTGAAATAAAGGTTGCCAGAAATATTTTTTTTTGTTCCCTTTCAGCTTCCCAAGGGAGAAAGTCTTTTGTATCAATTGACCAGTAGAGAATTAGGTCAAAATCAACTATGTTTGACCCACACTTCCAAAAACCTGCAATAAAAAAAGGAAGTTCTAACCAGTTTAACGAATTTATAATTATTCCATGAAGAAAATTTACTTAATGGCGACGTCATTTATGCTATTCAGCACATTGATGATTAGTCAGTCTTTTACCAATTCAAACAGTTTATTGCCCGTTGCCTCCCATAGTGGTGGTGTTACCGGAGTGGTGGACATGGACAACGATGGCTTGGACGACATTGTTATTATGGACGAGAGTGTGCACTTGTTTGTGGCATATCAGCAGATGGATGGCACATTTGAAATGAGTGATTATGGCGTTGTATCTTCTGAAGGGCAATGGGGTATGAGCGTAGGTGATATTGATAACGATGGTCACCTGGATGTAATTTGTGGTGGAAGCTATGACAATGTGCACGTCATTAATATTGACAGCCCGACAGTCTTCGCTCAAACGGAGCTTCAGTGGGCCAATATCTTTACGCAGGGTTCATGTATAGGGGATATTGACAATGACGGATGGCTCGATGCCTTTATCTGTCATGACGATGGACATTCTGCCATACTGCACAACAATGGTGATGGTACATTCGCTAACGGTGCTGCGATGATGAATCTTACTTTCTACCCGGAAGTAAATGGAAACGACAACAGCGGAAACTACGGTTCTGTATTTACTGACTTTGACCGCGACGGAGATTTAGATTGTTTCATTGCTAAATGCAGACAGTTTATTGACGATCCTTACGATCCGCGCAGAACAAATGTTCTTCTTGTGAATGATGGGAACAACAACTATTCAGATAAAGCTGGTGAGCGCGGTTTGATCAATTTACAACAGTCTTGGACAAGCGATTTTGCCGATCTGGATAATGATGGTGATTTTGATTGCTTTCTGACCACACATAGCAATACCCTCGAAATTTACGAGAATAACGGACTGGGATATTTTACCGATGTTACTGCAGGTTCTGGTCTGGCATTATCAGGCTTCTATCTTCAGGCTAAATTCCATGATTTTGACAATGACGGATACCTCGACCTCATACATGCAGGTGGTGTTCACCGTTATTTCCACAACAATGGCGATATGACATTTACTAATATTCCGAATACATTCCCTTCTGACAACGGAATGCACACTTTTGCGATCGGAGATTTGAATCATGATGGTTATCTGGATCTCTACGCAGGTTATGGTGACGGTTATATAAATCCAATTTTAGAGAATGATGACATTCTGTTTTTAAACAATGGTGGGGACAACGGCTTCATCGCTTTTGACCTCGAAGGTACCATGAGCAACAAAGAAGCAGTAGGTGCAATTGTTGAAATTCATGGCCCATGGGGCACACAAATCCGTGAGGTACGAGCTGGTGAAAGCTATGGTATTACCAATACACAAATATGCCATTTCGGAATAGGTTCTGCTACAAGTGTTGAATATGCGATTATATTCTGGCCTGCAGGTGGAGTTCAGGTAATTCAAAACCCTGCCATCAATACCTGGCATGAAATAATTGAAGGTGAATGTCAACCTTCGATTGCAGTTATTTCAACTCAGGATGATACTTCTATCTGCCCGGGCGAGTCTGTTGTGCTCAATGTGGATGAAGCTGATGTAAATTATACCTGGGTTGATGGTTCAGCAGAATCTACACTTACCGTAACCGAGTCAGGTGCATATCACCTTATTACATGGGATGAATTGGGTTGTGGAGGAGTTTCCAATACAATAGAAGTGGTAGTGCAGAATGATCCAATCCCTTCTATTACCATAGATGGCGATTTAATCTTTTGCGAAGGTGGTTCGGTTCAGCTTATCTCTTCATCTGGTGATTCTTATGTTTGGAGTAATGAGCAAATCTCTCCGGCTATTACGGTAACTACAAGTGGCACATACAATGTTCAGGTAACTGGACCTTGCCAAACGCTTGCATCAGAGGCAGTAGAAATCATAGTTTATGATGCACCTTCGGCGGTTAATGTAAATGACGTAACCCTTACCAGCCCGTCAACTGTGACACTATCTGCCACAGGAAATAATATTCGCTGGTACGCCACCCAAAACGCAACAACACCTTTGGCTACAGGCAATGATTTTACCACACCAATCATAAATGCTTCTACTTCATATTGGGTGGAAGATGCATTGATTTATGGAGGTACTCCCGGTGACGGTGGTAGATCAGATCAGGATAACAGCAGTGAAAGTGCTTATTTTGGCACTGCATCTTATTGGTTGGTATTTGATGCTTATGAGGATATAGTGATCAAAACGGTTAAAGTATTTTCTGAGGCTCCTGGAAACAGAACCATACAAGTGGTTGACGCAGGTGGTAACGTTGTATCGCAGGGTACATACAATATTCCAGGCGGAGAACAAGTGGTTAATCTTGACCTATTTGTGCCACAGGGCAATGGATATGGTCTTAAAGTAAGCAGCAGTCTTGTGGATTTATGGAGAGACAAGGATTTTTCAACTGGAACTCCCTATGATTTCCCTTATAGTCTGGGCACTTTAGGTTCAATTACGGGAACCACGGTTCAGGGAAATAATTTTGATAATGCTTATTACTTCTTCTACGACTGGCATGTAGAGACTCCATCTTTTGATTGTGTTGGTGAGAGAACGGAGGTACAAATTATATTTACTGGTATTGAAGAAGTGATTGGTACAAACAATATGAATTTGTATCCCAATCCTGCATCATCTGCTTTGTTTGTAAATTTTGAAAGTACTACTTTCGGGTTGATGCAAGTTCGTTTATTGGATCAGGTGGGTAAAGTTGTTTTGAATACACAATGGAATACCAGTGTAGGTGGAAACAGAAACGAGCTTGATCTGAACAATATCGCGCCAGGTTTCTACCAGGTGGAATTCGAATTGAATGGCCACAAAGCTTCGGCTAAGATTGTGGTTGAATAATATTTGACTTTTAAAGAACAGTAAAACCCGTTGGTGAAAACCAGCGGGTTTTTTTAGTGTGTCAGGCATGTCAATTATCTCTAGGGTGCAAGTCCCGAATGAGAGTTGCAGTACTTATCATTAGCTGATGGCAAGGGTGTCCATTGTGAATTGGAATCTGAAGGAAGCCTAAAGCAAACACTTGA
>JANNEQ010000164.1:0-5450 GCA_031378885.1 Flavobacteriales bacterium
ACAAGTCCCCACAAGTCCGACATCCGCTTCACAAGGGCAAATCAAATATTTTAGCAAAAACAAAAACAAAACAAATACATTTACAAACAAATTGACCAATTAAGCAGCTAAAACAGTCAACCAATTTTAGGACGGGTCAATGTGTATCAATTGCATAATTGTTTATCTGTGACAACCAAAAGTTGACGAAGAATATATCTGATTATAGAGGATTGCATAAGTCCGCAGGACTTCAATGTTATTAACCCCGGGTGCAACCCGGTGGCTCGATGACTCAAGATTGCCCTTCAACTCCAGCGGAGTTGAATGTCTGGAAAAACAAACCTTGATTTCAACTCACCTCCAAGCCATTTTCGATTCACAAGAGATATTTCTCATCAAATTTTACATTGTGTTCAATCAGTAGTTTCCGCAGTTCCTCTTCATAGCTCATTTTGTGGTGGTGTGCCTCCTGATTCTTTATGTACCTAACCAAATTATTCATTGATGAGTGCGCATACGTAAATGCCGCATACCCCTCTTGCCAATGATCAAATTCATCAAAAATATTTTTCTCTTTTATCCATTTATTTGTTGATACTTTTATGTCTTTGACCAGCTTGGAAAGGCCTATGGATGGATGAAGGCTGGTTAGAATATGAATATGATCTTCAACTCCATTAATCCGATAGAGATAACAGTTTTTGGCTTGAAGAATGCCCCAAACATATTTGAATAATTCTTCTCTACTATTTTTCCGGAGGACTTTCTCTCTCTCTTTCGTACTAAAAACGATCTGATAAAGGGTTTGAATATGGGTACTCATTGTATTTGAGTTTTAAAATCGAGGTTGAAAAACTGATACAAATATTTAGGTAGTTCTGTGAATTGTAAAATTTACTTTATTCAATTTTATTCTGTTATGGCATGTGCCAGGTTAACATTCAACTCCGCTGGAGTTGTGTTGCGCTACTTTATTTCCAGGCCACCGGGTTGCACCCGGGGTTAATAACCTTAAAGCCTTTCAGGCTTGGTCAATTTTTCAAATCAAAGTCAGTCACTCCCCAACTTTTGCGGTTGATCCTTGAAATGTATTAATGTAAATCCCGATTTCAGAGTTTAGTTTTATGATGATTTCTTTGGATGAAATTTATCACTTTAACCCAACCCTCCGTTATATTCCCGACAAAGTTTTTTACTTGTTGATCAAAGCATCTCTATAAGCCCTCGCCTTCGAAGGAAACTTCATCCGCCCTCTATGCCAGTAATTGTATTCGGTCGGGTCTTTAAATTCAGTGCGTTTTACTTTTTCGAATAATGTATCTTCAGCTTTTATTACACTGTCCAGGTGAACTCCTATTTCTGAATCAGAATAATGTACGGCCATTATTCTCTCACCCCAGGCTATGATTTTTTCATCTTCTTCGCGGAGTGCTTCCGGGGTAGTGGTTTGAGTCTGTGCTGGTGGTTCCTGATGTGTGACGGGTTCACTTCCGCATGACCAAAAGAACAGAATGATTATGAAGGGTAAAATTTGTAAAATGAATTTCATTCCAATGAAATTATAAAGTCCCATTCATCAACTTACCACTTTCCACCAATTTCTTGAGCACAGGATTGGTCCGAGATTTATTGAGTAATTCGATGTGCCCCATGTGGTGGCAATCTGATCCGACAAAATGAATCATGCCTTCGCGTGCAAGTTTTTCGGCAATACGTTTTGCACCGGGGCCATATTGACCAGTGAAACAATTGGTGTTCACCTGTATCAGCACATCTTTGTCCAACAAACTTTGGTAGCGCGAAAAATCGTTGTGCCAGAATTCGTAACGTTCAGGATGTGCCATGATGGGATTGTAGCCGGCTAACCGCAAATTGAATATTGCTCGTGCAAGATTGGCAGGCTCTGCCGCAAATGAAATTTCGAATAGAACATAATTTTTACCGAAAGTAAGCAGCTCTTTTTTTTCAATTAAATCTTCGAAATGTTCGTCGCAATAGTATTCTGCAGCGGCTTCGATCTCCATTTCAATTTCGCGGAATTTCAACTCTTTTCTCACCAAATCAAGTCCGGGCAAAATGGTTTCAGGACTGTTCTTGTACATGTCACTGAAAATATGGGGAGTGGTGATACACTTTTTAAACCCCAATTCTTTGAGGTAAGTAATGAGTTGAATGGATTCTTCAATGTTCTGTGCACCATCATCAATGCCCGGAATGAGATGGCTGTGCATATCAATCCCGATTAAACCCAGATCAAAGGGTTCGGTCTTTTCTTCTTTTACGCGCGCCCATTTCTTAAAGAAACTCATTGCAATTGCTTAGGCCGCAAAGGTAATACTTCTTTTGAAGTCTATCTGATCAACGTGTGTACTGAGTGTCATAGTATTTGAGGTATTCTCCTGAGGTCACGTTTTCCAGCCAGGTTTCGTTATTCAGATACCAATCTACCGTTTGTCCGAGCAATTTCTCAAATGGTTGTGTGGGTTCCCAGCCCAATTCGTCCCTCAACCTGGTGGCGTCAATGGCATAACGCGCGTCATGCCCGGGCCTGTCTGTGACAAATTTGATCAACCTTTCTGAAGCTCCCGGCTCGCGCTTAAGGCGTTCATCCATCAACTTGCACAACAGACGCACCACATCGATGTTTTTCCATTCGTTGTTGCCGCCAATGCAATAGGTCTCCAGGTCTTTGCCTTTGTGAAATATAACGTCGATGGCGCGTGCATGGTCTTCCACCCAGAGCCAATCGCGAATATTTTCACCTTTGCCATATACCGGCAAGTCTCTGAAATGTTTGATATTGTTGATGATAAGGGGAATCAATTTTTCGGGAAAATGGTGGCTGCCATAATTGTTGCTGCAATTGGAAATCACCACGGGTAAATGATACGTATGGCCATAAGCTCTTACAATATGATCGCTGGCGGCTTTGCTCGCGCTATATGGGCTGCGCGGATCGTAGGCTGTACTTTCATCGAATTTGCCTTCTGCACCCAATGAGCCGAATACTTCGTCGGTAGAGACATGGTAGAATCTTTTGCCTTCCATATTGCCCTTCCAGATTTCCAAAGCTGCCCCCAGCAAATTGGCCGTGCCCACTACATTGGTTTCTATAAATGCATCCGGACCGGTAATACTTCTGTCCACGTGGCTTTCTGCTGCAAGGTGTATTACACCATCGAATTTCTCTTTGGTAAATAACGACCTGATAAATTCTTTATCGGTGATGTCTCCTTTGATAAAGGTGTAATTGCCCGAGTCTTCCACATCGGTAAGATTGGCCAGATTTCCGGCATAAGTCAGCTTGTCCAGATTAAAAATCTGGTATTGTGGGTACGTGTTTACAAAGAGTCTTACGACATGTGAGCCGATAAAACCTGCTCCTCCGGTGATTAGTATTTTCATGGGCGAAATGTAATCGGAATTTTATTACAAAAAAATATAGTCTTTTAAGTCTTATGAAAATTTAAGTCCAATGCTCAGCCTGAACCAGCGTCCGGGCATTGGAATGGTTCCCTGACTTACGTAGAATCGATTGAAGAGGTTTGTAATGTCTGCGTTAATAAGGAATTTTTTCACCTTTACCGCCAAACGGTAATCGGCAACGGCATAATTGATTCCGCCAATGCGCTCGGAGTAACGCACTGCGAATGTATGTTCCACAAATTTTGATGTGCCAAAGGTGAACTGACCTGTGAGTTGATTTTTTAAATTGTTGAGCACGTATTTTCTTTCTGCATCGCGCAAAATTCCCAGATCACTTGCCAGGTTGGTATACATAGCTCTTATGGCAACGGGCCGGAAAAATTGATCACCAGAAACGAACAGATATGAACCGCTCAATTCCAGGCCGCTGATACGGATAGACTGGAAGTTTTGAGGAACCCACTTTTCAGTGTCATTCGCCCTGAGGAAATCAATGAACTCAGTTGTTTTTCTTACAAAATAACTTCCCTGAAATTGCAAAGCGCCATTCACATAGCGCAAACCACCTTCAGTGGTCAGAGCCGATTCTGGCTTGAGGTTGGCATTGCCCAGATTTCCGGAATCTTCGTAGTACAAATCTGTAAAAGAAGGCAGACGACTACCCATTCCTGAATTGATAAATACCCTGAAGTTTTTGTAGGGAGCACTGGCTTCAATTCCGGGATAAAATTTCAATCCATAATCTGTATTGTATTGTGTGTTTAAACCTGCCGTAATTTGTATGTCGTGCTTGAAACTAAAGCGCTGTTCGGCATAAGCGCTGTAATAAAATCTTTCATGCTTACCAAGATTGTTGCTGCGAATCAATTCTGTGCGGTGTTCAATGCCCAATCCGAGTTGTCCCAATTTATTTTTTCTGCTGGCGTGCAACTCTGCACCAGCGGCCGTGCTGTAATGTTGGTTTTCATAAACTGATGGATCTTTTTCTGTAAAAACGTAATGGTCTGTGTTGTACCGGTAGTACAATGCGGGACGCAAAGTCCATTTGCCGCATTCTGTTTTCAATCTTGTTCCGATGTAGCTCGTGTTCACGGTTTCGCCTGCGTCGATGTCGTAGGGTGTAACATAATAATCACGGGCCCCGAATTGGTTGAAGAAAGTACCTGCCATCAAATCGAGTGTTGAAGTGCCGATATTAAATCTTCCCTGATAGCCGATTTTTTTCTGAGAATTGTAGGTGTTGTATCGGTAGCCGCTGGATTCCAATCCACTGAATTGTATGGAATGTGAAGTGGTTTTGGATTTGAAAGATGTTCCTACGCGATAACCAATGACATGATAGGGAACGTCGAGTACAGAATCATTTTCAAAACTACTGGCGGTATAAAATTGTACATTCGATCCGTAGTTGCCAGGGTCTTTGGTAATAATATTAATGGCACCGGCTAAAGCATTGGCGCCATAAATTCTGCCTGCAGTGCCTTTCATTATTTCAATTCTTTCGATTTGTTCAATATCCACTGGCAGGTTCATAAGGTGATGTCCGGTTTGTGGATCGCGCATGGGAATGCCATTGATCAGAATTAAGGTCTGTTCGAATGTGCCGCCCATCAAACTCATGTCGGCCTGCGTGCCTTGCGGACCGCGCTCGCGCAAATCAACTCCGGCAATATAGAGCAAAGCTTCGTTGAGGGTTTGTACAGGAAGCTGGGCCAATTGGGCGCGCGTAATGACCTGAATGTTTCTGGCGCTTTGGTCGAATGGAAGGTCGCTGAGTCGTTTTTCTGAAATAAGGACTTGTTCTGTTTGATAAATAAGTGAGTCATTTTTTTGTGAGAAAAAGTGAGGACTAAAGCTTATTATAAACGCTAATGAAATGAATACTTTTCTCATATAAACGGACACTAGCGTTGCGTTGACGGAAAAATAAAAATGACGCAACTCAATCAGAGAAAGCACTACAGGTGATTTTCTTACTAAAACGATTTGAAATTAATTTTCAGAATAAATCTATATATTGCTGAAAATTAGATCGTTATGAA
>JANNEQ010000169.1:0-66227 GCA_031378885.1 Flavobacteriales bacterium
TTTAAAAAAATTATTTCATATTAAACAAGCCAATCTTTTTTTTTTGTTTTTTTTAAAATTAGAATTCCATATTCACCAAGCCCATCGGGCTGTAATGATGATAGAAAAATTAGAATTCCATATTCACCAAGCCCACCTGGCTGTAATGATGATAGAAAAGCAGAATTCCATATTCACCAAGCCCATCTGGCTGTAATGATGATAGAAAAATTAGAATTCCATATTCACCAAGCCCAGCGGGCTGTAATGATGATAGAAAAACAGAATTCACCGTGACAAAAACCCCAACAGGGTGATACAATTTTGATTATATGTTGCGAATTATAGCAAATTGACAATATTTCATCCAGACTATAATGATTTAATATAGAGTTAAATGAATGATGCTTTTATGCAGTTCTAAAAACTAATTTCAAGAAATAAAAAATTATTTTATGGAATAAAATCAACTCCCGTCTCTTACTAAAAACAACCAATACAAATCAACATGAAATCAACTCTACTTTTGGTGGGACTGGCTTTTATTGCCCTTACTCCAGCAGCTTTTTCACAATCCATAGCATTCGATACAGGCTTTGGGCAACAAGGATTGATAGCGAATGAAATTTATCCCTCAACAGTATTGCCTGGCGCAGTAATGCCTACAGTGGATAGAATATATACGCTCACTCAAGCCACACAGGTGGACAATGTTCTACCACCGCCCAATTCTTATATCAAGTGTTACAACCTAGATGGTTCAGTTCAAACTTCTTTTGGCACCGACGGAATTGTCACTATTGAAAATTATGGAGGATATCGATCAGTAATCGACGAAGAGGATGGTAAGATTTTCTGTATTGGAAGCCAAACTGGAATTGGACAGAGTGCAGATGTAGCAGTTGTAATTACTTCAGATCAAACACTCGTGGGACAGCAGGTTCCAGCTCAGGAAGGCTATCGTTTTTTAATGCTTTTTATTTCCAGAACAGTGGACAATAAGATAGTCATTGGTGGTTACCATCAGGACGCAGATTCAGAATTCACAGCCGGTTCAATAAGTGTCATTCGTCTCGATGATAACCTGAATTTGGACCCAACTTTTGGCAACAATGGAATTGCCATTTTACCAGAACAGCTTTGGATGAATGGCTCACAACATGGATTAGATGATATGGCTGTGGACAATGACGGAAATGTATATCTGATAGGGCGCTTGAATGATCAGGATAGATTGATCAAATTGAACAGTTCCGGTGTTGTAGATGCTGGTTTTTCAGCAGCGCCGGAAGTAGCGACTTCTAGTAGTTTTAGTTCCTATTTTGACCTGAATATTCAGGATGATGGTAAAGTGTATATTGCTCCAATTTCCGGATATGGAACACAACAAATTATTTTAAGATTAAACAGCGATGGTTCTTTGGACAATACATTTTCCGATGATGGAATTGCCGCAGTTGAATATACAAGTACGGATTACTATTTACAAATCAATGGCATCCTCGTTGGCGCTGATCAATCTATTTACGCAGTTGGAAATTATGTCAGCTTCATCACACAAAGAACAGTAGGGAAATGTTTTGCAAAATTCGATCAGAATGGCCAGATGGATGCTGCCTTTGGAGTACCAACTTTACCGCTTATCTATAACGACATCACTAATTTTAGCCTCAATAGTACCAACGTAAAATTTCAACCTGATGGTAAAATTCTGTGCTTTGATTTTATGGTGTACTGGGACGAGCTTGAGCAAATACATTTCGACAATACCCTGACACGGTTTGTTTTCACTCAACCACAGACAGTCATTGACTTAAACACCACTTCTATTTCGGTATTTCCGAATCCGGTTATCAATGAATTGAACCTGGATTTCGGACAATCCGAATTGTTTGGTACCCAATTAAGTATCTACGATCAAAGTGGAAAATTGGTTCAAACCCAAAGAATAACCTCACAGCGTGTAAATGTGGAAAATCTTCCCATCGGATTGTATTCAGGAAGGATTCAAACACCAACGATTCACAAGAATTTCAAATTTTGTAAAAACAACTAGTCATGAAAAAAACAATAATAATTGGTGCAATGCTCATTTGCGCCCTGGTAAGCCGCAGCTTACTCTCAGCACAAGCCGGAACGCCTGATCTGCTTTGGAATGGCGATGGTCAGCTTGATTTGCTCGATCTGCCCAACGATGTAATTACTTCAAGTATAATACAGGCCGATGGATTCGAATATGCGTTTCTCTCGGATGTCAACAGTGGTTCAAATTCCTATGTCATCAAAATGGATAACACAGGCAACTTTGTGAATTCATTTGGTACTGCTGGAGTGCTAACTATAGAAAATACTGTGCTATATGATGCCGCATTTTCTCCGAACCAGCAAACCATTTACCTATGTGCGAATACAGGGCAGATGGGTTCAGTTTGCGAATTGAACCTTAACGGAACCTTCGCACAGAACTGGGTAGCACTTCAGGAACCCATCGGTTTCTCCAAAATAATATGCAATCCGGCGGGAGAAATTTTTGTAGGTTCAGCTTTATCCGTTGGCTCGAATTCGTACAGCATGGTGCTGAAACTTCTTCCCAATCTCACACCTGATTTAAGCTACAGCGCAGACGGAAAAGCCCTTGGACTTCAAACAGGTTTTGGATATCCACTGATGGAAATGAGCAATGACGGAAGAATTATCATGGCCAATTCCTCTCCCAGCGGTGTCGTAATTGATCGCTTTAACACCAATGGAGATCCGGACAATACATTCGATTTAAATTTGAGTTTATCGGCTTATGGATTGCCCAATTGGATTTTGGACATTGCTGTGGCGCCCGATAATTCTATTTACATCCAACCCAATACCTATGGCTATCCCAATTATCTTTTTAAAGTAACCGAAGCCGGCGATCCTGATAACACATTTGGCAGTGGAGGTTATATCATCATTGAAGACACCGATCCACTTTCATACGTGGCGCCAGACGAGTTAATAATCGAACCTGATGGCGGGCTGATCATATTGGCCACTGCTTTTGATGGAAGCAGTTACATGTCAGGCAAATTTATTTATCGCCTCGATAATACCGGAGCCGTGGATACCAGCATCGACAATGGTCCGCAAGCCATCAATGACGGAGGTCAGGATTTGCGTATCAATTTTCATTGCGCCACACTTCAGGATGATGGTAAAATTCTGTCAATGGATCAGGTAGTTGTCTGGGAGAATGGAGCCTTAATAGGTTATCGGCCACTTTTGACCAGATACAACAATGAATTACAAATATCCATAGAAAATGCGATAAACGAATCCCATTCACTCACTTGTTTTCCAAATCCCACTGCAGGTATTTTGAGAATAAATGATACATCACAATTCAATGTGTCCAATATCAAAGTATCTGTTTATGATTGTGCAGGCCACTTTACAAAGTTGATAAGAATGAACGGTAATTATCTGGATATTTCAAATCTTCCGGAAGGGCTTTACACCATTTCAATTGCGCAAAATGGGCAAGTGCAGAATTTTCGGGTAATGAAAATTTAGCATTGTTATCCACCTAAAATTTTGAATGGATTAAATCATGATCCTGAATGGTTTGAACATTGAATATCTCCCGGTGAAGATCCAACCGATCTTCACCGGGGGTTAATGTAACGCTTCTAAGCTTAATAATTTTTCTCAATGAACATCGAACATTGAAAATTGAATAGAGTTCCAACTCAGATAAAATCCAACATTCAAAAACTCCGGAAACCTAATCAATAATACAAATACTCATACTTCCATGACTTATCTACCTTACCACCCGCTCCAAAGAATTGTTTGATAATGAGCAAGCCTTTTTCATCATGAATCATGCTCAGTGAATTTTCTTTCGAGGCAAGCGAAGCAGGGTAATCTTGTTTGGTTTGGGGTACAAGTTTACCACCATTCATATACCATTGTTCTGATTTGATCATTACACCCTGAGGGCTATAAGCAAAAGTTTCCTTCTGCCAGAAATTGGATATGGTTTGAGGTAATTCACGACTGGTTAATTTCCCTTTCGCATCAAACGAAAGTTTGAATTCAACCACTTCCCAGTTATTGAATACCAGAGCAACTGTATTTTTATCGAGTTTCCCCTTTGCATCATAAGTGTAGAGGAACTCCGCCATTTTTTTACCACCGGCAAAAAATTCAGTGTATTTTACCAGTTTTCCCTGGGCATCAAATTCGGCTTGTCCCAATTGTATAGTGGAAGCCACTTTATCTCCTTTGTAACGAACTTCATTACAGTTGCGGCCTTTAACCTTTAATTTATTGTATTGGGGTGCATAATCCAGAAGCTTCATGTCCTGAGCAGAAAGCCTCAAAGAAAATAGTATGAATAAAGCAAGGGTGAGCGAGTATCGCATAAAATTCAATTAAATTTGTCTCTTTTACCGATTTTCAATGGCAAAGGTTATGGTTAGAAAGATTTTACCGCTTATAATAATGTTAATTTCTGCGGTGTGCGTTTTTGCACAGGACGAATATATCAAAAAACTCCAGTATCATCGCGACTCAACAGACAAAGAATTTCTCAACCCGGAGTCAACAATTCTGGACTCAGCTACTCTGGCACATTTCGATGGACTCAGGTATTTTGAAATAGACAAAAAATTTTGTGTTTCGGCAAAATTTAAGCCCATCAAAAAGGGCGCTGCTGTAAAAATGAAAACCAGCGGCACCCGAGAGCCGCTCTATAAACCTTATGGAACACTCACCTTCAAGTTAGAAGGCAAGAAATTCAAACTTACCTTGTACCAAAGTGCCGATCAGACGCGTCCCGAGCTGAAGAATTACCTGCTTCTGGCCTTTACAGACCTCACCACCGGAGCGGAGACGTACGGCGGCGGTCGCTATATTGAGTACACATTAAAAGATATTGCGGAGAATATGACGATCGATTTCAACTATTGTTTTAATCCATATTGTGCCTATTCAGGTAAATTTTCCTGTGTAATTCCTCCGGCAGAAAATTTCATTAACCTTAGAGTAACCGCCGGAGTGAAAAAATTTCACGACTGATTTTCGACTTGTCCTAAGAAACATAAGTTAGAAATGTTTCATGTGAGACCTACTTATTTTTTATTTGGGGAAAATTTCCGTCACCATCTTTTCCCGGTAGTCAAAAATTCCCTCAAGTTTTTTTCTGACAAAAATTCCATTCGCCATTGTACCTAAAGGTCCGAAAGGAAGACCATAGTGCACGATATCGGTCATTTCAATCCCATTTCCTTTTTCTGCGAAAATGTGTTGGTGATGCCAGAAAGAGTAGGGGCCAAAGCGTTGTTCATCTACAAAATATTTTCCTTCTTCACAATGTGTAATCTCGGTTGTCCAGCGGAATCCAACTATGGGAAAAGGTTTGATTTTGTAATTAATTATCATTCCGGCATACATTTTTTTCTGCGCCGAATCGCTCAATATCTGAAAACTCACCTCTGGTGGGGTAAGCTTGTTTAAATTTTCCGGCGATGAAAAGAAATCCCATACATAAGCCATATTGGCTTTTAAAAATGTAGTTCGCTCTATCTTATAAATCTTCATTCAATTGTATTTGATACCTTAAACAAGCAATATATCATTTTGTTGGCTTTCGCCTTTTGCGATAGGCATAATAATGCAGAACTGTCTCAATGGCCTTAGCCACGGCTTCGTTGATGGGGTAAAATTCGGTAAGCGCATGATCGATTCCCCGAAGCCGATAATAATAATCGCTCATTACAGGAATGGGTTCGCCGTTTTTAATGCCTTGAATGGCCTTTTCATATTCTTTTGCCTGTTCATCTTTGATGAATTTACAGGTAACCAGTTCCTTCTGCCCTTCTTTATCCGTGCGGGCTGTAAATCCAAATAGCCTGCATATCAAGCCCCTCTCAGGATAAGAATTGCACAAGCCTCCAAACGATGTGACAAAAGGTTTGAAAGTAAAACACAGCGAATCTTTTTGCGATCTTATGGATTCTAAAGTTGATTCAGCTTTTCCCTCATCGAAAAGACTTAGAGCCAATGGAAGAAATTCTAAAGTTGTGGCTTCTATATCTGGTTTCTTGCAACATTCACCACAGCCGCTCAGGCAGTGCAATCTGGTGCGCTGCTGAAAACGATCAATGTCAGCATCAAGCCGGGTATAAAGTCTTTTTACGTCTTTTACTTTTTGAGGCAGCGTTTTCATTTCTGAACGATAAATCTTTGGGTGAAATAATTGCCGTCTTTCGTGGTCAAACCGGCCAGATAAATGCCTGCAGCTAAATTCTGGCTTGAAGATAGTTTGATTTCATGTTCGCCTCTGCTTATTGCAATGGGCTCAGCTAAAATCATTTTCCCATCGAAAGTCCATAACAATATTTCAGATTGAAATGATTCGTTTGATGAATATCGTAGACTAAATTCTCCATCTGCATTTTGAACAAGTTTCAACTGGAAGGGCAGAGCAGAATTTTCAGCCACATCATCCGGTATTTCCAGCAATGTACTCAGTTGGCAAATTTGAGGAATGTGATCGCTCATATAATACATGGATTGCAACACATCAAAAGGTACCTCATTTCCTGTAATACAATCTGTAATGTCCTGATTGTAGCAGCCTCCTGTATTTCCCAGGGATATGAAAGAATCTTCAGTGTAATGGAGGTCGGCAGATTGGTTCATTAGATTCTCACTGAATAAAATAAAGTCAAAACGGTCGTCGATTCCACCACCGGCTCCGTCATTCATAAATTGAGATATTCTTGTACATTGCGTAAGAATTTCTTTGTGTGCAAAAGAAGCTCCGGGCCAATCGCCATAGGATTGAAATGGGTCCTTTAAAACAATCTCGTTATCAGTATTAGTGGCTGCAACAAAGGCAGGTTCTGTATTGGTATAGAGATTAAAGTCGCCGGCGAATATTACGTTTGCATTAGCGGGAATATTCTGGAAGTGCGTGACCAGATTATTTACCATATCGAGTCTTGCCTGCACGTTGTCTGCACCTTCTGAACTTTTGAGGTGTGCAACATATACATATAAAAAAGTCGTATCCGCTCCTTGCTCAAGCTCAGGATCATTGAGGTAAAGCACATATTCGTTGATGTCGCGCACGTCTGTCAGCACATAAGATTCGCTTTTCATTCTAAAAACGTTGAGGTCGTATACTATTGCCTGTTGTAATGGATTGCTGGTTCCCGGGGCGCTCTGTTGTGACAGAAATGTGGAGCTGGCGAAATTTCCATAGCCGATATCGTCCATCATATCTGTTACTTCAGCCAGTCCTTCGGCTGTTTTGAGCTCCTGAATCATGAGTAGGTGAGGCCGTGTGTACGACACAATATTCTCAAGCGTATCCACGCGTCCCTGAAGATTTCCGGTAGGAAAGTTCAGCATATTGTAACTCATTAGCCTGATCTGAGCGGTACAATAGAGATTTAAACTAAAACAGAGTAGAATCAAAAACACTATTCTTTTCATTTCACGAAGGTAGAACTTCATTGAGTATTATCTTACATAACAGCAAAGACTGAATAAAAATTTTGAGTCTATTTCTTGTACCTTGGATGAAATGACATAATCTCTTCTTTCAAACGATGTCTGTCCAGATGGGTATAAATTTCTGTGGTAGTAATACTGGCATGTCCGAGCATTTCTTGCACTGCGCGCAAATCTGCGCCGGCTTCCACAAGATGGGTGGCGAAAGAATGCCTGAAGCTATGGGGAGAAATTTTCTTTTTAATTCCGGATTGAATCAGCAGACGCTTGATAATGGTGAAGACCATCATTCGCGTCAATTTTGCCCCTCGGCGGTTGAGAAACAAAAAATCTTCGTGCCCTTTGCTGATGGCGATGTGATTTCTGAAATCCTCTTTGTATAGCTCAATCCACTTGAGGGCCACGCTGCCTACCGGTACTAATCTTTCCTTATTTCCTTTTCCAATTACACGCAGAAATCCATCTTGTGTATGAAGACATGAAATTCTTATATCGATTAGTTCAGAAACCCGAAGTCCGCAACTGTATAATACTTCCAGCATAGCCCGGTTGCGATGTCCCTCGTTAGAACTGAGGTCTATCTTTTCAAAAATGAGATCAATTTCCGGCGGACTCAATACATCCGGAAGCTTGCGACCGATTTTAGGAGTCTCAATAAACTCCATCGGATCTTCTTTGATTTCTTTCTCCAATAATAGAAAACGATAAAATCCTTTTAGCCCGGAAATGATGCGCGCCTGTGAAGTGGCAGCCAGTCCGAATTCGTTCAGCCATTCGAGGAATTTTCTTATTTCATCCGGATGCAGTTGAACAGGGGAGAGGCCAGACAATTCCTGATCGGCAAAGTACCTGAGCTTGTCTATATCGGCAGTATAAGCTTCGATGGAATTGGCAGAAAGCGACTTTTCCAGCCGAAGAAAATCTATAAAGCCACGCTGCGCTATTTGCCAATTCATAGTCCCAAATATCTGTATCAATAGAGTACAACCTGTAACTAACTATAATATTTCTTCATTGAAGAATGTTCATGTATAGTGCAAAGTTGAGTATAGAATTCTCACCCACAAGTGGAATATAGTACTTGCTTTGAAGGAGCAATGTGGCCATTAAATAGAAAAACCTCAGGTCGTTACCTGAGGTTTTTCTGACTAAATTACCTAAACAAATTCTATATTAATTAACCAAAAATTACTCTAACAGCACCGTTGTGCACATTATAGTAGACTTATTATTCTAATTTATTTAAACCACTGCTGGTTGCTGATAAGAAGTGCTTCCTGCACTGTTATCCGCTCACCTTCATTGTAAGCTGTCACAAATGGGCCGGGAAGCGTCGAATATTTCGACTTAATATCTTCACGGGCATCGCGGGCTTTCTTATACTCATCGAACTTTCCTGTGGTATATTTTACCCATCCTTCGTGGTTCTCAATATTATACTTTTCTGTAAAGCTAAACTTCTTCTTGAAATAAGTTTTATCAACAACCTTATGTGCGGCCATTATTTGAACCTTATAAGAGACTCCGGTTTCAGGATCTGGCGTGCTGGTTACTACATTGTCCTGTTTGCTTGCCACTTCGTCGTCCTTCTCTGGTTGGGCTACAGTACTGGTATTCGTGTTTGAATTATTACCTGTAGTATTATTGTTATTTCCTGTGTCTTGGTTGTTTCCGGAGGTATTGTCAACTATTGGATCAGGAACAACAACAGGATTCGACGTATTGGTATCAGGCTGTGTAGTAGTGCCAGTAGTATTCGTTACTATTGGATCCGGGGTTGATGTGTTTGATCCTGCATTTATAACAGGTACGTCAACAGAAACCATATTTTCCACAAATGAAAGTTTCCCCACAATCATCAGATCACCATTCACTGCCGAAGCGCAGGATACTTTATAGGAAGCTTCAAAGGAAGGTGAAGTTGGAACTTCGAACCAAACAAACTTTATATTGTTTCTGTCCTGTGTAACTACAGCGCCACCATCATTGGTTTTCTCAGTTCTGCAATTGTCAGGAAGGGTTTCTAAAATTCTCGCGAATCCCTGAATGTTATTGTTTACTACTTTCAGACTAACGTTATACTCTGTATCCGAAATTTTGGTAATGGTTCTGGTACAAGTCAACTCTACAAATTCTTCTTCCTTTTTAATAGTGGACATTACTGCCTCAGTAACAGCAGGGCCCGGATTAAGGGGCTTCTTTACAAATAGCGTTTGGGTTGGAACACTAAAGTCTTCTCTCTTATTGTTTTTTACATAAGAGAAATTTCCAAGTATGTCAAACTTGCCTTCGATATTTTCTGCACTTTCAATAATATAAGATATAGTGAAGGTTGGTTCAGTAGGTAAAGTCATCCAAACGAACCTTGCTTTTTGACCGCTGAAAGTAAAAGAAGCACCTTTGGTATCTTCGGCAGTGGCAGTAAATCCGGCAGGTAATGTGAGGTCTAACTTCGAAAATCCCTGTATATCCGATTTGTTTATGACAATCTCAACCTTTTGTTTCTGACCCGGAGCAATAGTTTCAGGCATATTATATTGCACAACTATTTCACTGTCTGAAAATATATTCAGAAAGAAGAGGCCGATAAAACTGAAAGCAATTTGCAGCGTGTTCATCATGTGTCGAAAGGGTATAAGATCAGTGAAATACCTGAGTTCAAAAGTCTGAGATTAAAAAGCCTGTTAGATTGAAGGCCTTATGCAATTTCAAACATAAGAGTGTGAATTGCGGAATTAGTGCATTATACTTCTCTAAAAGCGCTGTCATTGCTGGATTTTTTTTTCTTCAAGCGGAACGAACAACACCCAATTATAATAGTACCCTTATCTCATTTATGGCAACATCTATTATACAGCTCATACCTCATGGCTGGTTTTTTTGTCATAAAGCACTATAACATTTCAATTTAGTCCATAGACGAATGGAAATGTTATTCCAAAACGATTCGGGAGTATTTGCCTATAGAGTGGCTATCTGAGAGAATCAGGCACTGTGCTGATTGGACTAAAACAGATACCATATCGCTATTTAATTAACCTATAATAATCTGCGATGAAGTAAAGTATAGGATTGCCCAATTCGGGTGCAATGTTTCCTTTATTCGGAATAAGATTTGTGCAACATATAGAATAGTATAACATTCGGATTTTAATAATGGATTATTGCAATTCTACTTTACATGCAGATGTGATATCATACCAGCGATACGAAGGCATTGTTCATCGTAATCATACAAACGAACCAATGCACCGTCCTGCCGTCACATAATACTGGTATTACAGATTTGGTTCCAGCAGCCTCAGGTAGAGAGCTCGCATATCCCCGGCCAGCCTCGATGAATGATAATGCCGCATCACAAATTCTTTTCCCGAATGGCCGAATTGATCACAAATCTTTTTGTCCTGAACCAACTTATATAATAAGGCTGCAAATTCCTTTGCATCAAAACTTTTGCAAATCCACCCTGATTGCCCATCCAGCATACAATCGCCAACTCCGCCAGCCGGAGTAGTCACCACGGGTTTGCCTGCTGCCTGTGCTTCTATAAGACTTACAGGTGTTCCTTCATTGAGAGATGTCAGCGTTACTATGTCAAGGCCAGCCAGTGCAATATCCACTTCCTTAATCCATGAGGTAAAGGTAAATTTTACATGCGGGTGCTTTTTGGTGATGTTTTCACCTAGTTGAATAAGAGCATCTCTGTTGCTGCCATCACCAACCAGCACGGCATTTATTTTTTCATTTGAAAGTTGGGCCAACTCTTCTATTGAAGCAAAGAACAGTTCGTGGTTTTTTACTGGTGCAAAACGGCCAATGATTCCAATTGCCACCTCATCTTCTTCAATGCTATACTTCTTCCTGAAAGCTTTTCTTTTCTCTTCAGTATTTTCAGAAAATCTTTCCAGATCAAAGCCAAGTCGGATTACAGTGGCTTTTTTTTCAGGGCAAATACCAAATCTGGTCGTGATATCGTCCTTCTGACTCTGGCTTATAGCGACAATTGCCGTGCTTAGGCGCGCCAGAAACCTTTCTATCGCGCGCACCATAAGACTTTTAAATGGCGAAAAGTAGCCGTGCAAGACATGCCCATGGAAAGTGTGAACTACTACCCTCACGCCACTGGTGTGGGCTGCCAATCTACCCAAAGCGCCCGCCTTCGCAGCATGTGTATGCACAATGTCGGGCTTGAATTCCTTGATTAACTTTCTTATTCTTTTGAAGGCTTTCCAGTCGTCAATAAGCGTAATGGATCTGGACATTTCATTGATTTTCAGGTGTTTTACGCCAATTTGATCCAGAATATATCCGCTGTGTGCCTCATCAGGCAATGGAACACCACCCACCAGAAGCGTTTCAAATTCCGGAGCCAGATCACGGGTCAGGTAAGCCGCATTGTAAGTTGGCCCACCTACATTGAACCTGTTGATTATTCTAAGTACACGAGGCATGGCGCGAATTAAGCAGATTAAAGACTATTATGATTCCGCATTAAGAAAAAAAGTCTTGGATTTTTTTTGATCTTTGCCTTCTTTTTTCTGAAATTGAACGTATATTTGCCGCCCTTTAGAAAAAGATATTACAATGAAACAAGGTATTCATCCGGAAAATTACAGATTGGTTGTTTTCAAAGACATGTCCAACGAGTATACATTTATTAGCAAGTCAACTACTCCAACAAAAGAAACCATTGTGATGGAAGATGGAGTGGAGTATCCATTGCTCAAAATGGAGATCAGCCATACTTCGCACCCTTTCTTTACAGGAAAAATGCAGTTGGTGGATACGGCAGGTAGAATTGACAAATTCAAGACCCGCTACGCCAAGTTCGACAAGAAATAATTTTATTTCAGATAAAATGGAAGGCCACAATTTGTGGCCTTTTTTTGTTGGTAGATACGCGATGCATCTTGTGGATACGCGATGCATCCTGTGGATACGCGATGCATCTTGTGGATACGCGATGCATCTTGTGGATACGCGATGCATCCTGTGGATACGCGATGCATCCTGTGGATACGCGATGCATCTTGTGGATACGCGATGCATCTTGTGGATACGCGATGCATCTTGTGGATACGCGATGCATCTTGTGGATACGCGATGCATCGCGTATCTACGCCAACGGCGACGACCCTGTAATTTCCAAACCATATCCAATAATTCCGGTTCTTTTTACCGGATGGTTGGTCAACAAATGCATTTTGGTTATTCCCAGCTTTCGCAGAATTTGTGCTCCAATTCCATAATCTCTGGCGTCCGTAGAATTGCTCACTCCTTTATCTGCGGTGGCTGCAAAACTTTGTAATTCTGCCATTTCCTCCGACAAGCCATGATTCATTTTAAGATGATTCATATAGACAATTGCCCCTCTGCCCACCCGGTCAATTTCCTTCATGGCCTTTTTCAGCACATCACTTTGTCCATTTTGTTCGGCAGAGAAAATATCAGCCAACATATTACAGGAGTGCACACGCACCGGAACCGAATCTCCTTCCTGCCAGGTTCCTCGAATGAGGGCGAAATGCTCTTTTTGGTCGATTAGCTCCTTAAAGGAAATCATATTAAATTCTCCAAAGGCAGTACTGACAGTGAGTTCGGCAGTTTTTTCAACCAGGATTTCGGTCTTCATTCTGTAGGCAATCAGATCTTTGATAGAAATTATTTTCAGATCAAAATGAGCCGCTATTTCCATCAACTGTGGCAATCTTGCCATTGTGCCATCATCGTTCATTATTTCCACCAGCACGCCTGCAGGCTCCATTCCCGCCAGATGGGCAAGGTCGATGGTCGCTTCTGTATGTCCGGCGCGTCTGAGAACTCCACCATTTTTAGCCTTTAAAGGAAAAATATGCCCGGGACGTCCAAATTCTTCAGGTTTAATCGCCGGATTGATAAGTGCCTGAACTGTTTTTGATCTGTCCTGAGCAGAAATCCCGGTGGTACAACCGTAGCCGAGCAAATCCACAGAAACCGTAAAGGCAGTTCCTTTCGGATCGGTGCTTTTACTCACCATCATTTCCAGTTCGAGTTCTTCACAACGTTTTTCTGTGACAGCAGCGCAAATAAGTCCGCGGCCATGCTTGCTCATAAAGTTGATTACCTCGGGGGTCACATTTCTGGCCGCCGCAATAAAGTCGCCTTCGTTCTCACGATCCTCATCATCAACCACAATAACCACCTTGCCGGCTCTGATGTCGTTTATCGCGTCCGCAATACTGTCGAGTTTTTCTTTCACTTCGGTTGCTGTCATGCGGCAAATTTACACCAGATAATACCAATATTCATTTCAATCTGGTCCAAACACCCGTTGAAATTTACTGCGGTATATTCAGGGAAATTAACAGTTAAGAAGAGCCATGAACTGCGCAGATTGGACCAAAATACGGATGTCTTATGGATATAATTAAGGTAAAGCCTTTCGCAGGTCATATTATTAATAGGCATTCCAATCATTTATCCGGCAAAAGGTATTTTAGCCAACAATAAGCCGGAGGGCCTGATTTAATTGGTCTTTTCAGGTGATTATTACAATTACTCAGCGCACTTTTTATGGAGAAATACGGAAAATATTTGACTCAATTCGATAAGTAAGGCCAGTGAACCTTGTAAAATGAGTATCTTCGCAACAATCAACGCCTTAACCAAGTGAAATCCAAGATCAACATAGCAATTGACGGTTATTCCTCGTGTGGGAAAAGCACCCTGGCCAAAGCCATCGCGAGAGAATTGAATTATGTGTACATAGACACAGGAGCGATGTACAGAGCAATGACTTTATTTGCTCTTCAGCATGGATACATTCATCCGGATGGAAAAATCGACGAAGAAGACCTGGTTCGGGCTCTTGATATGGTACTGATTACTTTTCGTTACAACACCGACATTGCACAGTACGAAACCCATCTCAACGGTGTCAATGTAGAAAAGGAAATTCGCTCTCTTCAGGTGAGCAATCATGTTTCTCCCGTTTCCAATATCAAGCAGGTACGTCAGAAATTGGTGCGTCTTCAAAAAAGAATGGCAGAGTCGAAAGGAGTCGTAATGGACGGCCGCGATATCGGAACAGTAGTTCTTCCGGATGCTGAAATGAAATTCTTTATGACAGCCGAAAACAAAATCAGGGCCCAGCGCCGTTTCGAAGAGCTTCGAAGCATGGGGGTGGAAACAACTGTGGAAGAAGTTCTCAGAAATGTGAACAGCCGCGATGAGTATGACAGCAACCGAAGCAATGATCCACTGCGCAAAGCCCAGGATGCCTTTGTAATCGACAACAGCCACCTCACCATAGAAGAACAATTTCAGTTTGTAATCAACCAGGTAATGAAAAAGCTCGGCGCATACGAAAGTATTGTGTAGATTTTTCTTTTGGAGAGGTTGTTTCAAGCCTAAAAGCCATTTATTTCATTGTTTTTATCAGGAAAAGCCGGTGGCAAATTGGCTTTAAAGCCTTAACCATGTAATCCGGTTGACCCGGGAAAATGTCAGTTTTTGCAGGCTTCGAGGGCAAATTGTTCCACATTGCGGTCGGAGCAAAATGAGAAATTCAGGCAATTTGTCTGTTCTGAATATTTAGGTGAACATCCATTTTTTCAATACCAGCCTCATTCGGGCAAAATTTCAGGCACGAAAAAAATTGCCCGCGTTTTATTTTTTCTCGCGGGCAAAATTTTTCACACAAAAAAAATTGCCCGCATTTTGTTTGGCGGGCAAAATTTCACGAACGAAAAATTTTGCCCGAATTTCAGTCTACTGGCAAAATTTTCGGAGTTAAAAAAATTGCCACAACCAATTTCTGAACTATTTTTGATAAGCCACCTGAGAGATTGGGCTATTTCGGTGAGTTACTCACATTAAAGTTAAATCTAGTCCGTATTATTCCCATGGAGCCGTTCTGAAAGTCCGGTTGTAATTTCAGTTCAACATTTTGATGTTGTAAAACAATATCAGCAGTGGCCTGAATGTTGTCATTTATAGATTCTATTTGTAATAGAAGTAATTCAATTTTTTCAAAGTGAAGTTGATCAACAAAATAATAATCGCTATGATGCTCCTGATGGGGCAGGCAAATAGCTCAAAGTCGCAGAAAGCTTGCTTTCTGGAAACTCCCACGCCCTGGGCCGACAGTGTATTTAAGCAACTTACCCTCGAGCAAAAAATCGGACAACTCTTCATGGTGGCCGCCTGGAGCGATCCCAAACACAAGGATTACGACCCTGCCGGAATTCAGGAGCTCATAAAAAAATACAATATCGGTGGACTGATCTTTATGCAAGGCTCGCCATACAGACAAGCTAAGCTCACCAATCAATACCAGTCATTAACCGAAATTCCTTTGTTAATCGCAATGGATGCCGAATGGGGTCTCGGAATGCGCCTGGATTCAACCATAGCCTATCCGCGTCAGCTCACACTTGGCGCTTCCAACAATGATAGTTTGATTTATTTATTCGGATGCGAAATGGCGCGCCAGCTAAAACGACTTGGCGTTCACGTTTCATTCTCACCCGTGGTGGATATCAACAACAACCCTAAAAACCCTGTTATTTCTAACCGGGCATTTGGCGAAGACAAAGAGATTGTTACTTCACAATCCCTCATGTACATGTCTGGCTTGCAAAACAACGGCGTTCTGGCCTGCGCCAAACACTTTCCCGGACATGGCGACACAGAAGTGGATTCTCATAAAGATCTTCCGCTAATTGGCTTCAACAAAGAACGACTCGACTCGCTCGAATTATATCCATACCGACAACTGATTAAAAAAGGTTTGGGCAGCGTGATGACCGCACATTTGTATGTGCCTGCTATCGATAATGCGCCCAACGTGCCATCCACTTTATCGCCTAAAATAATCAACGGATTGTTGCGCGATGAAATGAAATTTGATGGCCTCATTTTTACAGATGCGATGAATATGCAGGGCGTGGCCAAGTATTATTCGTCAGGAGAAGCCGACCTTCAGGCATTGATAGCGGGCAATGACATTATTCTTTTTTCGCAGAACATTCCTCTGGCTATTGAAAAAATTAAGGCTGCAGTAGATTCAGGATTGATCAGCATGAAGTCCATCAATCAACATTGTATGCGCGTGTTGAAGACCAAAGAATGGGCGGGCCTCAATCACATCCAACCTGTAGATACAAAAGGATTGTATGACGACCTGAATTCTGTAGAAGCGCAGGTTCTGAGAAGAAAACTGGTAGAGCAAAGTATTACAGTAATTAAGAATCAGGAAGATCTTGTTCCCCTAAATGCATTATCCGGAAAACGAATTGCTGTAGTGAGTGTGGGTGCTGACAAAGACAGTCCATTTGCCCGATCCATTTCGCATTATTGCAGAGCCGATTTCTTTTCGATGGAAAAAAATCCGGGATTCAATGCGTCAATTGCATTGAGAGATTCGTTGAGTAAATATGATATTGTTATTGCCGGACTGCTCAATACAAGTAATAAAACTTCCAAAAATTTCGGAGTAACCAATGAGTCCGCGCGTATATTGAATTCCATAGGTGAAGACACCAAAGTCATACTTGCGGTTTTTGCCAATCCTTATGCAATAGACATTCTCAAAGACCTCAGTAATATTGAAACAATAGTGGTTTCTTATCAGGACGATGAAATGACCGAAGAAGTAACCGCCGAAGTCATTACCGGCGCCATTTCAGCGCGTGGTGTTCTTCCGGTTACTGCTTGCAATGATTTTGCACAAGGTGCCGGAATATGCACCAATGGCGGTAATCGCCTTCGCTGGGTCGAGCCTGAGTTCTTAGGACTCAGCGGCAACATCACACCCGATCAGATTATCGATCCATTGGAAGTCAAACCCTCAGGAAATCCGTCAGGTGATTACGAAGAGGATATGATGGACGACAACATCAATAAATCAGGTGCGAGTCAGGATGCTTTGGTGCGCATTGACCAGATAGCCAAAAGTGGCATTACCAAGGGAGCTTATCCGGGCTGCAGGGTGCTTGTTTCGAAAGATGGAAATGTGGTGTACGACAAAAGCTTTGGCACCTTAAACTGGAAAGACAACGAGCCGGTAAACACCAACACCATGTACGATCTGGCTTCTATTACCAAGGTTGCTTCCAGCACATTGGCCGCTATGAAATTGGTGGATATGGGTAAACTCGATGTGGAGAAAAAACTTGGAGATTACCTGGCCTTCCCTCCGGGAAACCCCTATGCCGATGTAGTGATCAAAAACATGTTATCACATTGCGCAGGCTTCACTCCTTGGATTCCATTTTACCAGCATACCATCCAAAACGGAGCATTAAGTACCGACATATACCGCACAAAGGAAGAGCCGGGCTTTAGTTTGCAAGTCGCCAATGGAATTTACATTATCGATTCTTATCGCGACTCCATTTTCAATACCATTATCTCTACACCGATTAGTGCTGAGCGCAATTATAACTACAGCGATCTGGGATATTATTTCATCCAAAGAATTGTTGAAAAGCAATCAGGCGTTACACTTGATCAGTTTGTAAAAGACAATTTCTACACTCCACTGGGGCTTACCAGTATGACTTATAATCCATTGAAAACAGATAACCGATCCAATATTGCCCCTACGGAAAATGACCAAACATTCAGATCACAGCTTTTGAAAGGTTATGTACACGATCAGGGTGCGGCCATGATGGGTGGAGTGGCAGGCCATGCAGGTTTGTTCAGTACGGCCCAGGATCTGGCGGTGGTTATGCAGATGCTGATGGACAAAGGAAGCTATGGCGGAAAACAATACATCAGTCCGGAAACGATCTTGCTCTTTAATACAAGACATTTTTCAGGTAACAGAAGAGGACTTGGATTCGATAAGCCAAGTCTGACTCCCGGAAATGGCTCAACCTGTCGCCAGGCCGGAAACCTCAGTTTTGGTCATACCGGATTTACCGGAACCATGTGCTGGGCTGATCCTGAGACAGGAATTGTCTTTGTTTTCCTCAGCAACAGGGTAAATCCGGATGCGGAAAATAAAAAATTGCAGCAGCTCAATATCCGCACAGAGATTCAGGCCGAGGCTTATAAAGCTTTTGGATCCTCCACTAAATAAGCCCTTCATCGAATAGTATGACAATTGGTTTTTGTTGAGGCTATGAACTTCCGACCTTTGCGGCAGAAATCTAGTTATGTCTTCATTGTTAAAAATCGGAATAGTGTGCTATCCAACCTTCGGCGGAAGTGGGGTGGTTGCCACAGAATTGGGTAAAGCGCTGGCCGACAAAGGTCACGAAATTCATTTTATTACCTACAGCCAGCCTGTGAGATTGGGCTCTGCCCGAAAAAACATCCGTTATCACGAGGTGAATGTGAGTGATTACCCGCTTTTTCTCTATCCACCCTATGAGCTGGTGCTGGCAAGCAAAATGGTAGATGTAGCCAAGTACGAAAAACTTGATCTCTTGCATGTGCATTACGCCATTCCTCATGCCTCTGCAGCCATTACCGCCAAGCAGGTATTGATTGAAGAAGGAATTCACCTTCCTGTAATTACTACTTTGCACGGAACAGACATTACCCTTCTGGGAAAAGATGCCTCATTTGAGCCGGTGATCTCATTTGCTATAAACAAAAGCGATGCAGTCACGGCGGTCTCACATAGTTTAAGAAATGATACTTACAAGTTGTTCGGTATAAATCGCGATATTGAAGTCATTCCAAATTTCATCAATTTGCAGAAATTGGAATCTTCCGGCGAAAAAGTATTGAAGTCGGAGTATTGCCTGGAGAGTGAAAAGCTTTTGATACATACCTCGAACTTCAGACCCGTAAAGCGAATAATGGATGTGATTGAGATTTTTGCCAAAGTGCAGCAGACCATTCCATCCAAACTCATTCTTATGGGCGACGGACCCGAGAGGTCTAAAGCCGAACAGCGTTGCAGAGAGCTGGGAATTTGCGAATCAGTATTGTTTTTGGGCAATGTGAAAAACCCAACAGAAATTTTAGGTATCGGAGATGTTTTTCTTCTTCCATCTGAGTCAGAGAGTTTTGGTTTGGCGGCTTTGGAAGCTATGGCCTGTGGGCTACCGGTAATTTCCACCAATACCGGTGGGCTTCCCGAAGTAAATAGACATGGCGTAACCGGAATGATGAGTGATGTGGGCGATGTAGAAGACATGGCCAAAAACGCGGCGTATATTCTGAGTGACGACAACAGGATCAAAAAATTCCGGATCAAGGCCAAAGAGCGCGCAGCCGAATTTGAAATTCATAAAATTCTTCCCCTTTACGAAACTTTGTATAATTCAGTATTAGCAGCAGTATGAGCGAAACGGTTCCGCAGTTTATCGGAAAGAGAATAAAAGTCCAGAAATCGAAAGAAAGCATAGTCGTAGAAATTACGCAGCAGGTTGAGCGTTGGCAGGAGGCCGTACTTCTGGGCTGGCTGTTGGCCTGGTCATTTTGCGGAGTAGTTTTTATCTATTTTGCATTTGCTTCGGTAGAATTTTCCACCCGCCTGATATGCGCTTGTATGACAGCTTTCTGGATGTACTTTTTTGTTCGGATTGCGCGGGTTTTTTTCTGGAGAAGAAATGGCAAAGAAATCATTACACTCAAATCCGGTAAACTATTGCTGCAGAATGCTTATGGCAAAAAGGGCAGGGTAGAGGAGTTCCACATGCACAATATATTCAAACTCGGATTGATTAAACGAAGTGCCACTTCATTCATGGGATTTCTCGACGATAGTTTCTGGATTATTGGAGGAGACAGAGTGGGTTTTAGTTATTCAGGCTCCGAAGTAAGAATGGGGAAGCAATTGAGCATTAAGGATGCTGAATTGCTCATCAGAGTGATTACTGCCGGTCTTAAGGAGTATAAATAAAATTGGAATATCTTTTACCATCAAGGCAAATAATCAGCCAGATACGCTAGTGCCATTTCATAAGAATGAAGTCCGAAGCCACTGATCACACCTACACAATTTTTGGCTGTGAGTGAAATGTGTCTGTATTCTTCCCGCGCATAAATATTGCTGATATGGACTTCGACCACAGGAGTTTTGATGGCCGAAATGGCATCACTCAAAGCCACGCTGGTGTGCGAATAACCACCTGGATTGATGATCACACCATCATAAGAAAAACCAACTTCATGAAGCTTATTGATTAATTCTCCTTCCACATTGCTTTGGTAATAGTCAATAAGAACATCAGACCATCCTTTGCGCAAAGCGGCGATAAAACTCTCGAAGTCTTGATTTCCGTAAATCTCAGGCTCTCTTTTTCCCAATAGATTCAAGTTGGGGCCGTTGATAATCATCACACGTTTGGGCATTAACTACTTTATTTCAATGTTTCGAGTTTCCAAAGACTTTCTGTAATACTCTTTCCGTTTTTGAAATAGTAAATACCAGTTTTAGATACAATCATCTTATAGACGTCAATTTTATTACCAACGCGAATAGTACGTTCTATAACTTGCTTGTGATTTTCAATTTCGTAACTATTTTCAGTGATACCCTCTTTCAAATCACTTTTATCAGTAGGAAGAATATAAGCAGTCGGATCTTTTGGAGCTCCTGCCTTTTGAGCATAAGCGTCTTGTCTTGATTCGTATGCTCTGCTTGCACTCTTGGTAGATTGCGTTTTTTCCAGAACCTGAACTTTGTTTTTAACTGCGTCGATTTCATTTTGATTTTGAATCGAAAGAACGCCGTCTTTTTCTGCTATTTGACTCTGATCCTTTTTTTCCTGGTTAATTTCCATTGCGGCATTCTCCGTCCTGACTACTGCCAATTTCTGGTCTTCCACATCTTTAGAGTGAACTTCTTCTTTCTGTTCAGTTATTTCACCGGCATTTTCAGTCCTGTTTTTTTCACCTTGTTCAGAAATATCCTCTCTGTTTTCATTTTGAATTTCAATCTTTATCTGATTGCTCTTGATGTTGGCTTCTCCGGTTTTAGCGAAACTCGTGGCCTGTTGCGCTGCCATTTCTTTTTTCTCCTGAGTCTGCTCGATCATAAAATTGCGGCTTTCATCTTTCAGAGGAATCTCAGTGAGCAATTTCTTTTGATCGTTCACTTTATTTCGCGCCTGTTCCATACGCAAGTCAGTTGTCTTTTTATAATTTTCGGCATTGCGCTTTTGTTTGGCTTTTTCTTCATCAGTTTCAGTGGCATTTTTTTGTGAAAGAGCCATTCCTGCAGCCGATAAATTATTCATTGATTCTTTCTCCTTGTCCACTTTGTCGGATTGGGCAATAATATTAAGGTCTTGCTGATCCTTATACAACTTGAGCTTTTCTTCATTAGACTTTTTAATATCAACTATTTGTTGATCGCGCGCAGCAATCTCTCTTTTATTGGCCTCGCGCATATATTGCTTTACCTCATCTTCTTTGGATAAGTTTACCTCGTTCACTTTTAACGATTCAATCCTGAGGGCTTCATCAATGGCCGCCTGTTTTTCCTCTTCTTCAATTCTGGTCCTTTCAATACGGGCCAAACGATCAGCTTCGGCAATGCTGTCGAGGCGCGCCAATTCAAGAACAGCTAAGGCCTCTTGTTCCCCCCGAACCCGCATCATGCTGTCCTCAGCAGCCTGAAGTAAACTTTTTTGAATTTCTTCCAGTGCGGTCGCAGCAAGAAGGTTATCTATCTCTTCAATGCGCACCTTAGGATATTTTTCATCAGGAAGAACACCCAAAGCCAACACATATTCCTCACGCGATTTCTCAAACTCGCGGGCGCTGAAAAATCCATCGGCCTTTGCGATATGATCATCAAATTCTTTTCTGATTCTCAAACGCTCGTTCTCTTCTTCTTTTTGTTTGTTCTCTGTTGTGGCTTTTTCTGCAGCCAAATCAGCTATCAATTTATCAATTTCCTGAATTTTACTCTTAGGATATTGCTCATCAGGAAAAACGCCAAGGGCATTGTTGTACTGCTCCTTTGCATCTTCCAGTTCGCGTTTGCCGAAACGGCTGTCACCGGCCTGAACGTACCCGTCGTATTCTTTTTGTTTTTTGAGTTTTTCGTTTTCAAGTTGTGCCTGAGCATCTTTATCCTTTTTGGCCAACTCATCCAGTATATCATTGATTTCCTGAATTTTCTTCTTAGGCTCGTTTTCATCAGGTTTGATATCTCCTGCGCGTTTGTAATTCATTAAAGCGTCCTGGTACTTTTTGTCGGCAAGATTTTTACCGGCAATGGCCATCATTTCATTGTATTCTTTTTCTATCCTCTGTCTCTCGGCCTCACCCTTCAAAGCAGAGTCCATTGCGGCCTGAGCTTTTTTGATCTGATCTTTTGGATAGGCGATGTTGGGGAACAGTTCAGCAGCGGCCTTATATCTTTCGATACTTACACCATAATCCTTACTGTTGAACTTGGCGTCGGCATCAGCAAGAATCTTCTTGTATTCTCTGTTTTTATCGGCATTGGCTTCCAATTGGTCAATTTCATAGAGCTTTTCCTTGGGAACCTTGTCGTTCTTGATCTTGATGGCGTCGTTGTAAGATTTTCGGGCCTCTGTCCATTTTTCTGCATCAATATTGGCCTGTCCTTCAGCCAGAAGTTTATTGTACTTTGCTTCGTTTTCTTTGCCCTTCATTTCGGCATCGTACTTGGCTTTGGCATCGGCAAGTTTTTGTTTGGCCATGGCATTATCAGCAAAAATGGCCAGTGCTGCAGTGTATTTGTCAATAGCGTCTTTATAGGCAACAGCAGTCATTTTTTCGTCGCCTTCTTTTATGAGCTTATCAAACTTTTCCTTTTGTACAGCGCCATCTTTTTGGTTGGCTCTGAGTTGTTTGATATGCTCATTAATGGCATCCTGGTGAATCTTAATATAGGCAGTGTCGAAAATCACATCATTGAGCTCTTCGTCAAAGCGGGCAATACCAATAGGTTCTTTGTTGAGATCCAGGTTATAACCAGGTATCATTTTCAAAAGACTTACATCCAACGTGAGCTCGAATCCACCTGCGGCATCTTCCTCAGGAATATTGCGGGTATCTACACGAATAATCTTTTGAATGTATCCGGATTGCGTGAATTTGAAATCATACGTGCAACCCAGTGGAAGGTCTATGCTATACTTAGCGCTGGCTCCGGCATTAATTATGTCGAATTGATTGCCATCTTTAAAGATCATCAACTGGCAGTTTTCCAGTTTTTTCTTGGTAGAATCATCCTTCATCACACCCAATACGCTCAGAATGGGTTGCTGTGCCTTAGACACAAATCCCAAAGCGAGGAAGAAAAGAACGAGTGATATTCGAAGCCTATTATTCATTGCTTGCTTATTTCCAGTGGTTTAGTCCGGAAGTGTAGGGGTTAATTACAACTTGGGTGGACATTAGACAAACTCCAACGTAAATATATATGAATTAGTTTTTGATTGACCGCGAAAATTGAAGTTTTTTTTGAATATTTTCCAATGGGCCTGTTCATCTCAATATATTGAATTTCAATCTTCGGAGATGGTCTATGAAAAATATTGGTTTGTCGATGATGTTTGGTGTTTGAGCGAAATCAGGAGATTGGAGTAATGCCTGAAGAACGAGTTAATGTTCTTTTTTTTGCCAATCGAAGTCTTTTAACTTCGGCTTCAATCAGGGCCATTCGTCCTTTGGTGTATGGAATGTCAAATACAATATCATTAATCCCTAACCCCGAAAAAAGTTACGTAACAGATATTTTTAGTTTGTCTAGTGGAGTTTGAATTCTTTTTATGATAGGTTCGTTGTACCATATATCACCAATTCTCACTTTTTTAATTTCGATCAACATCTTTGTAAAGTCAGTCACGGAGTATTTTTTCAGTAGATTGTTTTCTTTAAGTAATTTGTAAATAATATAATACCACTGGATCGCAATATGATTAACAAACATAAATCCCTCTAAGGCATCTTCATCCTGCATATAGGTTCGGTCTGCTTTGAGTATGTTTTTGTATCCATCAAACATTACCTCTACCTCATTTCTACTTTTGTAACTTGTGTATATATCTTCAGCATTAGGGTTGTCTATATTTGTAATCATAGCTATAGTTCCAAATTGTTTCTGTTTTGATTTGAACCCTTCTACAGTGAACTCTTCAGGCAATTTTTCTATTCTATCTAAGTAATCTTTTTTTTCATTTACCTTTAGTTTTTCATCCAAGAATAATATGATTGTTCCATTTGTATGTTTGTATTTAATATGCCATATATATCTATCTTCAAATTTAAAATACTCCATCTCATCCTGAATCGCTTTTGAATATTGAATTGCTTTATTGTCTCTTCTCAATGGGACTATCATTTTCAACTTTGTTTTTGTCACATTCTTAAAATTCTCTTCAGAGTAAAATCCTTTATCCGCAATGATTACAGCATCTTCTATACCACTTTCTTTCAAGCACATTTGGAATCCAGTTACATCTTTGATATTACCGCTGTATATTTTATAAAAGGCGGGTTGTTGTAAAGTCGCCGAATAGATATAAAGCAGGTTGAATTGTTTATCAAAAATCATATCACTATTATATCCTTCTTTAGAATATCTCATATTGTTTGATGCACTGAATATATTGGTCATATCTACTAAAATATGCTCATTGGGTTTGATAAAACTCTTCAAATAAGAAGTTATAGAATCTCTATCTTTCCCAATAGTCCTGAGGCAATAACTAAAATCTTTATCTGAATATTTTTTCTTGTCACTCACACTCAAATATGATTTTGCAATATGTAAATCCATTCTACTCAAAGGGCTGTGATGTGCTAATCTACAATATGCCATATAAATGATCAACTCAAAAGAGTTTGGAAAGTATTGATGTAGATTCGTCTTAATCGTTTGACTATATTGATTCAAAAAAGAAGTAAATCCATACTCTCTTACAGATATTGTAGTTGGATCTAATACCAGGGAATTAGCTACTTTCTCTTTCAGTACTTTCTTGCCGGAAGGGACAAAACCAACACCCTCTTTAATGGAACCCAAAAGCTGTCCAGTTTTCTTCCTTGTTTTCTTTTTATCTGAATCGTAAAAAGACTTTACTTCATACAGGTAATATTGATTTTTGATGAACCTCAATTCTGTGGCTGGTTTTCGATGTTCCAATGCCCAGCTTGGGTAAATGTGATTTGTTTTCATTTTTATTACGTAATTACGTAATGCAAATAAAAACAAAAAAAACCAACTTAGCAAGCTTTTGTTAGTTTTTTTAGTATAGATTACGTAAAAATATTTCGGGGTTAGGGATTAATTTTAGGGTCATAAGCAGCCTTTCCAATGGGAATTTTATTGAGTTTTTTGTTGTATCCTTTTACATAGCTTGTCAGACCAATGTCAAGAGTCAACTCGAAACCGCTTGATACTTCTTCAGCGGGAATATTTCTGGTATCCACCACAATGATTTTTTGTACAAATCCCCAGGCGTAGAAAATAAAGGAGTATTTATAACCAAGCGGAAGATCCACCGAATATTTCCCTGCATTGGCCGAAATGGATTCCTTCTTTTTACCGTCTTGTATAACGATCAATTGGGCATTGTCCAATGGAGCTTTTGTTTGGTCATTTTTAACTAATCCAGAAACAGAAAATACAGCGTCTTGTGAAGATATTGAAGCGGCCATGTCATGTTAATGAAGGGTGGAAAGGAAATTGAAAGGCACAGGAACAAATTAATACTTTCATATTATTTAATTGCAATTAAAACAAAGGCTTTTTATCGACCATGAAATAATCTCAGAATTTGTTTTAGTATCTTCACTCTTTTGATTCTCTTACAATAAATGAATTGGATTTTTCGTCAAAATAAGCACAATACCTAGGACCTTGGCTTTGGTTAATTATTTCATTGTTTGTAATTTTTTCCAGGTATATATTCATATTGATTTTATGGTCAAATATTGCGTCATCTGCCGGAACATTTTGCGAATCTATTTTTATAACCTGCGGCTGATAATGCTCTGATTTGAAGTGCAAATAATAAATAAATCCCAGAGGCAATTCGGGAACAAAATGATTTACAGAATTTGCGGGAAATCTGTCATATAAAGTGTTTCTAGGACAGTAGATTTCCAAAACGGCATCCTTAATCAGCAATGAGTCGCTCGAATCAAGGACGATGAATGTAACATCAATCCAGCCGTCGCCCAGGTGTCTTGTTGGACGGAAGGATAATAAGCAGCAAAATGCAATCAACAGCAGGCTCATTTTCAAAAAGGAGGTCATCGTTTTATTTAAGAGTTATATGTGTTTGATGATTTTAAATGGATGAGAAAAATCTCTTTATTACACATGATTTGGTTATGCTATTTGCGCGTTTCGAATCACCTTTTTATTTTCTTCAGCCGCTCCATCTCTGCGTCATATAAGGCATGTCTTTCGGCAATGTATACTTTATCGAATTCAATATCACGTGATTCAATGTTATATGCACATTTACTGCATGGCATATCAAGAATTTCCTGGGAAAAACCTTGGAACTCGGTTTTTAGAGATAGGTCTAAACATATTTCGAAACCATTCTTCGACTCGGTCGGGGGTATGTTTCTCAAATCGAAAATAAATATCTTCTTGAAATACCCCGGAGCAATATAACATAGTTTATATTCAGAGCCAAGTGGAAGTGTAAAGCTATATTTTCCCTGTTTAATTGAGTAGGTTGATACAATAGAGTCACCAATGCTTACATAAATTATTCCTTCTCGAATAGCTCTTTTTGAATCATAATCACGCACACTACCAAAGATACTTAAAACATCAGATAGTTGTTCTGATTGAGCAATTGTGCGCTGCCCAACCAAAAATAACAACACTATTGCAAGACTTCGAATCATAACATCTTGAATCTATCCATACTTTTACGAAGATAATTCCAACCACATGAGTTTTAGCTATTGGGAAAAAGAATCCTTTTTTAAAAATATAGATACCCTTGTCATTGGTGGCGGAATTGTTGGATTGTCCACTGCCATTTACCTCAAACAAAAGAGCCCGCTGCAAAAGGTTGTGGTGGCAGAGCGCGACGTTTTTTCAGCCGGGGCAAGTACCAAAAATGCCGGCTTTGCCTGTTTCGGAAGTTCAGGTGAATTGCTGGCCGATCTGGAGAAGATGACGGACAATGAAGTTTTTTCGCTCGTGAAAAGAAGATACGATGGACTTCAAAACCTCCGGAACCTCTTGGGTGACAAGGCTATTCAATACGACGATTGTGGCGGGTATGAACTCTTTACAGAAAATGAAGGCGAGCGTTATCAGGCCTGTCTCTCAGGTCTGGATTATCTCAATGTCCAATGTGAGCAGTTCATCGGGCATAGGCCATATCGGGCCATTGATCCGGCCACAGAAAACTGGCCGTTTAAAGGAGTCAATGCAGCCATTGTAAACCCGCTCGAAGGCAGCATTCATACCGGTGAAATGATTAAGGCCCTGACGCAAAAAGCCAGAGAAAGTGGAGTCGAAATTATGAATGGAATCAACATCGATTCGGTAGAGTCCGGTTCAGACAGCCCCTCTGTTCGTTTGGGTGAATACATCTGTAAGGTACGCCAAATAGCCATTTGCACAAATGGTTTTGCCCGCCAACTGATGCCCGGACTGGAAGTAACACCTGCGCGAAATCAGGTTGTGGTAACGGAGAAAATTCCCGGCCTGAATTTCAGAGGAACTTTCCACATGAACAATGGCTATATTTATTTTCGGAATATAAACGAACGAATATTATTGGGAGGATTCCGCCATACAGACATGGAAAACGAATTTACCCATGAGTTTGGTTTGACCCATAAAATTCAATCCGAACTCGAGTCCTTTTTGCACCAGACTTTACTTCCCGGAAAGGATGTCCGTATCGAACACCGATGGAGTGGCATTATGGGATTGGGCAACACCAAAACCACCATTGTGAAAGAGGCCCAGCCAGGCATTTTTGTGGGCGTGCGAATGGGAGGAATGGGCGTGGCCATTGGCACCTTGGTTGGTAAAGAACTGGCGGCTTTGATGGATTGAGGCAATGTTTTTCTTCTTTCAAACTAAATCTCTTTTGTAATGATGATAGAAACTTGAAGAATTAAAAAGCTCCGGGATAAATCAATCCATTGTCGGACAATAATAATGGCTTAACCAAAATAGGGGTTGATGAAACCTACAACTGATGCAACACCTCCATTATACTCACCGCTACCTTTTCCCCATCTATAGCGGCACTTACAATACCTCCGGCATAACCTGCACCTTCTCCACAGGGAAATAAATTGATCAATTGCGGATGATTCAAACTCACATTGTCACGCGGAATTCTTACAGGCGATGATGTGCGAGATTCAGGTGCAACAAGAATGGCTTCGTTGGTATAATATTCCTTCATTTTTTTTCCAAAACCAGCAAATCCTTCTTTCAAAGTTTCATGGATAAATTCGGGCAAAACCTGGTTCAGTTGAATTGACTCCACTCCGGGTAAATAAGAACAACTGGGTAAGTCAGAAGATTTTTTTCCAATCACAAAATCTACCATTCGCTGCGCCGGTGCTGTTTGTCTTCCGCCTGCTATCTGCTGACAGGCTTGTTCTATTTTTTTCTGAAACATCATGCCGGCTAAGGGACCGGATTCGTGAAATTCTTTTACATCGGCCCATTCTACCGGTACAATAATACCTGAGTTGGCCCAGGGATTATTTCTTTTGCTGGGCGACCAGCCATTGGTCACCACTTCACCCGGAGAAGTGGCACAGGGCGCAATAATTCCACCCGGACACATACAGAACGAGTAAACGCTTTTGTACTTGCCCTGATGCACCAGATTATAAGATGCAGGAGGTAAATATTCTCCGCGGTCTTTGCATTTGTATTGAATCTGGTCAATAAGAGTTTGAGGATGTTCTGCCCGCACGCCTATTGCATAAGGTTTGAATTCAATCAAAACTTTTTTATGGTGGAGCAATTCGAAAATATCGCGCGCGCTGTGTCCGGTGGCCAATACAACGGCATCACCTTTTATTTTTTCACTGGATTGTGAGGTTACAGAAACTATTTCATTTCCTGAAATATCAAAATCCGTCACGCGGCAATTGAATCTTATTTCCCCACCAGAAGCTATGATTTGCTCGCGCATCGCAGCAATAATTCCAGGCAGTTTGTTGGTTCCGATATGTGGATGCGCATCAGTTAAAATATCTTCGGAAGCACCGAATTGAACAAGCGTTTCGAGCACCGACCGGACGTCGCCGCGCTTGGTAGAACGTGTATATAATTTGCCGTCAGAATAAGTTCCGGCACCGCCTTCGCCAAAACAATAATTGGAGTCTTCGTTGATGAGGTGCTCTTTTGTAATTGCAGCTATATCCCTGCGTCTGAGCTGAACATCTTTTCCCCTTTCTAATACGATGGGCTTGATTCCACATTCAATTAGTTTCAATGCCGCAAACAATCCCGCCGGACCCGCCCCGATGACAATAGCTGTTTTCGAATATTTGAGTGGGGGAAATTCCCTTGTAATAATTCTTGGAGGCATTTCTGCCAGATCAGAATAAACTTCTACTTTAAGGTTGAACTTAACAGCCCTTTGACGGGCGTCTATGGATCTTCGAACAATGCGATAACACAAGCTTTTTGAATCCAGTCCTGACTGATTCGAAAGTATTTTGCGCAGAGCCGATTCAGAATGCGCCTGTTCAGGACTTACTACGAGGTCTATTTCTTTTTTCATATTGCAGTTGGTCTATTCAACCAAAAAAAAGCAACCAGTTTCCTGATTGCTTTCGATATCGATCTATTATATTATTTCATATACTCCGACTTGGGTTTTGCGCCATCAAACCAATTGGGAAGTCCCCAAAGGCCCGAGCGCATTCTGTTGCCCTGACTGTCTACAGTAACACAGGCCAGCAGTTTTTTGCCTTTCATAATCGCCAGAATTACTGATATGTATTTACCCAAATCGCTTCTGTCCTTACCAGGGTACTTGGATACGATTTTATCCGTAATCTGAGCATTGGTCATATAACGCCCCGATTTTGAAATCGTTTCTTGTATAAGCTCAGACAAATTGCCCACACGGCCTCTCTTTTGGCTTTTGGAACTGCCTTTCTTCACAACCTTCTTTGCAGTTTTTTTGACTGCAGCTTTGGGGGCGGCTTTTACCGGTGCTTTCGCTTTTACCGACTTTACTGCTTTTGCGGCCTTTTTAGGCTTCACTTCTTTTTTCGCCTGAGCGGCTTTTTTTGCCTTGGGCGCAGGTACTTTGGTTTCAGCTTTTGCCTTTGGCATTGCCTGGGCTTTGCTTAGCAGAGCGGTCAGGTTAACCTGAGGCGCCGGAGGCTGACCTGCTGATGAAGCGATAAGATTATAAGCTTCTGTGAGAGCCTTATACTCTTTCTCAAGTTTAGACATTTCCTTGCGGATGTCATCTAAAACTTTTGGATTTGCCATGATAAATAAGAATTGATTTGCGGCAAATATAATATTATATTCATTCAAACCTTATACTTTTAAGGATTTATCCAATCAATAAGATTCAATCCTGCAGAAATGGCCAATTGACTTTCAAATTGAATGGAAAGTCAATGGAGATAATGGTCTATCTGAAAGCCGGGGCAATATGTGGTTTGTATTTGTGAGTATGGACGCCATAGATGTTGATTAGATGTGGGTTAGGTCCGTTGGGGTCTATGGATAAATTGAGACTAAAAAATAGGTGTAAAGGCGCAAGCAGGGCTAACTTCGCGCAAAATTTATTTCCAAAAATGTCTGAATTGACCAAGCCCATTATAAAGTTCGACCGCAAGAGCGGATTGTCAAATGATGAATTATTGAAATTGTACAAAGCGATCTTGTTGCCGCGTATGATAGAAGAGAAGATGTTGAGCCAGCTCAGACTGGGCAAGATTTCCAAGTGGTTCAGCGGTTTTGGTCAGGAGGCAATTTCGGTTGGTGTGGCATTGGCCATGAACACCGAGGAGTATATCTTACCGATGCACCGCAACCTGGGTATTTTTACCGGAAGAAATCTTCCGCTTGAAAAATTATTTGCCCAGTTTCAGGGCAAGGAAAGCGGTTTTACCAAAGGCCGCGACCGCTCTTTTCACTTTGGTACTAAAGCCCACCATTTGGTGGGAATGATTTCTCATTTAGGCCCCCAATTGGGCATTGCAGATGGTATTGCGCTGGCCGGCAAACTCGGCAATGAAGGCAAGGCCACCATTGTATTTTCCGGAGACGGTGGTGCGAGCGAAGGCGATTTTCACGAAGCGCTAAACGTGGCCACAGTATGGGATTTGCCGGTAATTTTTGGCATAGAGAACAATGCATGGGGCTTATCTACGCCCAGCCGCGAGCAATTCCGATGTAAGCAGTTCATAGACAAAGCCATCGGATATGGTATTCCACCCGATGATGCCATTCAGATAGATGGAAATAATATAATCGAGGTTTATACTACTGTCAAAAGAATAGCAGAAAGTATAAGGAAGCGCCCAAGACCAATTTTGCTTGAGTTTATGACCTTTAGATTGCGCGGACATGAAGAAGCCAGCGGTACCAAGTATTATCCGGAGGGGTTGATTGCCCAATGGGAAAAGAAAGATCCGGTTGATAATTTCGAAGTTTGGTTGTTGGAAGAAGGTATTGTCAAGGAATCTCAGGTAATTGAAATACGCAGCTCAATCAAACAGCAGATCAATGATTCGCTCAAATTAGCCTATGATGAGCCCGATATTATTCCGGATACCGAAAAAGAATTGGCCGACGTTTATGCGCCATTTGAATCAGTTGAAATTTTACCTGCGGGCAATAAAGTATCTGAAAAACGGGTAATCGATGCAATTACCGACGGACTGCGCCAAAGCATGCAGCGCCATGAAAAATTGGTGTTAATGGGCCAGGACATTGCCGAGTATGGCGGTGTATTTAAGGTTACAGAGGGATTTGTAGCCGAGTTTGGCAAAGAGCGCGTGCGCAACACACCATTGTGTGAGTCTGCTATAATCGGGGCCGGACTTGGGCTTTCTATCAAAGGCTGGAAGGCCATGGTGGAAATGCAATTTGCCGATTTCGTTACATGTGGCTTCAATCAGATCATCAACAACCTGGCGAAGTTATATTACCGTTGGGGAGAAAATGCTGATGTGGTTGTTCGTATGCCAACCGGAGGCACAGCCGCTGCCGGACCATTCCACAGCCAGAGCAATGAAGCCTGGTTCTTTCATACTCCCGGGCTAAAGATTGCCTATCCTGCATTTCCATATGATGCAAAAGGACTTTTGTGTCAGTCCTTTGAAGATCCCAATCCTGTCTTATTTTTCGAACACAAGGCTCTTTACAGAAGTGTTTCGGGAGATGTACCGGATGACTATTATACTATTCCTTTTGGCAAGGCCAGTTTATTGAGAACAGGGGATAAGGTAACCATTGTTACTTATGGAATGGGAGTGCATTGGGCTTTGGATGCGCTGAATAAAAACCCCGATATCGATGCTGATCTGATTGACCTGAGAACGCTTGCTCCGCTTGATACAGAGGCTATTTTTAATTCAGTAAGAAAAACAGGAAGGGCCATTGTCCTTCACGAGGATTGTTATACAGGAGGTATTGGAGCGGAGATTTCGGCATTGATTACCGAGCATTGTTTTGCCAAATTGGATGCACCTGTAGCCAGATGTGCCGGCATGGATACTCCGATTCCGTTTAATGCCGAACTCGAAAAGAATTTTATGGCCAATAGGCGATTTTTGCAAGACCTGAGAACGCTGTTGGCATTCTGAAAGCGCCATTATTGTTCTGCCTGATGTGCTGCTGAATATTTTATTCGCGCATTGTATTTTCGTCAAAAGCATTTCAACGCAGGTGCTCAATTAAATAATTGAAAGCTTACAAAGAATAGTCGATATTTGTAAAAAGGCGCATTGCTGCGCATAAGTGATGTATTATATTATGAGTGCCATAGGAGTTGCTGCATTGATTTACCTCGGTGTATGTTTGATATACTATATTATTCAGGAGAAATTTATTTTTGTTCCTACTCTTCCGGGTGAGCCCTTTGAGAGCCGTCTGGCTACACATTCAGAAGAGGTATTTATCGAAACACCCCATGATGGAAAAATACATGCTTTAATACTCAAAACGGAGTCGCCAAAGGGCATTGTGTTTTATCTGCATGGAAATACCGGAAGCCTTAAGCGCTGGCAATTTATGGCCGAAGAAATAAGCAGCTATGGATACGATGTTTTTGTAATGGACTACAGGGGCTACGGCAGAAGTAAGGGCAAGCGCTCAGAAGCTTTGATGCACAAAGACACTGAGTTTTGTTATGACTGGCTTCTGGAAAAGTACAAAGCATCGAAAACGGTCATTTATGGAAGATCTTTGGGAAGCGGCTTTGCTACTAAACTCGCGTCCAGAAAAAAAAGTGACCTGCTTATTTTGGAGACCCCATTTTACAACTTTATTGAACTTGCCAGATTTTATTTGCCTTTTTTACCTGTCAAATATTTATTGCGGTATAAGTTCAGGTCTGACATACATATTAGAAATATAGATTGTCCCATTTTGATCTTGCACGGTACAAAGGACATAGTGGTACCATATAAGTCAGCACTGCAACTTTTTAGAGATGCCGAGAATCATAAGCGGGTGGTGAACATGACAACAATTGTAGGAGGAAAACACAGCAATCTGAATAGTTTCCCTTTGTTTCGGGAGAAACTGAGTGATTTTCTGAAATGATTTCTTGATACTCCATTCACTAAAGCATAACAAAAAATTTACTTCTTTTCGAAATCGTGTTCTGAATTTGGGCCTCCAAATCAGGGATGTGAAAGAACCAGAAAAATATGAGTTGCTTGAGACAGAAATCTCTCATTTCGCCAGGGCCTTAGGTCACCCTGCGCGGATTGCCATTTTATTGGCAATGGCAAAAAAGGGCAATAGTATGGAAGGTGAAATAGTGGAAATACCTCAATTATCGCGTGCCACAGTAATTCAACATTTGCGTGAATTGAAGAGAGCAGGTTTAATCCACGGTAAAATTTTCGGAACCAAAGCGGTGTATAAAATCGACTTTGATAATTTGAATAAATTTTTCAATTCATTCGAGTCCTTTATGGATCAGACCCTGCCATCCAATCTTAGTGAGGGTTAACAATTTGGTAATCCAGGCTAAAGAATGAGGTAATCTCAGGGCTGCTATTTTGTATTCATGAAAAGAGTAGCACTAATTTTCTTTTTAATTTGTTTGATTGGGTTGAATCTGGGAGCACATAATCTTCCGGGTGGCTCATCCAATGGTGTTTTAAAAGGTAAAATAGTCGAAGAAGGGTCAGACCAGACCCTATCAGGTGTGAAGGTTATCATTCAGGGAAGCGACTTATTTACCTACACCGACGAGAATGGCGAATTTGTTTTTGAGAACCTTCCTTCAGGTGATGTGAACGTAGTTTTTAGTCTTGTGTCATTTCAAAATGCCTCAATCGAGGTAAAAGTAGAGGCCGGTCAGGAGAGCAATGTGGAGCTCGTGATGACTGAAAGGTAGATTTTTCTTAACATTCAGTTAATATTTGGCACGGTTAAGACGCTGATTTTAAGCGCTGTAAAAAATTTAACATTAAAGCTCGAACTCTTGTGTTAAATTTACGTTTCCTAATTGTTGATTTTAGATCAATAATAAACGTAAACTTAACAGTATGAAGATCACATTTTTCACCATCGTATTATTAATGAGTTCACTCATTACCTTTTCTCAGGTTCAAATCAAAGAAGGGAAATACTTCAACACCGATGGAACATTATATAGTGGAGTATATACCAAATATTTTCCAGGCGGTAAAACAGAAGCCACATGTAATATTAATCAGGGTAGCCCGAATGGCGAAGCCATTTTTTATTTTGAAGATGGCACTGTTCAGGAAACTGGTTTTTACAGCAATGGTGTAAAGACCGGAACCTGGACCCAATACAATGCATTGTCTAAAAAAGTGGGTGAAGCATTTTATAAGGAAGGCAAAAAGGATGGAGTCTGGACCATTTGGGATGACAATGGCATAAAGCGTTATCACATGGTATATAGTGCTGGTAAGAAAATAGATGTCTGGAAGATGTGGGATGAGAATGCCAATCTTGTCAGCGAGCAACTTTACAATTAAGTTTTTTTTAATAGAATTTTTTAAAAGCCCTGAAAAGGGCTTTTTTATTTGCGAATAATTATAGCGTACAATTTAAATTCACTTAACATTAGTTTAATCGAATAGTTACATGGGGGCAATTATCTAACAGTTCATTTGCATAACAAATTGGTTTGTATGAAATTTTTTGTTATTGCTCTTACATTTATCATTTCCACATGCTTATCAGCACAGAACGGAAGCATTACAGGGAAAGTAATTGACGAATCTACGGGTGAGGATTTAATTGGGGCCATTGTTCAAATTGAAGGAACTCAATTGGGTGCGGCTACTGATTTTAGTGGCATTTATCACATTAAAAACGTAAGCCCCGGAACGTACTCTCTTCAAATTAGCTATATTTCATATCAATCTAAAAAGGTGGTTGGAGTAGTAGTTGAGCCCGGTAAAACGGTGTCAATTGACATTGCATTGGGAACGGCGCCTTTAGAAGAAACCGGTGTTGTAGAAATTGTAGAGTCTCGTGTTACCAGTACAGAAGCCTCTGTGCTGATGGAAATGAAAGAAGCCAAGGGTGTATTGAGTGGAATTGGAGCTGCACAAATAGCCAAGTCACAGGATCGTGATGCTTCTGAAGTGGCCAGAAGAGTACCTGGTGTAACTGTGGTCGACAGCCGATTCGTCATTGTGAGAGGATTGAGCGAAAGGTACAATGCCGTGATGATCAACAATGCCCTTGCACCATCCATGGAAACCGATGTAAAATCATTTTCATTTGATATCATTTCCAGTGGTTTGATTGATCGTTTTTTGGTTTACAAATCACCGTCTCCAGATCTTCCCGGTGAATTTGCCGGCGGTGCCATTAAAGTATTTACCAAAAATTTTCCCTCAAAGAATTTTGAAGTTACCGTTAGTCAATCCTTTGGTTTTAGAAGCGGAACTACCTTCAAAGACTTTAATTTCAGCAACAGAAGTTCCACCGATTGGTTGGGTTTCGATAACAGCGACAGAGTTTTGCCCGATGGTTTTCCAACCAATGTGCGCAATACTACAGATCAGAATAGATTGAATGTAAGTCGATCACTGCCCAATAACATTGAAAAGAATAAAGAGTCGGCACCACTGGATTGGAGAACAAATGTTACTGTAGGAAAAAAGTGGTCCAAAGAAATTGGAGAATTTGGACTGATCGGATCAATCAATTATAGCCGCACAAGAACCTTTTTTACCAATCGCACCGCTGTTTATGACACTTATGATGTGATACAAAATGTGAGCGATACAGTTTCACATAATAACGACAATACATACCAGGCCAATGCAAGAGTAGGTGGATTATTGAACTTTGGATTCAAAAATAAGCTGAACAAAGTAGAGCTTAAATTATTTGCTTCGCAATTCGGACAAACCGAAGATCTTTTCAGAGATGGTATAGAGGTGGAACAGGGCAATTATGTCAAATCAAATTTTTACAACTACAATCAAAGGTTTATTACTACCAATCAATTGCTGGGTTCGCATGAAGTTTTTGCTAAAAAGGGACTTTTCGAGTGGACTTTGGGTTATTCCAAAGCCACCAGCGAAGACCCAGACTGGAGAAGAGTTAGATATACCAAACCACTTGATTTGAGCAATCCTGAATACCAGGCTTATATTCCTTTCAGTGCAGACCCGAATTACTTCGGCAGATTGTTTCTCAATATGAAAGAAATAACTCCCATGACTTCCATGAGCTATGAGCACAAATTGAAAAGTATGGGAGATGATTTGAATGGTAATGAGCAGTTTATTTCTTTAAAAGGTGGGTTTTATGTAGAGAATAAACAGCGCGTCTTTAGTGTGCGAAACATTGGTTACAAAGCAGCTTCCTTCGCCACTTTCAGCAATCCTGATCTGGCATTTACCCCAATTGAAAGTATTCTGGACACTTCCAATGTGAATCTTACCGATGGCATTATTCTCGATGAGGATACCAAACCACAGGATTCATATACTGCAGGTAATAAATTAGGAGCAGGATTTCTTATGCTCTCTGTTCCGAAAGGCAGGTGGTTGTTGTCGGGAGGTGCCCGATTTGAAAGTGCTTCTCAGACTTTGAATACCCGCAATCTTCAGAACAAAGAGTACAACATTATACTGGATAGTAAAGTACTTCTTCCAAGTGCTATGCTGAGTTACAATATTTCAAAAACCAGTTTGATTCGCATGGCGTACGGCAAAACCATTAACCGTCCTGAATTCAGGGAATTGGCGCCTTTTGCTTTTTATGATTATAAGCGCAATGCCATTATGAATGGTAATCCTGATTTAACCTATGCAACAGTTGGGAATTATGATGTGAGATGGGAGGTTTATCCTTCAGCCGGTGAGGTTTTTACACTGGGAGCCTTTTACAAGGCGTTTGTTAATCCTATCGAATTGTATTTTCAGCCGGGAGTAGGTAGCGGAGGAACCATGAGTTTTATTCCGGGCAATGCTCCAAGTGCCAATAATTATGGAGTGGAAGTGGACAGCCGTATTAAGTTGGGGCACATCGTCAGCATGATAAATGGAAGCGAATTCGATCCAACCGAAGGTTTCGTCAACAAGTTTACCCTTGTAGCCAATGCGTCATTTATTGTAAGCAAGATAAAATTGTCTGATGAGGACATTGAAACTGGCACAAATGCGTCGCGTCCGATGATGGGGCAATCTCCTTATATTATTAATGCGGGTTTATTTTTTCAGGATGACGCCATTGACTTGAGCATAAGTGCCATGTATAATGTGATTGGTCCTCGTGTTGTAATTGCAGGAGTTCCCGGAATCCCGGAAGTATGGGAGATGCCTCGCAATCTCGTAGACCTCACCATTAGCAAAGGTATCGGTAAACATTTTGATATCAGATTTGGTGTTCAGGATATGTTGAACCAACAAGTGCTCTGGCTGCAGGATGCCAATGACGATGGCAAATTAAATCGCGATAACGATCAGCGCCTGCAGTACTTCAGAAGAGGTACTTATTTTACCCTTGGCTTAACTTATAGTTTTAAACAAGATTAGATTGAGTTAGGCCCGGTATAAATCAATCGGGTACCATTGCATTAATTCAATTGGTTGTTTTTCAGTAATGTCTGATTTGTACTGTTATTGATTTTGAAAATCCGATCATTTTAAAACAACATTGGCCAGACAAAATTCTTATTGCGATAACATTAATTTAAATTGGCTGTAATAACAAAGTAACATGCAGTATCTTCCTTCGCATCGGAATTAAAAAAAAATACAATTACCGATGAGAAAAATTCTATTTAGTTTATTTGTTATGTTTAGTGCTTTGGTTTCCAATGCACAAATTATTGTATCTGGTGAAATTACCACCAATACTTCATGGACCAGCAACAATATTTATTTGTTAGATGGATGGGTTTATGTGCGCGATGGTGCAACACTTACAATTGAGCCCGGAACATTAATTAAAGGTGACTTTAACACAAAGGGCGCCTTAATTATTGAACGTGGTGCTAAATTGATTGCTGATGGAACACCAGAATCTCCTATCGTTTTTACTTCACAGAAAGCAGCCGGACAAAGAAGTTATGGCGACTGGGGTGGAGTAATTCTTTGCGGAAAAGCTTCAGTGAACGTACCGGCCAATGCAGGTAATGGAACCGCAGCAGGTGAGGCAATTATTGAAGGCGGTGTAGGCTCTGTTTATGGAGGTGCTGCCACACCTGATGACAATGACAACAGTGGAATTCTGCGTTATGTCAGAATTGAATTTGGTGGAATTCCCTTCCAGCCCAACAGTGAGATCAATGGATTGACCATGGGTGGAGTAGGAAGTGGTACTATTATAGAAAACGTGATGGTTTCTTATTCAGGTGATGATGCTTTCGAATGGTTCGGAGGCACAGTGAATTGCAAAAATCTTGTTTCATATAAAAACTGGGATGATGATTTTGACTCAGACTTTGGTTACAGAGGTAAAGTACAATTTGGTCTTGTGGTAAGAGATCCAAATATCGCTGACCAATCTGGATCAAACGGATTCGAGACTGATAATGATGGTCAGGGAACAGGCAATACACCAATAACAAGGGGTATTTTTTCGAATTTCACAGTAATTGGTCCACTTGTATTTAATTCTACCATCAATTCAAACTACAAAAGGGCTCTTCACTTAAGAAGAAATACGCAAACAAGTGTATTTAACTCTGTATTTGTAGGATATCCAACTGGTCTTTTGATTGATGCATCAACTACTCAATTGAATGCAACCAATAACGATCTTCGTTTCAGAAACTCAGTATTGTGTTTTATGAATGACAGTCTTGCTACAACTACTTCGGCTAATCCTAATAACGTATCCGGAGACTTTAATATTGACAATTGGTTCAATACTTCCGGTTGGGGAAATAATCTGGTAAATGGCGTTGAAGAATTAATGTTCAAGAATGTAAGCCTGACCGCTCCGGATTTGACTCTGATGGATGGTTCTCCTTTGTATAACGGATCGTCTTTTACAGATAGTTATCTGGATCAAAACTTCTTTACAAGTACCAATTACAAAGGTGCATTCGGAAGTTCGAATTGGGCTAAGTGCTGGACAGAATGGGATCCTCAAAATGCCTCATATAATTCTGCCATTGACAATTCTGTTGTGGCTGCAATTGACATTACCAGCGGCGCTGCAATGGTTTGTGATGGCGAAATGGTTACTATTTCAAATTCTGCAAATTCATCATCTGGCAATTTGCTTTGGTCGGAAGGATCAACCGAAAATGAAATTACAATAGAAGCACCTGCTGAGGTTTCACTTACTATTACCAATTCAAATGGATGTTCGGCCACAACCGAAAATTTGGTGATTGGCACATTCGCCATTCCCGAAGTTTCGGTTTCGGCTAATGGCCCAACTTCATTCTGCACGGGCAGTGAGGTAGTTTTGACTTCATCAAACGCATCAGGTAATACCTGGTCGAACAACATTCAGGCATCCAGCATTACGGTGAACCAATCCGGAACTTACTTTGTAAACTACGTGGATGAAAATGGATGCGAAGCCATTTCTAATTCAATAGAAGTATCAGTGAGTGATGCACCAACTCCTACCATTTCTACAAACGGTTCAACTACATTTTGTCAGGGAGAATCAGTTGTACTGTCGGCCTCTGTATCTGATTCTTATCAGTGGTATCTGAATGGAACCATGATCAGTAACGGCAATGGGTCCACTTATACTGCCACTCAATCAGGAGCTTATTATGTGATGGTATCCAATGCCGATCAGTGCGATGGTGTAGGCAATTCTTCATTGATTTATGTTACAGCCAATACCTCACCAACGGCAATGTTTACCGCTGATTTTGTATTCAATGGCTATTCTTACGAATTTAACAACAGCTCATTGAACGCTACTTCTTACAACTGGAACTTTGGAGATGGGCTGACGTCAACTGATGCAAATCCTACTCACATATTCCCGGCTAGTGGCCCACATACGGTTACACTTACTGCTATGAACGGAGATTGTGAAGATGCACACACAATGAGTTTTAACGTTGGTGTTTCGGAAAACGAATACTTCACCTCATTGTTGCTCTATCCCAATCCAGCTTCGTCTGAAGCCATATTGAGTCTTGAAGTGAAAAACGCATCAGATCTTTTGATAGATATAATGGATGTTACCGGAAAGATAGTTTATTCTCAGCAAACCAAAAATGTTCTTGGATCATTCAATACCCAATTGCCTGTGCATTTGCTTAGTTCAGGTATTTACTTTGTAAAAATCCAACTTGGCGAAAGCACCGAAGTATTAAAATTGCAGGTGTCAAAATAGTTTGATTTAATTATCGTGTCACTTTGGACATTTGATAAAACAAATAAGATTTAGATTCAAAATGCCCGGTAATTCATTTGCCGGGCATTTTCATTCTTAACCTTGAACGGGGCAAACGACAGAATTGGATTAGGTTAGAAGGTCGATGGCTCATGACATTGGGAAAAAATCTCTGCCAAATGGTATTTTAAACCTAATTGTATTTTAATCAGTACTTTAAGGTCTTTAGGCTGAATTGAAGGTGTAAATTTCTTTTTTAATTTAATTTCGAATCAAACAAGAAAGTTAAATCATTGTGAATGAGATTTGTATGTTCGTTTATTGGGTTGAGAATCCTTTCTGACAACCTGAATCATTGTTGATAAAGCACCAAAAAGAGTCGGATTTATTAAATTCGCGGCGTATCGTATTTTGGCACCAAGCAACATACACCCCAAACTGCGCGACTTACGATTTGGCGAATTGCATACGTATGAAAAAATTCTACTTCAAATCCTTGTTCTGTATTTTGTCCCTAATCAGCACTCTGATTGCAAAAGGCCAACCTACAGCGGAAGTTGAGTACACCGTCCATTATAGCTCCTACGGAGGAGTTGATCTGACAGGATGGGTCACTTATGATATTTATATCCGATTTGATTCCCCTCAATCCGCACTCTCCACAGTTTTGGCCGGAACAGCCGATCTGGGGGCAGATTGGGTGATTGATGTAGGGACGAGTTGTGAGACTTTCCAGCACGATGCGGCACAATGGACAGTTGAAGGAAATAGTTGTTTTTTGGGAGGCATAATTCCATCCCTGCAATGGGACTCTTTTTTCACCATTGGTAATTTTTGCAAAGGCACGGGCGACGCTACTTTGAGTACCCTTTCTTTTCCGAGTGATCTTCCGCTCATCGCAGCGTGGGAAAATGTAAACAACGACAATAACTTTTTCGATGGCGGAACCAGTTTACATCTTGACAATACCGCAATTTTCAGATTGCCCGGCGATCCATTGATTATACCGGTTGATAACAGAGTATTAATTGCAAGAATCACTACCTGTGGAAGTGTTGATTTTTATGCCGGGATTCAATATTTTCCAATCTATACAGGTCCGGGAAGTGAATTCGAAACCCTGCTTATAGATACTACTTTCGCTCATCCTTGCATTGACTTTCCGTTGGACCATATTCCAACAGTAGGTTCAGCCGGATGTTTTGGCGATGCTACTCAGGTCTCTTTGTCGGATGGCGGATTTGGGCCTGTTACTTATAGCCTGTACAACTCTTCTAATATCCTTCAGAATACTTATACAAATCAAAATACAGGTTTGGTGCTTACTCCTGTCCCGATAGGCAATTATTATATTACCATGCAGGACGAGGCCGGCTGTCGTGATACAACAGAGGTATTTCTTGTCCAGGAGCCGCTGGATATTACCTTAGATGCAACCATAGTGCAAGGAGTATTATGCGACGGTGACCTTACAGGCCAGATTCAACTGGATTGTTCAGGAGGAACCGGCAACCTGATAGTGGATGGAAATGGAATTCCATATACCTGCGGACAGCTTATTACTGGCCTGGCTTGTGGGTTATATACCTTTACAGCTACAGACGAAAATAATTGTTCAACTTCAGTTGATGTAAACATTATCTGTCCTCCGCCAATTAACATCGTTTCAAATTCAACGGACATAGAATGTTTTGGTGACGACAATGGCACAATTACAGGAACCGCTACCGGTGGAACAGGTCAACTCCATGCCGTTTGGACTTACAACGGAGATCCTTTTCAAAACAGCAATGGCCCAAGTCCACTTAATATTGGATTGACCGGACTTGATAGTGGAGTATATGAGCTCACTGTTACAGATGACAATGATTGTTCTTCAACAGTGAGTATAACCATTGATGAACCAGGAGAATATATTGCCACAGGAACTTATACAGACGCAACTTGCTTTGGCTTTTGCGACGGAAGCGTTGTTTATCTTATAGAAGGTGGAACTTTTCCTTATGTGACCACTTGTTCATTGAGTGGCGGTGGAGCGGCCGTTGCCAATGCTTTATGTGCAGGTAGTTATATATGCACTATAACGGATGCAAATGGTTGCAGTATTGAAGACGAGTTCACAATTGCAGAGCCTGCAGATATTACTTATGTATTAAGTTCTACTGACATTACCTGCGCCGGAGCCTGCGACGCCACTATTGATGTAACCAACGTGACAGGAGGAACCGCAACTTATAGCTATACTTTATTTCCGAATTCAGGAACATGTCTTCCTCCATGTTCAGGCAACAGTGTTCAATATGAAGATATTTGCACCGGAACCTATTCTGTAACGATTACGGACAATGCAGGTTGTGAGAAAGTCATTTCTAATATCCAGATCAATACCCCCGATCCGCTGGTGCTTCTGCTTGATCCAACCAATGTAACATGTTTTGGATTAGCCAATGGCCAGGTTGAAGTTGATCACACCGGTGGTACCGAACCCATTGTTCTTACACCTGGTAATGTTGAAATTCCAACCACAGTAACAGATCTTGCACCAGGTGAGTACACATTTACTATTACCGATTCCAATGGGTGCATTGATACAGAAGATGTCATTATCACAGAACCCGCTTTACTGCAGGTGAATATTCTCGATACAACAGACGTTTTATGCGGAGGAAATTGTGATGGAAGTGTAATTTATGAAGTTACCGGTGGCACAATCCCATACCAATATGTATTGGGCCCAATTGGAATTTCAGGAGTAGTGAATGGTGTAATAGGGAACCTTTGTGCTATGGACTACGAACTACTTGTAGCAGATGTTTTCAATTGTCTGGATTCTGTTGAGTTTACCATTAATGAGCCCGATCCTTTGGAAATTGAGGCCTTTATTAATAGCCCAACCTGTACAGGAATGTTTGATGGCGCAGCAGAAATTCACATCAGCGGTGGTACGGGCACGCTTCAATTATTTCACCAGCCAAATGAAATTACATTCATAGAAGAGGACAGTGTTACGTTTACTGTACCTGGTCTTGGTGAAGGTATAATTTATCTTGAATTGAAGGATGAATCTGATTGCTTCTATCGGGACTCATTGGTAATTGTTCCGGAAATCATTACGGACATGATTCTTACTATGTACACTTCACCTGAAACTTGCTGGAATGAGCATGATGGTACAGCTACTATGGCGGTACAAAATGGCACACCACCTATAACCTACCAATGGGATGATCCATATACCCAGGATACTCCAACAGCAACCGGATTAGCACCTAATCTGGAATATACTGTAATAGTTACCGACAGTATTGGTTGTACCTTGAGCGCATCGACATTCATTGAAACTACATTGGGATGTTTCTTTATTTCTACAGCCATCACACCAAATGGAGATGGCGTGAATGATTTCTGGGTGTTGGGTGGATTGGAGTATTATCCTCAATGTAAGATAAATGTTTATAACCGATGGGGACAGCAGGTGTTCTCATCGAAAGGGTATAATGCGCAATGGGATGGAACTTTGGAAGGAGAGATTCTCCCTGTTGCAGATTACTACTTTGTGATAGACTACGACAAAGACGAAGACCCGATTATGGGAACAGTAACCATTAAGTATTAATCAGGAGGAAGCAAAATGAAGAAACATCTATATATCATTCTCGCATTGGCCACTATCTTGGTGTCGAAAGAATCAGAGGCCCAGCAGTGGAGTAGAAGAACGCAATTTGCGCTCAATCCCTTTATGGTAAATCCGGCAGTAGCGGGTACCCAAAATCAGGCCCCTATTTTTGCTACATACCGCAGCCAATGGACAGGTTTTAAAGGAGCACCCACCACGATGATGGCCAGTGCCCAATTTCAGGGACCTGGTAAGTCAGGTTTTGGTGCAATCATTATTAATGACAACACAGGGGGAGCTATTAGTCACACAGGTACTGAACTGACAGCCGCCTACCACGTGGATGTAAACAACGAAGACGCGGTAAGTTTTGGATTGAGTTTTAATGCAGGCCAATACAAATTCGACAATTCCAAATTGGTGGTATATGATCAGAATGATTTGGCTTTGAACAACGGACAGGTAGAGTCTCAATTCAATATTGACGCCACATTTGGATTGATGGTATATGGTAAAGATTATTTTTTCGGATTTTCCATTCCGCAAATGATTCAGAGTAAACTTAAATTCGAGAATGCCATTAAGCCAGATCAGAACAGAAATATCCGACATTTTCAATTTATGGGATCATTTGCTTATCCCATTGATGAGCAATGGGAACTTCAGCCAAGTGCTTTTATGCGCCTCACAGTAAATACTCCGGCTCAGCTTGACCTCAACGTAAGAGCCAATTACAATGAGTCTGTTTGGTTTGGGTTGACTTATCGCCATAAAGATGCATTGGCATTAATGGCCGGTGGAGTATTTAAAAATCTTGTGATGAGTTATTCGTATGACTTTACCACTTCGCTTGCACGCACTTTCAGCCCACATTCTCATGAGGTATTGATTGGATACATTATACCGGGTAAAAGAGGAAGATATTTTGCAAAATCGGCACTTGGACCAAGAGTGTTGAGCAGAGGCAGATTGGTTAAATAACCGGCAGCTTTACACACCCTATTTCTAAAAAAAAAATGAAATATTTTTTGCTTCAGTCTTTTCTATTGTTGGGTGTATTTAGTAATGCCCAATTTAAAAATATCATTGTTGAAGAGGTAAACAACGAAGGATCTGTTCCCGGTAAAACCTACAGGATTTATGTGGAAATGACCAACGTAAATGATCAACTGGACATTGTATTTGGAGATGCTACCAATACTTTGGAGATAAAAAGCACAAAGCCATTTTATCAAAGTGATTTGGGTGGTGGATTGAGCACTGATATCAACAGGAAAATATCCAGAGAAAATCCCAAAGTAAGATATGATTCATGGTTGACTATCGGAGCCGAAGACAATTATGACAATTTCACAACCAATTTCCTTTTGAATCTTGACGAATTTGAGAAGAATGGCGGTGCTATTGTTACCAAGGACGGCGCATGGTTTTGTGTTCCCACATACAAACAGGTTTACTGCAAAGAAGACAAAAAAATTCTCATCATGCAGATTACCACAGATGGTAAGGTTACCGGTAAGATCAACATTTCAGGCAAGACCGCTGCGGGAGTGAATTTCGAGCAGCGCGCCTTAACCTTTACATGCGGATAGTTTTTTCCTGAAACTATCCTGATTATTCGTCCCAAAAAAAGATGTCTTTTTTATCTGCTCTACTTCTTGATGAAGTCAAGGGAGATTGAATTAATGCAATACCTCAAACCGGTAGGTTTCGGGCCGTCATCAAATACGTGGCCCAGATGTCCGCCGCATTTGGCACAATGTACTTCTGCCCTTACCATCCCCAGGCTTGAGTCTTTGGTTTCTGCTACGCAAGAATCATTCATCGGGGCATAATAGCTCGGCCAGCCGGTACCACTATTGAATTTAGTGTCGCTGGGGAAAAGTGGAGTTCCACAACCAGCGCAAGTATAGGTACCTTCATCGTGGTTGTCGTAAAACTCTCCGGTGAAAGCGCGTTCTGTTCCATGTTGTCTTAGTACACGATATTCATCCGGCGTAAGTTCTTTCTTCCATTCTTCGTCAGTTTTGTTGATGGTGTTGCTCATTGTCGAATCTGTTTTGTTTGTTTGAGTTGAATCTACCGGTTGGGTTTGGGCACATGCTGAAAACATAATGGTCAAACCGGTCATAAAGAAAATCATTTTTTTCATTGCTGAAATATTTTTGTACAATGATAACGGGGATCAACTGCTAAATGTTCTCAAGGTCGTTTAATGTTATTGAAAATGCATATTTCGTGATAGAAAATTGACCTGGGTTTTTACCTAATTTTATGAGGATTATAAATTTGATAAAATAAAACTCAAAGCCCTATTATGCGAGCTTTCATCGATCCGTTACTTATGCCACTTACCGGCGAAACACCTCAACAGCGATTGGAGGCTTCATTGCCAATTGAAGGAACGCCAGGGCAGAAATATTTAGAGAAGCGCGGCATTCCATTGCCGATAGCACAAAATGCCGGTCTCCGTTATGACGCCAATTGGAACGGCCGCGAAGCTGTAATTGTGCCCATGAGAGATAATAATGAAGTTCTGTGCGGATTGCATGGCCGCTACCTGAAGATTACAGGCACTCAGAATAAGATGTTTACGATGGGCAGGGAAGGAGGAATTATAAAAGTCTCGGGCTCCAATTCAAATGAAGAAGTTATTTTAGTGGAAGGATTGTTCGATGCGTTGTCTGTTGCCACAAGTGGTTATAGTACAATGGCCACCATTGGAAGATGGACGCCCTGGTTACCCGATTATTGTATGGGAAAAAGGGTATTTATTGCATTTGATGCATGTAAGTCGGGCGAAGAAGCATTTGTGGATTACAAGCAAAGGTTGGTTGGTGCTGAAGTGTATCGACTTCTTCCACCGGATCGATGCAAGGACTGGAATACTGCATTGATAAAGCGAGGCGATTATCGCATTGCGCGTTGTATTCAAAATGCCCTACATTTATGAGCCCAAAAGAATGAAAAAACTATGAGTCGAATATTATCTGAATCGCGGGAATTATTGACCATTCCAAAATTGCCCTCCATGATTTGTTTTCGGGTTACCCGTTTTTGTAATGCCCGATGTGGATTCTGCCTGGCTCCGCCCGATGGCGGAAAACATCCGCCTGCATCGGCATTGAAAAACCGCATTCAATGGCTGCTGGCAAATGGAGTGAGAACCATTCATTTCTGTGGTGGTGAGCCAACCATTCATCATGATTTACCCAAGCTTATTGCTTATGTCAAATCGCTGGGTGGAAAATCCAAAATGACCTCCAATGGAATGGCAATTTCCGATCAATTAATAGAAGTATTGTATCAGTGCGATACAGCAGTGAAGATTAGTTTACATGGAGATAAACCCCACCACAATTTAATCCTTGGACGCGATGCTTTTGATCGGACAGTGGACAGTATCAAGCGGTTGGTGAAGGCAAAAGCAGAAATTTCCATTCAGTCAACAGTGGTTCACGGGCAATTGTCCACAGTTTCATTTGTCATTGATTTTTGTTTGAGAAATGGCATCCGCCGCGTGAGTTTTTTGCCTTTTATTCCAAGAGGAATGGGCGATTTGCATCGCACAGCATATACTTTGACGGGCCCTGAAAGAAGAGAGCTTAGCAAGTTGATTTCAGAAAAGCGCCGCGAAAATCTTGGGCGTCTGGATATCCGACTGCTCGATTTTAGTGCAAGTCCTATTTATGTGGTAGAGCCCGATGGGAGAATCATACTGGAGAGTTCGACGGAGGCGCTGGATAGGTTGGTGTATGAGATAGACTCCCTATTTGAGACTGCAGTTTTGTCTGTAAAGGGACACTCATTATAACGCAGAACTTCCAGGGAACAAGCAGAACTAAACTTTCACGAACCTTAGGATCGATCGCCTGTCATGTGCTATTATTTCTATGAAATAAATTCCGGTGGCAAGGAAAGAGACATCAATTTGTTGCTGGCAGCATTCAGTTATTAGAACATGGCCCATGGTGTTTTTTATTTTGATGTTTGGGTTCTGCGCAAAGCCAGTTATTTGTATGAAATCAGTGCAAGGGTTCGGAAAAACATTGATGCTTGCTTGTTCAGTTTGGGATACAAGAATGCCAGTTGAACATGGGCCTTCAATCTCTTCGAAACTGTTGAATGATTCGCCTGACGAATCCCAGTTGTACGAGAAATTGCCAACAGAATAACAAGTTGTTTGAATACCACAATCCATCCATGCGTCGATTATCCCGAATAATCCAGTAACGCTGTTTCCAACGCCTTCTATCAGAATAGGAGCCATAATTGGATAATCTGAACCAAGAGTAAAGACCGTTCTCCATTCACTGTTTATCCAAACACTGTCCAATTCCTGGATGATTAGTGTTTGTTCAGAGACCATTTCAGAAACTTCCAATGTATCACCTACTTCCCCCATAAAGTTATAGATCAGCCTTTCTTGTTCAGTGCCCTCATCCCAACGAAAAACCTGAGTATCTTCAGAACGTACGATATGATATTCATCCGCACTGATTATTTTGTATACATGGTTGTTCAAGAGAGTATCACCTGTTACACCATAAAATACATTGTAGGAATAATCCACGGGTATTGGATTGCAGTTATAGTGTATTATCCATCTTGGATTATTCTGAAAGTACTCATTTTGCCCGCGAATTAAAAGGCATAGACAGATAGAGAAATAAGCCGTGATTATATGCTTCATTACTTAATAATCTGATTTTGTTTACAGTGTTATACCATCAAAGCCAAATGATTAAGTTCAAAGGTAAACGTAATTCCCTTGCAAAAGGCATATAATACCAGATGAACATAAAGATTGGGTACTCCATAAATTCAATGGGTATTAAACCAACTTCTCCTTCAAATACCTCGCTGTATGACTTTTCTTATTCTTCACGATATCTTCGGGCACGCCCTGGAAAACAAGATTTCCACCTTCTGCGCCGCCTTCCGGCCCAAGATCAATGAGCCAATCTGCGCATTTGATCACATCCAGGTTATGTTCAATGGCAATAATACTATGGCCCTTTTCCAACAAAGCCTGAAAACTGTCCATTAGTTTTTTCACATCGTGAAAATGAAGTCCGGTTGTGGGCTCATCGAAAATAAAAAGAGTGTGCTGGTTGGAACTTCCTTTTGTAAGGAAAGAAGCCAACTTGATTCTTTGCGCTTCACCACCGCTGAGTGAACTGGAGCTTTGCCCAAGTCCGATATAGCCAAGACCAACCTTTTGCAGTGGCTGAAGTCTGTCCACAATGTTTTTATTGGAAGTCTTGTCAATTTCAATGCTGAAAAATGCCACAGCGTCATCCACTGTGAGGTCCAGAATTTCAGAAATGCTTTTGCCTTTATAGGTTACTTCAAGTATTTCCTCTTTGAAACGTTTTCCCTTACACACATCGCAAACCAACTTGATGTCGGCCATAAATTGCATTTCGATGGTTTGAAAACCCTCTCCCTCGCAAGCGTCACAACGTCCGCCTTCCACATTGAAACTAAAGTGTGAAGGTTTGTAGTTGCGTTGTTTGGCAATGGTCTGAGAGGAGTAAAGATTCCTTATTTCATCATAAGCCTTTACATAAGTTACAGGATTGGAGCGCGAAGATTTACCAATGGGATTCTGGTCTACAAATTCAACAGCCTGAATGGTTTTGATATCGCCTTCGATCGAGTCGTATTCTCCTACGATCTCAGTGGGGAAACCCCCCAGTTCTTTTTGAACTGCCGGATAAAGTATATTGCGAATAAGAGTAGACTTTCCGCTGCCGCTCACACCACTTACTACCGTAAAACATCTGAGTGGAAATTCCACATCGATATTTTTGAGTGAGTGCTCTCTGGCTCCGCGCACAATGATTTTGTCCTTACCGGTTTTTTTTCTTTTCGGCACGGCAATCGACTTTCTTCCTGTCAGGTAATCAGAAGTCAATGTGGTTCCTTCCTTTTCGAGTTTTTCAATTGTACCGGAGAAAACAACATGCCCTCCATTGGTTCCCGCTTCAGGGCCCATATCGATCATCATATCGCTGGCTTTCATAATGTCTTCATCATGCTCCACCACAATTACCGTATTGCCTTGCCTTTTCAACTCATGCAATACACCAATCAATCTCTCGGTATCTCTGGGATGAAGACCAATACTGGGTTCATCCAAAATATACATGGAGCCGACAAGCGAGCTGCCAAGGCTTGTGGCGAGGTTGATCCGCTGAGACTCACCGCCCGAGAGTGTATTCGACAAACGGTTGAGATCGAGGTAATCCAGACCAACATCCGTCAGGTATTTTAGTCTGTTTCTGATTTCGAGAAGAAGTCGCATAGCAACTTGCTCGTCGTGTTTATTCAGTTTCAGGTTATTGAAAAAAGCAATACAAGTTCCTATTGGCATTCTCACCAATTCGGAAATCGACTTGCCGTCAATTTTAACGTAGTTGGCGTCTTTTCTCAATCGTGTGCCTTTGCAATCCGGACATAAGGTCTTGCCTCTGTAACGGCTGAGCATTACACGGTATTGAATTTTGTACGATTCAGATTCGAGGAATTTAAAGAACTTGTGTAATCCACCGAAATATTTATTTCCTGTCCACAGAAGCTCTCTTTGTTCTTCTGAAAGTTCGGAGATCGGCTTGTGTATGGGGAAGTCAAATTTTTTCGCATTGTAAATCAGCTCGTCTTTCCACTCGCTCATTTTTTCTCCTTTCCAGCAAACTACGGCATCCTGATAGATACTCAACCTTTTATTGGGCATGACCAGGTTTTCGTCTACTCCTATAACGCTTCCAAATCCTTCACAGGTTTTACATGCTCCCACAGGATTATTGAAGGTAAAAAGATTGACCGAAGGTTCTTCGAAGGTTATTCCATCTGCTTCGAATTTGTTGGAGAAAATATATTCTTTGGAAGTTTCGAAATTGACAACCACGCACTCACCGTGTCCTTCAAAAAAAGCACTTTCAGAAGAGTCGCCAATTCTGCCGGTATTTTCTTCATCAGGATCGGCAGTGACTCTGTCAATGAGCAGTTGAATAGAATCTTTGGCCTTGATGGATTGCATGACTTCATCAATTTTTACCACTTCGCCATTTTTTCTGATTCTGGAAAAACCTTGTTGAATAAGGATTTCCATTTTTTTGATGGGCTCTTCACCTTTCTTGAGTGTAATGGGCGAGAGGATCAGAAAACGCGTTTCGAGCTCGTGCTTGAGTATGAAGTCGAGTACATCCGAAGCTTTGTTTCGTTTTACTTCCTTGCCTGAAACAGGGGAGTAGGTTTTTCCTATACGGGCATACAGTAATTTGATGTAATCATAAATCTCCGTAATGGTTCCTACTGTTGAGCGCGATGTGCGGCTCGTTACCTTTTGTTCAATGGCCACGGCAGGGCTAATGCCTAATATAGTATCCACATCGGGTTTGTCCAGGCGGCCCAGAAACTGGCGGGCATAACTCGACAGGCTCTCGACATATCTGCGCTGACCTTCTGCAAACAGCGTATCGAAGGCCAGGCTGGACTTACCGGAGCCACTCAGCCCCGTAATTACAGTAAATTGGTTTCTGGGTATGGCCAGCGAAACATTTTTGAGGTTGTGTACACGGGCACCTTTAATAATGATATTCTTCTTAGGATCAAGGGTGTCCAGAGAAATCTTAGGTGCAGGTGCTGGGGATTTGGCGGTTTTTTTCATAAAAATTGGACGGCCAAATTTCAGTCAGCAAAGCATTGATTGGTTCGGCTATTTATAAACAACTGTAGAATTGTATAAGTTCGGCCCGGGATGAATATGGATTGTTAGAACAAAAAGAACAGGTCATTTCGAAAAAAAATCATGGCGAAGCTTGCAAAATTGAAAAAAAGGAATATCTTTGTCAAAGACTAAATATAAATTTTAGTTTAATATAATAAATTTTCGGAAAGGTAGTTTCCTAACTCACCAGACCGGTATACCCTAAAACAAACGCAGCATAAGTTAAACTTTACTCTTACGTTCTAATCAATCTAACAAGAACCAAAAAAAGAGGGAGGTAACCATGCGTTTGAATCTAATGACGGACCGTCAACTGGTCGATGCCTATGCAGGCGGTTTAGAAGAAGCTTTTGGAGAATTATTAAAGCGCTACAAGAGTCGCGTTTATTCTAAAATTGTCATGTACGTAAAGGACAGGGCAATGGCAGAAGATATTTTCCAGGACACTTTCGTTCGCGCCATTCAGGCGCTGAAAGAGGGCAATTACAATGAGGAAGGCAAGTTTAGCGCCTGGATCATGAGAATTGCACACAACCTATGTATCGATTACTTCAGAGCAAAGAAGAAGATGCCTATGACCAGAGGCAACGACGACTATGATCCATTTGATTACATCGGTAGTGGTGAAAAAAATTGCGAAGAAAAGGCCATTAACTCTCAGGTACTGACCGATACCCGAAAGCTGCTGAACTTTCTTCCACAGGAACAAAAAGAAATGGTACTGATGCGTTTGTACTATGATATGAGTTTCAAGGAAATTTCTGAAAGCCTTGATATCAGTATCAATACAGCATTGGGAAGAATGAGATATGCCCTCATCAATCTGCGCAAGCTGATTGAGAAGCACGAAATGGAGATGTCACTTTCTTAATAAATAAAATCTTAGAGTGAAAGGCGTTATTCCTGAAAGGGAATGCGCCTTTTTCTTTTTTGGGTAAAATTTTATGGACACTCAGACAATAATTGGAAAGAGGATGGGTTATCCAATCATAACAAAAAATTCATGCCGATGATTGATTTTACACTTAACGACTTATTGAAATTCACTTTAAAAGAAGCAGAGATGGTAAAAGAAATCTTACCAGAAACAGAAAAAACAAACTGGGAGCCCAGTGAGAGTTCGCTCAACAACATATTGGCTTACAGTAAAGTACTTAGCGTTCGCAAGAGCAAGAACCTGAATAACATCAGTATTGTATTGAACTAACGCTTCAAGTCGAATTGCAAAAGAAAGGGTCCGGCGATGGGCCTTTTTTTATGCCTTATTTCGTGGCTTTTTTGAAGTAAATGTTCTGGTTTTCAGACCCGTCTTTTTTGAAAAGCCTGCACAGATCCTTCAACATGATGTGCGGTTCTGCCACACCTTTTCCATGGTAATCTGAGTCAACCGTAGAACAATAGAAGATATCACCCGACTGAAAAGCCTTGAAAGTCTTGAATCCGGGGCCTTCATTTTCAAAATAAGCAAGTGGAAATGGCCCTGAGTTGTAAGTGATTTTTCCGAAAAAATCGGCTTGCTGAGCCTTGCTGATAAAGACTTCCACGGGCAAAACAATATTCCCATTGTGAATAGAGTCAGCAAAAATGTAATGTCCGCCAGCGTCTTCTATGAGTTTGGCTGCAAAACTATTTCCAGGCGGTGCATACCAACTACCACCATCATAAAATCCTGAAAATACAGTAGGTCGGTAAGCAATATTGTCTTTGACTACAGCATTCAGGTATTCGGTTTTGATGGCTTCAAATATCTCATTGGCTTTCTTTTCTTCTCCCAGAAGAAGTCCGAATAACTTGATCCATTCTGTTCGGCCCAGCGGATGCGGCTCCAGGTACTCAATAATCTGAAGGCAGGGAATGTTCGCTTTCTCATAGCGTTCGAAGTTTTGTGTGCCGAAGGGATAAACGAAGAAAATTTCCGGATGGATGGCCAGGACCATTTCGGCTTCTGCTTTGTCTCCACCCAGATTAATGATATTTCCATTCTCGAACATGGCTTTGGCTACTGAGTCTTTCATGAGATGGGCAAAGCTCACTCCTTTTATCACATCCCACTTATTCAGCATCCCTATTAATGAAACATGGGTAGATGAAAGACATGCCGTCCGTTTGATCTCATGTTTTTTCCAATGGAATGATTGTAAGGTATCGCCCGGTTTTTCCAGATTGAGAATGGTGATATTGTAAGAAGAGTCAGGTAAGATTTTGATGGAAAAGCCCTTGGCGAATTCAGGATTTAATGAAGTGGATTCGCCTTGAGTGGTGGGAGGTGTTTTTTTCTTTTCACAGGAAAAAAGGAAAAGAGAAGCACAGATAAGCACCAGACCTATTTTGAGTAGAAAAGGGTGGTGCATTGGTTTATTTAAATTCATAGCTGGCAAAGGTGGGTAATTTGAATAAATTATCAGAGGTCGTTTCTTGAAAGATTTATATAAAGCCAATGTTTTCTGGTGTTTTGAGAAGATGTCATTCGTTTAAAATATCCTTATTGGCGAGTAGATTTCCCCTAAATTCGCGGCAAATCGCAAACCCCTTAATTTGATATGTCTGAGCTAACAAAGCAAGAATTGGATTTCAACCGCAACGAAGACAAGATGATGCAGTTGGTAGGTCAAATGAATCACCGACTGGATAAAATTTTTGAAGGCGGTGGGAAAAAAAGAATAGATAAGGAACATGAAAAGGGCAAATTGGTAGCCAGAGAAAGAGTGGATTATTTATTGGATCGCGATGCGCCAAGAATTGAGATCGGAGCTTTTGCCGCTGAAGACATGTACAAAGAGCATGGTGGCTGTCCGGCCGCCGGAGTGGTTGTAGTAATGGGCTACATAAAAGGCAAGCTATGTATGGTGGTCGCTAATGATGCTACAGTAAAAGCCGGAGCCTGGTTCCCTATGACCGGAAAGAAAAACCTTCGGGCACAGGAAATCGCCATGGAAAATCGAATTCCCATTATTTACCTTGTAGATAGCGCTGGTGTTTATCTGCCGATGCAGGACGAAATATTTCCTGACAAAGAACATTTCGGCAGAATTTTCCGCAACAATGCCATCATGAGTTCTCGTGGAATTCCGCAAATAGCGGCCATTATGGGAAGCTGTGTAGCAGGTGGTGCATATCTGCCCATTATGAGTGATGAAGCCATGATAGTAGATAAGACAGGAACTATTTTCCTGGCGGGTTCCTATCTGGTGAAGGCTGCGATAGGCGAAGACATAGACAACGAGACACTTGGCGGAGCTACCACACATTGCGAAATTTCCGGAGTAACAGATTATAAAGCCAAAGACGACAAAGATGCACTTGTCCGGATCAAGAGTATAATGGATAAAATGGGCAGGGTAGGCGGCAATGCTGGTTTTGACAGAATTAAAGCAGAAGAACCATTACTAAGCGCAAAAGATATTTTTGGTATAATACCCGATGACAGAGCCAAGCCATACAACACTTTCGACATAATCAAAAGATTGGTGGACAAAGGTGAATACGAGGAATACAAAGGCGATTATGGCAAAACCATTATTTGCTGCAATGCCCGCGTTGATGGCTGGAGTGTTGGTATTGTGGCTAACCAGCGTATGATGGTGAAGAGCAAAAAGGATGGCATGCAGATAGGTGGTGTGATCTACAATGACAGTGCTGATAAGGCTGCCCGATTTATTATGAATTGCAATCAGAAGAATATCCCACTGGTTTTTCTGCAAGATGTAACCGGATTTATGGTGGGCTCACGAAGTGAACAAGCAGGAATTATTAAAGATGGAGCAAAGCTCGTCAATGCTCAAAGCAATAGTGTGGTTCCGAAGTTCACCATCATTATGGGCAATAGTTATGGCGCCGGCAATTATGCCATGTGCGGCAAGGCTTACGATCCAAGATTGATTGTAGGTTGGCCAACAGCGCAGGTAGCAGTAATGGGCGGCGCGCAAGCGGCCAAGGTTTTGTTGCAGATAGAAGTAGCTTCGTTAAAAGCGAAAGGCGAAGTAATCACGGAAGAAAAGGAAAGCGAGCTTTATAATCAGATGAAAGATCGGTATGATGCGCAAACATCACCGTACTATGCAGCATCGCGCTTGTGGCTTGATGCCATTATTGATCCAACTGATACGCGCAGGTGGATCAGCATGGGAATAGAGGCGGCTAATCACGCTCCGGCAGAAAGGCCTTATAATGTGGGGGTAATTCAGACATGATGAGATTGATTCAATATTTTCAGTTGAATCCATTCGTGAGTATTACCATTGTGGTTTTCTCGACACTTTTACTTTTCACCGGAGTTCAACATGGATTGTTCATGGATGGCCTTATATACTCTTCAGTAGCGCATAATATGGCCAATGGATATGGAACATTTTTCGAACCCATGTTCACGCATTCCACCATCAATCCTTTTCATGAGCATCCTCCGCTGGCTTTTGGTATTCTAGCCATTTTTTTTAAAATATTCGGACATGCTTTTTGGATTGAAAAATTCTATTCCATTCTCGTAGCCATAATCATTGCTTTTCTTATCAGAAAAATCTGGAATGAGATTTCGAAGGAAACCGGTGTTAAAGACGAGCGATGGTGGATAGTAGTATTATTCTGGATTACAATCCCAATGTGTTATTGGTCTGTCAGAAACAACATGCTTGAGAATGTTATGGGCATGTTCTCCATGTTATCGTTTTATATAATGTTTGCTGTGAGAAATTCTGAGCGGAAATTTTCGCCTGTGCATATTGCTGCAGGAGCTATTTTGGTACTGAGTTTTTTGAGCAAGGGATTTCCGGGAATGTTTCCATTGGTGACGCCAATATTGTTGTTTTTGTTTTACAAAAGGCAATCCTTTTCCGTTGCCGTCTGGCAAAATGCGCAGGTGTTTCTTGGTTTTTTATTTTTGATGTTGCTGGCTCTGGTCGTTCCGGGAATGTTAGAAAATCTCAAGGCTTATTTCAATATACAGTTGTTACCCAGTTTGAGCGGCGAAACTGTGGTGGTGAGAAGAACTTTAATACTCGAAGCTTTGTTGAATCAAATTATAGTTCATCTATTTCTGGCGGCCATTGTTGTATTTATTTCTTACAAATTATATCGAAGAAAAATAGTATTTCTTACAAATCAAAAAAGAACTATGTATTTCTTTTTGGTTGTGGGTTTGTCAGCTACAATACCAATAATGTTGAGTCCTAAACAATTGGGTTTTTACACTGTACCCAGTTTACCTTATTACATGTTTGCTCTGGTATTATTAATTTACTCCATATACGATGGTTGCGTTGTCAGGCTGGAGCATTCTGGTAAATGGAATGTATTCAGAAAAGTTTCCTTTGGTCTTTTAATCGTTCCAATAATTGTCTCCATTCTATTTGCCGGAAAAGTTTCACGCGATCGCGAAGTTTTGGCAGAAGTTCATCAATTGGGAGAACATCTTGGAAGAGATAAAGAAATTTCACTGTCATCAGCTTTGTATCCTGAATGGGGTTTGATGGGCTATTTGCAACGTTATTATTTTATAGGTTGCAAACGAACAGAGGAAAAGCTTCCATACCTATTGTTAAAGAAAGGAGAAACATTACCAGAGGGTTATGCAGATGAAAATCTGAATCTTAAAACCATGCGATTGGCGCATAGAAAAGAAATTTAAAATCAATCAAAGACCTTGATCAATAAATTCAAAAAATATTTCAATGAAAAGCCCCTTCAGGCTATTTTGCTCATTGGCTTAGTAGTGCGATTGTTGGCAGTATTATTCTCTCACGGTTATTTCATGCACGATGATCATTTTCTGACTGTAGAACCTGCTGCAAGTTGGGCTGTGGGTAAAAATGCAGGAGATTACATACCTGGCTGGGGCAACGATAAGGTTAGCCCCGAACCTTTGAGCTTTTTCTATCTGGGATTGTTGTTTGTGTTTTTTAAAGCGATGCATTTTTTTGGTCTGGAAAACCCGGATTCTCAAATGTATGTTATGCGCCTGGTGCATGGGCTGTATTCTTTGCTCACAATTTATTTTGCATTTAAAATAACCGAAAAATTATCACACCGCAAGAATGCCATTCAGGTTGGAGTGCTATTGGCTCTTATTGCGGTTTTGCCCAATTTCAGTGTTAGAAATCTGGTGGAAATGGTTTGTATTCCACCGTTACTTGCAGGTTTTTGGCTCCTCTTGCGTCAACCCGTTGTTCCATTACCCGGACCTCAAAAAACTCAAATATGGAATTGGAGTTTTATGGGTGCGGCATTGCTGATGGGACTCGCTGTTGGGGTTCGTTTTCAAACAGGTTTGCTGGTGGCATTGGTGGGCTTTGTTCTTCTGCTGCAGCGTGGTTTTTGGTCTGCGGTGGTTTTTGGAATAATGTCTTTTTTTGCATTTTTCCTTACTCAAATTGACGATGTACTGTTATGGGGAGGCAAACCTTTTCAGCATTTACAGGGATATTTTAGTTACAACACAAAAAATGCAAATAACTATCCCGGTTCGCCCATAGCTTATCTGAGTTTTATTGCGCTTTATATTCTTCCACCTGTTAGTCTCTTTTTGCTCTTTGGTTTTTTCAGGCAATGGAAAAAAAACTTGTTGATTTTTCTTCCGGTACTGGGTTTTCTGATTTTCCATATTGTATATCCCAACAGGCAAGAACGCTTTATACTTCCTGCTTTGCCATTTGTGGTTATGTTGGGTGTGATCGGGTGGAATGAGTTCATCGCAGCGTCGAAATTTTGGGAAAGACGCAAAGGGCTGTTGCGCTCAAGCTATGTATTCTTTTGGACAATCAACGTCGTTGTGATGTTGGTTTTTTGTTTTACTTATGGAAAAAGAGCAAGAGTAGAAGCCATGAAATACCTTTATGAGCAAGGCGATTGTCAGAATTTTGTTCGTGAAGCCAGCGGTAGTGATATAGCGAGTATGCCGCCTCAGTTTTATAGTGGTCATGATTATCCCACCTATTATTATTGGACCAGAGATACAGATGTAGATGGTACAATTAACGATTTTCCGAGACAGGAAGAGGAATGCTCTACCCATTTGCACAAGAGGCCGCTTCCTAATTATTATCTTTTTTATGGCGCTGAAAATCTGGATGAAAGAGTAGCCCGGATTCAGAGACATTTTACCACATTGCAGTATAAAACTACCATTGAAGCGGGTTGGTTCGATAAACTTATTCATTGGTTGAACAAACTGAATGACGTGGAAACCATTTACATTTATAAAGTAGAATGATATTTTAATTCATTAGAAAATGAAATACTTTAATTCAGATTTTTTGCAGTTCTACAAAGATTTGGCTGCCAACAACAACCGCGATTGGTTTCTGGCCAACAAGAAACGGTATGAAACCAGTGTCAAAAAGCCTTTTGAATTATTTGTACAAGAGGTTATCAAACAGGTGGCTAAAGACGACAAGAGAGTCAATATAGCGCCATCAGACGCTATTTTCAGAATCAACAGGGATATTCGTTTTTCGAAAGACAAAACGCCCTACAAATTGTATTCATCCGCTGCCATTTCTGTGAATGGAAGAAAATCGGAAGCTGATCCTGGAATTTACTTTGAGTTTGGTCCTGAGAAAATTGGTCTTGCGGGAGGAATCTATCAACCGGAGAAGGAAGTTTTGGAAAAGATTCGCACTTCCATTGCCCAAAATCCGAAGGCTTTGATGAAGGCTGTGGCCGACAAAGAATTTAAAAAGACCTGGGGTGAAATTCAAGGAGAAAAGAACAAGATTATTCCGGCAGAGTGGAGAGAAGCAGCCGCAGAGTGTCCTTACCTGTACAACAAACAGTTTTATTACTGGGTGGAATTGGACTCAAAAAAAATTGAAGGAGATAAGTTGGTAGAGTTGGTGATGAAACATTATGAAGCTTCGAAGCCAGTGAAGAAATTTCTTGAAGCAGCAGTAAAATAAGCCACCAGAAATTGAGGATTACTCAGGGCATAAAACCTTACTTCATTTTTGCGGAAACATCTGCATAAGAAGGCACTTGCGTTCTGAACAAACCTTTGGGATTTTTCAGGTAGTTTTTTACCACATAAGAATTTACCTCAGTTTGCGGAAGCAGTTCTACATAATCTTCGAGAAGTTCAAGGTCGTTGAAGATGGCCGTGCTTGGAACAAATCCAAAGCCTTTAAGATTTCCTTTGTCGATCCAGACAAAGGCAAATTCGTCGCGGCTTCTGCCGGTGCTGTGAAGCAATACAGAAGGTTCCTCGCTCATGGCCACAGACAAGGCTTTGGAAAGTTTGGAGTTGTGTATTTCTGTTTCGGGTAGTTGAGCATCGGAAGGCAATGCATCTAAGCCAAGCAGTCTGAGGTCAATTTCGAAACGCAATGCCATTTGAGCCAGCCAATTTCTTGCTTCAACCGGTGAGGCAAATGACTTGATGAATCTTGTTGATTTTTGAAGGCGATTTACGGCAAGTCTCAGGTAGCCGCGTTGGTCGAGGTATTCAATGATGATAAATTTATCTGTCTTGCTTTTTTGTGCACTGTTGTATTTGGGCCAATGCTTTCGGATCTCAGCATCTTCCAGAAGAGTTGCGATGAGTTCATTGGCCGTTTCGCGAAAATCGAGGTGGTGAATTTCGGTCATAAAAGCCTGAAATCTTGCGCTTTCTTTGTCGTTGCCGAAGTGCGAACGAACCCTTTTTTTGATATCTTTGGCTTTGCCGATATAAATGGGTTTTCCTTTTTCGTTGTGGAAATAATAGACTCCTGGTTTGGCCGGCAGAGCATCAAATTCTTTTCTGTCAATATGGTTGGGCAGAAACACTTCGGGTTCAGCTTTGGAGAGCATTTTTTCGATTGTGCCTTCTTCGAGGTGGTTAAGGCAACTGATCATGAGTAACGAAGTGGCGCGTGCATCGCCCAGCGCCCTGTGAGGAGAGTCGTTTACAATGCCCAGTTCGCGTGTGATATTACCCAGAGAGTACGACCTGTTGCCTGGAAAAGCTTTTCGTGAAAGTTTCACTGTACACAATCTTTTGGGATGCCATTTGATTCCGATGGCTGCAAATTCCGCCTGGATGAAACTAAAATCGAAGCTTACATTGTGTGCTACAAAAATAGCATTGCCCATAAATTCAAGAATGCGGTCAGCCATTTCTTCGAAGGTCGGCGCATTTTCCAGCATATCGTCGGTGATGCCGGTGAGGGCCACGATCGATTTGGGCAGGCTGACACCGGGATTGAGCAGGGTGTGAAATTCGTCGATCACTTTGGTTCCATTCATCAGGCAAATACCAATTTCGGTAATGCTGTTGCCCGCTGCGGCACTTCCTGTGGTTTCTATGTCTGTTATGGCGAAGAGCATTTTTTGGTTGGCGGCAAATGGCCTTTTAACACGGGAGATACTTTTTTTGAAGAACACAATATCCTAAAGCAAAACTAAACAGGACTTGATTAATTTCGAATTGATTTCAAAGGGTTTTCAGCAAATAAAGGTTGAAATATGGAATATAAAATAATAGCGCAAAGTAGGAGGTTCTGGCCCATATTTGCCATTGTGAAATTTTATCTAATGAAAAGAAAGCCCCTGCTTATAATCCTTTTGGCAATTACCTGCTTTGCCCTGCAAAGTCATTCTCAGATCCGATTCAGAAATTACCATCTGGCCCAACATCCTGTAGATTGGTTTGGCGATGACTATGATGATGAGGAAGAAGACACTATTGTTGGATTTAGTTATGGTTTGAATCTGGGAAGTTATTTTGCGAATAAACAATCGGCTAATTTTTACAATGGCTCCTGTTCTCAAAATGTATTTATTGATGCCAATGAGGTGCGATGTTATAGCATCGATGAGCGTTTGGTTGGTCCAAATTTTCCGCAGGACTATAGCTACATCAGTAGTTATTATGGCGCCACCGGATATCAGATTCCTTATGATGCCTATCCATTGAACATGCGTTATCAGCCCGCCGTAATGTTAGGGCTTCAGTTGAACTATAATTTCAACCGATATTCTGCGATTGTTTTCAATTTTAATACTACTAAGCTAAAGGCAACCGACCGATTTACAGTTCAGTTTATCGGAACCACACAGCAGGTGAATGCCCAGAATGACGTTCGATTGTTTCCAATTGTCGGAAACGAACAGCGGTTTAACATGAATCTGGGTTACAGGCAGGGCTGGATGATGGGCGATCTTTCTAATTTTTATTTTCAATTTGGCGGAAGTATGCTTGGCACCAAGTTCAAGTCCAATCAGATTTCTATAGCCGAACGGAATTATGATCTTGTTTTTGGCGGAGCCAATCCGGCTCAGACCATTCAATACAGAGCTCGAACCGACGTGGGCTTTGGTGCATACGGAGGTCTGGGTTTTGAGTACTTCTTTGCAGGTAAATACACCTTCGACCTGAGTTTTAATTTCAGCAGGGATAAGGTGGTATTGCTATCCTATGAAAAGAATTTGTGGAATAAGTATTTGGTGTTTACGTTTACGATATAGGAACTAGTGAAGCGCAGTGTTGCGATATTTTTATGCTTCACTTCATTTTGTTGTTTGTTAATTTTTGGGTGCAAAAATTCCAGACAAGACCATCTAAGAATCAAGATAATGAATTCAATTAAAAGGAATGACTGCAACCAAAATAATCCTGATACTCTTTATTTGAGATGGCAAGCGTTTGCGTGTATGTGCCCTGATTGGTTGAGTGGTAAAGCCACCGATACATTGAATAAAGATAATTTGCCAGACTCCTGCTATTATTATATTGAAAGTGTCTTGGACTCATCCGAATTGCCACACGAATTAATTGTAATGGGTAACACAATTTTTGGAAGTACATTTCGCAATGATCAAATATGGTTTGAGACTGCTGCAAAAAGAACGTATTAAAAAGGCTCATTTTTTAGTAAATTCGGACTAATCAGGTATAACCAAAATAATATCCGATTGCCCAACTTCTGATTCCATTTGAAAGTGTTCTTGATTTGTTCCATTGATGGCAATAATACTCGCGGTACATTTTCCAACCGCCCCTGATTTAACAGTTCTCATTTCGATTTTAGAAGTTGACACGGGACAATCAATGGAAAATTCAAATGCCTTCCTTTTTAGCTCTAATTCTTTGGTAACGGGAATGTCATCTTGGAAAAATTGAACTATATCACCATCAACCTTTTGATTATCTCTAACTTGAAAAATTAATTTTCCGCCATTACATTCAATTTTTTTTGCAAGAATTTGAATGTCTTCGGTGTTGATAATAGTATTACTTGGTAATGATCTAAAGTTTATTTTATTTTCCACTGAATGCATTTGTTCGGCGAATGCAATAAACATTTCTGAAGTATTCGAATATGAATTTATGCTTGTGGGAGTTAATTTATTAAGAAAATCACAAAATGTTGACTGGAAGGCAATTTTAAAAGTATAGGTACATTGATCTTGGCACATAAGCCCAGCACCGAACCATTTGAGATAATCAAGATTAGGATTGTCTCCGGAAAAATGTAGGTATCCTTTGATGTTTTTGCAATAAATATTTACAGCAAATTTTTTGGAATACCAACTAATTGAATCAATATGACCTTTTGCGGAGAAATGGAATCCCAAATCCCCAATATCATTTCTGTCAAGAAAGAGATGTCCAAAGTACCATCCAAATTCAGGAATTTCTCCAGTTCCCTGAGATTGCGGCACATTTCGTGATTGACTCATATCATGAGCACTCCTATCCCTATTGACATTTCTCGATTCACCACTTTCCAAATCATATTGAATAATCCCTGATTCCCAGGTGGAACTAAGAGCAATTAGAATTTGCTTATCGTTAGAACCAGGTACTGCTGAAACTCCCGAGGTACTAATGGTTTTATAATTAATTTCAATAGAGTCTGTAACCACAAGATAATTGTTTTTGATATTCGCTAAATAGACTATTGGTTTATTAACAGCCTTGAATAAGAAGGTATTATCGTGTAAAATAGTAAAGTCCATGGGCATTCCAAAAATTGGCGATTTCTTAGCATCAGGATAATCAAGCAAATTGTAAGTCGGTTTTCCAGGACTGTAACAAATTAGAATAGTACCAAACTTATTCAGCAAAAATATAGCCGAGTCATCACTGGCCATACCGATCCAAAAGTCCCCAGGGGCCCTTAGTCTAGGAATCTTTAGACCGGAAGAAAACAAAGTCTTACTGTGAGGGGCATAGCAATATAGGTAAGTTGTATCTGTGATTAATTTCCTTGGCAAGTAGAGTAAGCCATTCCCCGCAGAGCACATTGATCTGCTCTCAAAAGGCAATAGACTAATAGTACTTACATTCCATCTTTGGTTATCAATTTTTTTGACTTCAAGCAAATCATGGTGTTCCACTCCATATATCCTAATCTCTTGTCTTGAATTAGCGGAAGTATTGTCTTGAAGGAGTAATTCCGCATTTGATAAATCGTTGAAATCAACTCCGCCAACGAATCTATTCAAGCGATCAAATTTTAGTTCAGTAGAAATCGTTGCAATGTCTTTTGTCAACATTACAACTCCGTCTTCTTTACTGCTGCCAAGGAAGCGGACTCCTGGTTTGTCTTCTGATAAGCTCATCCCCCCCGTAACCTTAGGCGTTTGAATTTTTACTTTACCATGATTTGGATATTGCAAATTAGATTGCTTCAATTTATTTAAGTTAAAGAAAAGGCAATCATTTGCGAGCTGCCAAAAATTGGATGAAGTAAAATTGTTTAGTTTTAACCACCCTTCCCAAAGAGTTTTTTGCTGCCCTTCAATTTGGGTTTCAATTAAAATATTATTATTATTGAAATTGTACTTTCTTGTTATTCGCATTGGGAAAAGCAAATTACTCTGTGTTGCGTAAATAACAAATTTATGTTCTTCGGAATTTGGGAAAATAATGAATTCACCCAGGCTATCAATATTTAGCTTAACGCACCTGTCCAATTCTATATAACCGGAGTTAGGCATAATCTGCCTAGCATCTTGAGATATCAAATCCCAATTACCTCCCTCTGTTAATGATTCTTCGGTTGGTATAATTTGTAATTCACTTCTTTCAAATGTGAAGAAATATTCTTTGGCAGTATTATTTACAAAATACGTGAATAGAAATTCACCCTGACAATCCAATACCTTTTGTGAAAATGAGAACATCCAAAGAGTAATGAATAGAATAAAAAGAGTACTTTTTTTCATTGGCAGCAGAAATGATTTAAAACCCAATTAGAGCGGTCTTCTATTAGTTTTATGAATAAGGTCGAAATTTCTTTTTTTTTGATTTAATTAGCAGATCCTAGTAACATTTTATTGACTAAACACTAACATTACCAAAATTTTGAAACAAAGTTAACTGATTGTTAGTGCATAAATTTTGCCTATTCAAAAAAAAGGCTTCAGAAATGAAGCCTTTTAAGCGACACCGTGACACTATCCCTCTAAGTGTGTAAATAGAAAATCGGAGGTTTAATTTATTTTTAATCTATCCCCAAATATAATGGTAAACTGGCTAAGTATAATTCCCCAGTCTCTTATTGCCATTGTCCATTTTCTGGTAGCTTCGTTAA
>JANNEQ010000176.1:0-69001 GCA_031378885.1 Flavobacteriales bacterium
AAGATAATCCCACTACTCATGTCCAGTTCTACATCTGAGATATCCCAGTTACTATCTAAATTCAACAATGACTTGTAAAAGCTTGCTTCTGTCATAATATTTTTGATTCAAATATAATCCACGAAATTTCCTGTAGAACCATCTGTTGAATCATTTGATTGATCATTTCTTTGACCTGCGGGTCACCGCTGGCTTCCTGTGCTTTAAGACAGAATTCGCGGGCCTTTGCCTTGTCGCCTGATTTAAGTGATAAAGTGGCCGCAAGAAGATTCAGTTCGGCAACGTTGATTCCACTTTGGTTGGCCTTGTCTATGGCGAGGACTATATCTTCCTGAGCCTCTTTTATGGCATCCTCCTTTCCGATTTTGTAGCGAATGTATGACCGCATAGAATATGCGAGGGTTGACATCATGTTTTGTACAGCCTGAGGATTCTGGAACCTTGCCTTACCGGACGAGTCGGGCATACTCAATATGTTGCCTGAATAAGGCTGATTTTCGATGTGATCAATAACTTTCGAACAACGGTCTTCTGCGAGACGATTCAGGTCCATTGAACTCATTACATAACACTGGAGTATTTCTTTCAGAAATAACAATTCGTTGTTGCCCAATTCCTCTTCTTTGACCAGACTCAATTCATACAGCACAATATCTGGAGGCATGACAAATGAGAATACTTCGGTTAAAGCAAATAGAAAATGCTCAGTGGAATTGGAATAAGCAAGACCATATTGCGACATCAGGGAATTCATTTCCCCTACTTTTTCTTTGCCCGAAATTCTTTCCAGGAACAATGGATATTGATCTTCATTGCAGTTCTGTAAGGTATTTCTTAAGCCCCAGACACTGGATGCGAGTTTCAAATAATTGATGGGCTGAACTTCTTTATCAGATGGATTGGCCGATACACTTTGATTGAACTTATTGATCCAATGAACAAGCTCACTTGCACTTCCAATAGAATCATTATCCACATGAAGGACAGTAGAAAGCGAAGTGGTGTCAATGGTGATGGTATTCGAAGCGCGAACCAGCGTTTTTGAACCTTTGTAGAGTATGACGTTAAAGGAGTTTAAAGCTTCGTCATATTTCTTTTGCTCTTTTTTAAGATCGCTGGTACACGAGGTAAAGATGACTAAAGCAATAAGTGGAACGAGGCATTTCGAAAGCATGGAAGTACTTGTTTGGGCAAATATAGTTTAAACCGGAATTATGAAATAGAATCTGCATGGCATAAATCAGTTTAACCACAACAGAAAATCTATGACCTCAGTCTTTTGGAATATTCCTTTTCATATCCAGTTTTTTAAAATACCAATTGCTCAACTTGCGTGTCAGAAAGGCCGAACCACTTCCAATGAGTGCACCGGCAAAGACATCGCCCGGATAGTGAACGCCCAGATGCATTCTGGAGTAACCAACAGAAGTAGCCCATAAGTAAGATGGTACAATGATATACCATTTCGGATAGGCAATAGTGAGTGAGGTAGCGAGAGAGAATGCCTCGCTGGTATGTCCGGATGGAAATGAATTGGGTCCTGCAACAGTGAGTTGTGTGATAAATGGATAGGTGACAAACGGGCGATCTTCTTTTATGGTCAATTTGAGTGCTGAAGTGATGACTGAAGAAGTGACTAATGTTCCTGCTATAAAGAGAGCCTGGCGTTTCATATCAGTGTCTTTGCGTATGGCTCCCGTTACATACAATGCCACAGGTGTTCCCAGCGAAAGTGGTGATACCGTTTTGGTGATGAATTTGAATGTCGGATCGAGATTTTCATTTCTTTCGACATGAATTTTTTTGAGCAGGTTGATATTCCAGTTTTGAGAATAACCAATGGTGCTGCTTAGAATAATCAGAAATGAAAGCAGGAATATTTTTACAGACATCTTTTGCAAGTGGATATGTGGCCAAATGTAGTGCAGATTTATAGAAGCCATTATCCGGGTTAAACCAGGTTTACGGACATTATTCTATGCTTACAGGTTGAATGTACCAATACTCACAATAATCCGGCGCTGAGGCAAGGGGGTAAGTTTTGGCTCTGCTCAGGATCGAAAGTGGAATTCCCACAGTGATTCCTGCGAGCCCTATACCGGCGAGTGTTCTGAATCTTGTGTTGTTGAAAGCTCCGCTTTTGTAATTGATGCTCGACAAAGGCGCGACAAGTAATGTGGTCAGTAGCGATAGTGTGATCAGGGTGCCGGAAGTGGCGCGGACTGTGCGCTTTGCTCTACTGGTGCATTTAATGGTGAGGAGATCGGTTTTTTGAATGGTGCGCACGGGCCCTTCATTCAAATAATCATAGGCGTAATAGTATTCTGTTACTACAGGAGCGGAAGTTTCTATAGAAGTGGTTACAGTATTTTCCTGGTCAATACTAAATTGAATGTCATTCGGATTTACTCTGATTAAGTAGCCACTTAATTCCGTGTCAGTGCGCTCTGAACCTGCCGGAATTCTTTTATCAGTATAAGTGATATAAAGTGAGCTGTTGTCTATTTTGAATTTTTTTGAAGGATTGTTCCAGTTGACAAGGTAGTACTCAAAGGTGGATCTGGTAATCAACGAATCTTCCGGGTCGTACATTGTATCCTCAGGAATGTCATTAATGATGTGGGTTGAATTTGAGATTGTACCAATTGTTCTGAAGTAAGTTCTTTGAATTGGCTCGTTGTTATGTGTGAATGCGATTGCGGTGAATATATTGCCAACGCTATCAATGCCATTCACATTGAATAATGAGTCGAAGTTAAACAAATGCACATTGTCAATTGGAAGTGTAAAGTGGATTGTTTTGTGCCCAACTGGGTTAAATTGAAATTCTGCTATAATCGCTTGGTTATCCCGAAATGAGTTTTTGTATCTGGGTACAATAATTATGTTTTTTAAATCTTGAATGGAAATTGTTTCATCGCTAATATCTGTGTTGTTTAATTTCGTTTCAATACACCATATTTCGAACGTTGTTTGCTCAGGATCTTGTTTTATAAATTCTCCATTTTCCCAGTATTCATTATGGTGAAATGCTCCGTTCTCGTCATAATACTTCCACGTTCCATTTTCTTTTGGTAGATTGCCATTTGCAAAAAAGGCATCCCAATTCCCGCTGGTATTCTCAGTGTATTGCCTTTGTAATTTTAACTTGCCATTTGGGTAATACTCTTTGATCCAACCAACGATGGCATCTCCGTAGAAAATGCCTTCTGTTGTAATGTTATCATTACTATCCAGATATTGAATAATACAAGGACGGCAATTATCAAGGTTATCGAATTCTCTTTTATATTTTTTGTATTTTCTGGCACTTGTTTTTTTGCCGTCAAGCGCATAAGTTGTCTCATTGTCTTCGACTCTTTGTTCAATAAAAAATTGGTGGCTTTGCATAATCTCAAGATCTTTGTAAGTTGTGGAAATCTCTGATTGGCTGTTTACACCATAGGCCAATAATAAAATGAAAGAGTGAATCAGATATATTTTGTACATGGGTTTATTTTGGTCCGTTGGAGTTAACTGTGAGAAATGAATTTTGGTGTGGTTGAAATTGTTTTGTTCAAATTTTTCGTGAAGCGTAGAGAATGGCATTCGAAACAGCCGGTGTTATTTTGGTGTTCTGATATGCCTTCAGCGTAGTGATCAGGTACTTGTATTCTTCAAGGGTTTTTACGATGATTTTGTATTCAAGTTTGGAAGTATCCTTTACATCTAACAGCAATCGGCCAAGTCCGTTGGGGTTGAAATATCTGTTTCCGACTTCCTTGTAGAAATTTTGTTCGAGTAATACTTTTACAATATCCACTTTTTCTGTGGTTACCATTATATTCGAGTGATGATTAAAGGCAACGATTTTTTTGTCGGTTATTTCTAAATAGCCTATGATATCTATTGGTTTGATATAGTCAGGAGTAGACTTCCTGAGTAAATATTTGATCACAATAACCGAAACCAATATTAAAGGTACAATAACCAGTGATGGGTTGAAAGATAATTTGATTTTTTCGGAAAGAAAACTGAGGGAGACGATCAATATAAAAATCAATATGGTTGGAAGCATTCTTATGTACCATGTTTCACCGTAGTCTTTTATGTTTTTGTTGGGATGCAGAAGCTTGTATTTCATGAAGGTGCCCTCGAATTCAATTGAATTTGAATCACAAATATATTTCAAAAGCGCCCTGATTTGGAGGCTTCTATAGGTTCTTTTTTTGATTAATTTCTGATTTGGGCATTTTGTGTAACGAATCTTATAGAACCAGCCGGTTCTTTTATACCAGAATTTTTTCAAAAAAAATATGTTGCTGAACTCAGGCGTTACGGTATTTTTTTCATTGTCCTGATAAAAAATAACCGGACAGCTACGGACTGATGTATAATCTCAACTGGTATTACCCTGCGAGTGACTTATCTAATATCAGATGGAAATAGAATAATAAAACACTCAATGCACTTCATTGGGCCAGCTAATTCAGGCTGTTTGATTTTATGCGATTGGATTAACCCTTGAATTGCAGCACAAGGCTTATGCTGTGGAAATGCATTTCACCTGTGCTTGCATTTTGACTCAGATTGCGAAGCCCATAAGAATATCGCAACTCGGGCGAAAAATGGAAGGCATTGAACATCTTATCGAATCCGATTCCCACATCAACAGCAATGTCTTTTTTGTCCGTTCCATAAACCTGGCCCTGTCCTTTGTTGATGGGGAATTTAACATCAGGACCAATAAGAAAGTAAAGACTTGAGGGGTTTTTCGATAATCTGTAATTGAAATGTGTGGCAAATTGCAAGGTTACCGGAAATACAGGAATATCCCTGACGAAATCCTCTTCAGGTATGAATGACAGTCTGGTATGGTTAACTGACATTTCTGCTTTTGGCGAAACGGTGAAATGACTGCCCAATTTGTAATCCATTATGAGTCCCATCTGGAATCCCCCATGGGTGGAAACATCAATGTTGGGATCTGAGTTTTGCATCTGAAGAAACGAATAATTTCTTCCAACATTAAAACCCCATTGTACTTTGCTCAATTGAGGCTGATTTGTAACAAGGGAATCTTCTTTGAGGCCTTCTTTCTCTGATGATTGAGAGTAGCTCGCACTTACAATTAGCGCGAGAAAAAAACTGAAAACAATTTTTCTCATTGGGAATAGGTATTAGTAAAATGAGTAATTGTTTATATCAAAGGCAAATGGGTTTAGATGGTGGTAAACTCCGGTACTCCATATTTATTGCAATAACATATTTTTCCTTTTTATGGTACTACATACAAGCCGCGATATTTCTTTGACTTAATTTTAAGTAAAAAGGTTGCCGCGGCGGTTTTTAATGCAATGAAATTCTCTGTTTATAGACAATCTCTATCGCAATAACTTATTCTAAAGGCTTATGAATTAACCGAAAGTGAAGACACCTTTTTTAATTTCAAAACTGAATAACCTACCGGAATCACTGGCCATTCCGCTTACTTTAGCTGCCTTCCATGTACCAAGTGAATTGAAGACGGCTTCAATTTGTTTGTCTAGTTCAGGATCTTTCGTTTTCTTATCCATCTCGCATTGTACCACTTCACCTTTGCAACTGATGATAAGGCTTACCATACCCTTGTCTTTGTATTTGGGATGGGTTTTAAGATAGGTCACTTCTTCATTGAGCCTTCTGAGAATCTCATAATTGGGAACAGGGCAAACGGCCTGAATCTGGCCTTCCATGCCGGGCAAAACGTAATAAACGGCCTCTGCATTGCATATTCCAGGAATGGTATCACTCACTTCCATTGTGGCAATGAATTGGGCCCTGGAGGCCAGAGAGAGCGCGAAGAGGCAAAGTACCAAACTCAATTTTTTCATCGAAAGACCTTTTATTGGCTTCAAATATAAGTATTGGTTTTCAATTTAGCGGCATTTCTGTATGGGAAAGGGGTAGAAAGGGTTCCACGGGGTGCGACTATACAAAGGTGGCGCAGCAATTTCTCACTGCGCCACTTGTTATTCAACTATTAGGAGGGCTGGGTTAGAACCAGAATTATTTGAGGTATTCGGCGATCTGATCTTTTAAATGCAGTCTTTTTTTTCTCAATTCAGTGAGGAATTGATCGGAAGTCACTTCAACGCCGCTTTCAATGCGATGAATGCTGTGCTCAATGCTATCGTACTCATCGAATAGTTTGCGAAAATGATGGTCGGAAATTTTGAGTTCGTGAATTTTATCCGTCTGATTGGGGAATTCAGATATGAGGTTGTGCTTTTCCATGAATATTATTTTTTGTAAAAGTCCGGAAATGTCAAGAATATTATGAAATGAAACTCAGGATAGAGAGTGATATTTATCATTGAGTTTGGGAAGAAATGTATTTATTGAATGACGGAAACAAAGGCTACATCTGGTAATGGAAAGTCAGTGTGTTTTGCGATGTTATTCTTGTTTTTCGACTGGTAAACCGATCACCTGTGTGACATGAATTTTCTATGATTTTAATACATCTTTGTAAATTCTGCCCACTGGAAGTTCTGCGCCATTGGCTAGCGTAATTCGATTAAACTGGGCGCTTACAATGCTGTTTTTCGGAACCAAAAATGACTTGTGAATTCTGATAAATCCGTATTGTTCGAATTTCGATTCTAAGTCTTTCAGCCGCGCATATTGCATATATTGTTTGCCCTGAGTGACAATTTTGACGTACTCACCAGCGCCTTCGAGATAAAGGATTTCTGATATTTTGATTTGCCTGCTGAGGTAGTCATGTTTTATGGTGAAATAGTCTTCCCCGTTTTTTTGTTTCAGTTCAGCAAAGTCCTGAACTTTGCGTATGGCTTTTTCAAAGCGGACGAATGTGGCTGGTTTGAGTATAAAGTCGATAATATCAATTTCATAGGCTACCAAGGCAAAATCGGGATTGGCGCTGATGAAAATTCCAAGGATATTCTTGTCGAGCTTTTTGTAAAAATCGACTCCATTTAATTGCGGCATTTGAATGTCCATGATAGCCAGATCTATTTCATTCTGGCTGATGAAGTGAAGTGCTTTGACGGAATCATTAAATGCGCCCATTAATTCAAGATCTGATTCTAATTTTTTACAGTAGCTCTCAATAAGCTTAAGCGCCGGAAGTTCATCATCCAGGCAAATGCATTTTATTTTATTGCCCATGAATCAAAAGGATTACAGTATAAATGTTTTCGCTGGTCTTATACGCAAGGCTATAGCCAAATTGTGCGTATTTATTGAGCAATGAGTGGAGTGCGTCTTTTCCCAGACCTCCCTGGTACATGTTATTTTTATTTGTGCCGGTTGTTTCAAAACTGTTTGATATTTCGAATCGGAGTTCTTTATTTATCAATTCAACCTGAATCGATAAAAAACCACCTTCCGAAATGGATAAATTTGAGTGCTTAAAAGCATTTTCGAGAAGACTGAACATAACCAATGAGGGAACCTAGTGCGCGATATTGTCAATGTTTTTGTTCAGTTGAATGTTGAGCTGATGGTTGAATTTGAGTTGATACAGACCAATTAGCGCATCCAGCATTTCCAGCTCATCTTCAAGACTTATCAAGCCCTGATTGCCTTTGTAAATGGTGTAAGTAAGCACCTGTGAGAGCTGCAATACGGCCTGACTGGTTTGTGGACTTTCTTCATGATTAATGGCATAGATATTATTCAAAGTATTGAGCAGGAAGTGCGGATTGATACGCGATTTTATGAGCAGTAATTCACGACCGGACTCTTCTACTTTCAGTGCGAGAAGTTCTTGTTCCTTCTGTAAGCTTAATTTTATTAAGCCAATCAGCGAAGCTGCAAGCACAAGCACTACTTGTGGAATAATAGAGAATTTAATCATTATAGACCGGGTGATGAATTTGTGTGTAATTCCTTCCGATATATGAATAAAGTTGTTCTCAATATAGGTCCTTACCCAATACGAAATAAATATGAGTAGGATCACGAACAACAGAAGTTTTAGTTGCTGATCGGTTTTGAAGTATTTTGGAATTAAATAAGAATAGCAAAAAATGTAAACCAATGCACTGAACAATCCCGTGGCGAGTAACCGTTCAATGGCCTCCTGAAAAGCAAAGACATGAATTGACACAAAATAGGTAAAGCCAAGATAACTGCACCAGAACAATGTGTGCAGCAATAAGACAATATGTTTAGCCTGTGTTTTGATGCCTCAAATGTAGCGGAATATCTGGTTTGATGAGATGCTGTTTACTGAACTTTTTGGTCGTTGATTGAATAAATATCTGCTGCGCAGAAAGGCATTGTAATCTTTGATCATAAAATCAAAAACATTAATCCAATGAAAATTCCTGAAATGGCTGTAGTCCATATAATCATTAATTTGCTGCGGTATTTTTTTTTCACTTCTCTTGCATATCTTATTTTTTATATTATATACAAAAAAATGGGATAAAAAGAAAATACAGGAAAAGTATCCTGACAGGAAGCAGTTGCGGGATGAAATCAAAAATAGTCTTGTTTCAATAACAATTTTTGCCTTTGTAGGAATAGCGTTCGCTATAATTAATCGAATGGGTTATACCCGATTGTATCTTTCTATTGGAGATTTCGGTTGGATTTATTTCTTTTTTACCATTGGTCTGTTACTTTTATGGCACGACACTTATTTTTATTGGACCCACAGGGCTTTGCATCATCCAAAACTCATTCGTTTTCACTCCACACACCATCGTTCTTACAACACTACGCCATTTACTGCTTTTAGTTTTCATCCTGTTGAAGCGCTGCTTCAAACCTTATTTTTAGTAATAATTTTTATTCTTCCCATCAATTTTTGGGCATTGGCATTTGTGCTGACCTGGCAAATGGTATTCAATGTAACGGGCCATCTGGGATTTGAAATTTTTCCAGTTTGGTGGCATCGAAGTTGGTTGGGAAAGTTCTTTAATACAGTTACACACCACAATATGCACCACCAGTTTCACCGGCAGAATTACGGATTGTATTTTAGTTTTTGGGATGACTGGATGAAAACCAATCACAAGGATTATCCCAAAGAGTACGAGTTGAATGCAAACAAGATGACTCAAAAGTAGTAATTATTAGAATAAATTTATTTTTACGTAAAATGAAAACATACATATTTGCTCTGGTTTTTTGTACCCACTTTTTTACTTCACATTTGATAGCGCAATCTTATAGCGCTTCGAACTATGCCAATGTGGGTGATACAATTTATCTGACCCAAAGCGGTCTGGCTAATTTTAATTTTGATACCACCGGTGTTGGAATTACGTGGGATTATTCTTCGCTTGAAGGGAATTCTCAACGCGTTATAACTTTTAGGTCGCCGAATCAAACGGGCTATACAGCTCTTCAGTTTCCCTTCATTTATAATTCGAATAATACAAACATTGCACAGACCGATGGACAATCCATTAATCTTGGTAATTCTTTGCAAGCAAGTAATTTTAACGCTTACTATAAAAAAACAAATTCCTTCCTTCAGCAATCGGCATCTGCATATAATATTGTCCTGGGCGATACCGAGTTTTCTATAAAAAATACTTTTTCCTCACCGGATGTTGTATATAAATTTCCTTTAGCCTACAATAATGTTGACTCATCTACTTCCGGATATACAACTAATATTCCCGGAGTATATTACAGAAATACCGAGCTCAAAAGGGTGAACAGAGTGGTGGGTAGTGGTACTGTTATTACACCGTACGGTACTTTTGCCAACGCCTTAAAGATTGTATCGGATATCGTTCAAGTTGATAGTTTATCTATCGATACGCTTGCCTTTCCTTCCACAACTGTCAAATATCGGGAGATTAAATTTTTAGATAACACTAAGAAATATCCTGTAGTTATTGTAAATCAGATTTTGACAGGAAACACTTATGTTACTACCTCAATAGAGTATATGGATGATAAACAATATTTTCCACCGCTGGCTTTATTCGTTTATTATCCTGTTTGTGCTGCTGCGGGTGATACTGTTATTTTTCAGAATTTAAGTCAGAATGTTTCTTCACTTCTATGGAACTTTGATGATCCCGATAGTGGATCGGCTGACACCAGCACAACTAATAATCCTACTCACATTTTTTCTCAGGGTGGAACTTATCAGGTTTCACTCGTTGTATTTAATGGACCACTTAGCGATACCCTGGTTGTTCCGGTTGTTGTTTACAATGATCTCAATAATCCTACAATTTCGATTACCATGGATTCATCAAAATCTTGCGTGGGTGAACCGGTAACTTTTACTGCTTCAATTACTAATGGTGGCGAAACACCTGTATTCAATTGGTACAGAAATGGTAGCCTGATACTGGGAGAAGACTTGAATGTATTTTCAACCACTTCTTTGGCCAATGGCGATAGCATCTATTGCAGACTGATAAGTAGTTCTTTTTGCATTGATTCATTATCTGCTATTAGTAACACTTTAATTTTTTCTTTGACGGAAATTGCTTCTCCAACTTTGAGTATTGAGGCCTCAGCCACTAATATCTGTGCTGGTACTTTGGTTATTTTTACTGCGATGGCTGAAGATGGCGGGGCAAATCCAATTTACCAATGGAATAAGAATGGAATTAATGTTGGATCAAACTCTAACGTGTATAATGCTAACGATCTTGTGAATAATGATGTGATTGGCTGTTTAGTAATTACAAATGGTTTATGCCAGGAGAATGTTAGTGCAGCGAGTAATTATATAAGCATTTCTGTTGTTGATTATCTTACACCATCAATAACCATTAGCGCTTCGGATGAAGTCATTTGTCAGAATGAGCCGGTTACTTTTCAGGCGGATGCGGTCAATGGCGGTAATAGTCCAGTTTATCAGTGGAAGAAGAACGGAATTGACGTGGGTTCTAATTCCGCTTTTTTTACCACGAATGACATTTCCAATGATGATGTAATTGTGGTTGTATTAACAGCCAATAACTCCTGTCAGCCATTTGATACTGCATTAAGTAATGAACTGACTATTGTTGTTTCGCAGTTATATACCCCATCAGTGGTGATTACATCTTCGGCGAATGATGTATGTGCCGGTTCAGAGATTACATTCGATGCTTTGATTTCTGATGAAGCGATTAACCCAGTATATCATTGGATGAAGAATGAACTTGAAGTATGGGGTAATACAAGCTCATATACAGGCGATGATTGTTCAGATGGGGATGTATTAACGTGCGAGATTAGTACCAGTAACCTATGTCAAACTTCTGCCTCTGCCACAAGCAATGTGATTGTTCTCAATATTCTTCCCTTGCCAGAACCTTTGGTGAATCAGAATGGAGACAGTCTGATGACTGGTACTTTTAGTTTTTACCAATGGATAATGAACGGAAATCTTATCGACTCTGAAACGGATCAAATTTATCTGCCAACCGCTAGTGGAAGTTACACTGTGACTGTGACAGATGAAAACGGTTGTGCTAACACTTCGCAACCATTGGACTACATCGTATCAGCACATGAGGAAATAATTTTAAAGGATGAAGTTTTAATCTTCCCCAATCCAACAAATGGAAGTGGAGTGAGTATTTATTCCGCAGAACTAATTTTATCGGTTACCATTTACGATTCTATGGGTAAATCTGTGGCTTCTATTCAAGGAAATTTTTTAAATACTCATCATATCATGACTGACAGGTGGAGTAATGGGGTTTATCTTTTGAATATCAAAACTGAGACAAATAATTATTGTCGGTCTCTTATCGTTTCAAATGAATAATTTAAATCATCGACTATGAGATGAAGGTAATTATTGATCCGTGCAAAAAAGGTAGAGACATGACTGGAGGTTTAATGGTGAAAAAAATTAAATTGTCTAGTCCCGCGGACTTACTAATTTATTCATGCCTTCATCGGTCAAAATGGCTTGGAAGTATAGTGCTTCGCCTTTTATTTCGATGAAATATCCTTGATCTGTTAAAGTCAATTTGATCTGATCCTTATTATTGATGTACAAAGTTTTGGGCAGATTGCTATCAGTAGAATTTACTTTTTCGAGCAATACAGAAGATGCCATGTTTGGAATATACACCTCAGCTTTTGTTTTATCATCGCTTATTATTACATAAGCAGCGAGCGTGTTGTCTGTGTTTTTCCCGAATGCTTTAAAAGCCGTTCCGGATTCGAATATTCTGACACATTCTTGTTTAAGATCTGACCAGGTAAAGCCAGCAGATGCTTTGCATCCATGTTCATCTTTGTCATTTCCTACCATGTTTTTAGATGGTTCCGGAGTGGGTTCGGTTTTGGTATTTGTATTTGCGAATTGGCAGGAAAAGAGCATTATTCCTGAAATTATGACTGCGGAAATTTGTGCACTGGTCATATAAGTGTGCGGATTTTTATGTGAATTTAATTATTGCGAAATTCGTTTTGCAATTGAGTAAGGAGCAGAGTATACTTTGGAATGAAAATTTTCATTTTTTCCGATGTATCGAATTGTTATTTTATTACAAGTGATCTCGCATACGTTTGATCATTTAAGTTTATTCTAATGGTGTATAAGCCAGAAGCGATTCCGGCATTATCCAAAAGAATATTTTGACTTCCGGCTCCCATGTTCAGTTTTCTTTCCAGGACGAGGCGTCCGTCTGCACCATAAACTCCAATAATGATGTTGGTAGCCTCTTTCACATTCAGATGCAGGTTCAGTGATTCGCCGGAATTGACAGGATTGGGAAAGACTTGCAACTGCCAGGCATCCAGTAATTCTTCAATACCAATGGTCACATTTATGGTTTCGCAATAAGTGCTTGTGCCGCATTCATTGGTTACAGTCAGGCAAAGTTCGTGTGTACCCGGACCCGAGAATGTGTAAGTGATCGTGTTGCTGGTGCCTTCAACGAGGCCATCCAATGACCATTCTGTTAGCATTGCACCGATAGCAGTACTGGTAAAAGTGTAGGTGAATCCTTCAACAAGGTCCGCTTCAAATGAAGCAGTTGGAGGCAAACAACCCAGTGATATTCGTTGGGCAAATGGCCATGGTTCTCCTGTTGTATTGCGGTTGTCTGTCCATGCACATACGGCGGAGCTTCCCACAACAGAGCAGAGATTGATGCGTGACTTTACGGCATTTGCATTGGTGCATACGGGCATGGTGTTATCAGGCCATACAAAATCGCCATTGGCATCTAAATACACAGCCAATAGATCGATTACAAATACTCCGTTGCTGTTGCCATTGGATATTACGAAAAGGGGTTGATTATTGGCCAGTTGAAGTCTGCCCTGATGCACGATGTAGTTGGCATTAATGGGAAATACTTCTTTTGCGTTTTCACCCAAAAGACGCTCTCCTGTTGCTTTATTCCATTTCTGTATATACTCACCGGTTTCATTTTGTCCAGTATTTGTAAATGTACAGAGTCCCCAAATAACATTGCTGCCCGGCTGGAATGCAATCCATGTTTCCATCTCATAATTTGTAGATTGAATCGAAAAATCAGAACCGTTCGTTCCGAAGGGCAAGGTGCCATCCGGATTGATGCGTTGAATAAAGGAAAGAAAATTCGATCCTTGTGATCCGCTGTAACCAAGATAAAGGATGTCTCCATCTTGTACAAGCGAATATCGCCTGTTAAAGGCAAGACTGATATTCGAATTCAGGGCAACCTGACTGGCCCAAACAGGATTTCCTTGCTGAGTATAACGTTGTGCAAAGGGTGAACTTGAAGGAGAAAATCCTGCGCGATCGTGATATACAACACAGAAGTCTCCATTGCTATATTCTGCCATTTCTCCGGCACTGGTTTTATGACCACTTACCAATGGTTCAATGGTAACTTCTGCGGGCCATTGAGGAATTCCGGTTGAATTGAATTTCTGCATTACTCCCTGATTGCCCGGCAGCCACGCTACAATGGCCTCGCCAGTGCTTAATGGCAAAACTTTTACATCATAACCGGTTCCAGCCTGCACTCCTTGCGGTCCCCAGAGTTGTGTTCCATCCTGTGCTATTTTATGCACATAAGCCTGATTGCTGTCGCCGGTGCCTGTGAAACCGATGTACAAGTTGTCTTCACTGTCCAGTGAAGTGCTGAATGTAACAGTGTATGAACTCATGGCTACCACATTGTTCACCACCATTCCCATATCACCTAAAGTTTTGTTTCCGTTGTCGTCGATTATCTGGAGACGCATTTCATAGTATGCCGGAGCGTCTACACCGTGCCAGAAAGCAATGTAAGTGCGCCCTGCGGAGGTACTTATGCTCTGCATATCACCGGCGCCTCCGTTGGCTGCTTCAGTGTTGATGGTGGTATCATCGGTCCATTGAGCCGAGGTAAACAGAATGGATAAGCTAAGCAGTAAAAATGGAATGAACTTTTTCATGAAGGGTTGTTATTTGAATAGTGGAGTCAAATGTATGGAATCCGATGCCTCTTTCGTATTCTGAGTATTTTGTGTAAATTTTTTCGGATTTTATTGTCTATGCCGCTAAGTGCGCGTCGTGGTATTTTGCAATTTGAAAACCTGATTTATATCAGATCGTAATTACTGAAAATAAAATTATAATACATTTGGTCAAAGGGGCATTGTCGTATTTTCGTATTTTCAGAAGACCATGAAAAGGAGGCAGAATCTTATTTTTCTAAAACAATAGCTATGACCAGAATCAATTCATCTTCAGTTTATACAGAAAGGCTTAAGCAATGGATCGATGAGGGAATCGAAATTTCTGCTATTAAGGAAAAGCTGACTCTGGAAGGGCTCGATGAGGCAGCTATTGAAAATTGTATCAGGGAGTTTAAGAAAATGAAATATGGCCGAAGACAAACAATAGGATTTATTCTTCTGGCAATTGGCGCATTTTTGGGTTTCTTCAGTTTTGTGCTGACCATCACAAATCCTGTTCCGGGGTTATATGGTTTTTTTCTCTACGGACTGTCCTCTTTGGCTATTGTGGTAATTTTTATCGGGTTGATCTGTTTAGTTGGATAGACAATGAGTTCGGAGAAATATGGCAGTCATTGAAGTTTTGGGTTTAGCTCCGAAGCTTTTATCATTTTGTCTGTGCGAATTCAATTATGACATCTATCACTTTTCGGATTGATGAACTTCATAATACCCGCCAAAGGATAAAATTAACTTTGTTCTTGTTTAAGACCTATAAGACTTAATTATTATACGAATGGAATTTATTATTGATGGCAGTAAAAGACTTTTTGAAGTTCAGATCGAATTTCAAAAAATGTTTCCCAATTTGAAAATTGAATTTTATGCCCATAAACACAAGGTGGGTAAGGGCTCTTTAAAAGAAGATTTATTGAATGATCAACTTTTTCTGAGTGAAATCAGAAATGGACATTCAGGGCATTTGAGTATTCATAAGGATATGAAAGTGTCGGAGTTGGAAACTGCGTTTGAAGAAGTATTCGGACTTTCAGTACAGGTTTTCAGAAAATCAGAAGGAATTTGGATTCAGACAACGGCAAGTGATGGTTGGACATTGGATGAACAGAGCAGGGCCGCCACTGAGCACAATGTGGTGGATGAAGAAATAATCGATTCTATGGATCAACAGGATTTCGAATAATATTAAAATTAAAAATGAAATGAAGACATTACTGGTTCCAACGGACTTTTCGAAGAGCGCAAATAATGCGTTAAAATTCGCAGATGAATTTGCTCAACAAATAGGGGGTAAGTTGACTTTACTCAATGTATATACTCCTTCCGCAGGTCGATACAATGCAATTAGTGGAATTCTGGGAGATGAAGTGGCTATTGCAGGAGATGCGGCAAGAAAACAATTGACAGCATTATGTAAAAAGGGCATCACCTCTAAATGTACCTCTCAGTTTGAAATTGGAATTCCGGTAAGTGAAATTACCGCAGTGGCCGAAAAGAAGAAGGCAAGTTATATTGTAATGGGTACACATGGTGCTTCAGGACTGATGCAACTGATATTTGGAAGTACGGCCGCAGCCGTTATCACTAAGGCAAAGGTGCCGGTTCTGGCCATTCCTAAGCAGTATAAATTTAAGAATATTAAGACGATTGTCTACGCTATGGATTTGGTCAATACCTGGAATGAGTTGAAATATTTATTGCCTCTTGCTAAAAAACTGGATGCTTCTGTTGTTATTTTTTATCTTGATTATGGATGGGATAACGCACCTGAAAAAGTGAGTTTGCTTGAAAAGAAAATTGGCGCAATGGCATATAACAAAGTAAATCTTGTTGTTCAAAAGGCAAATTTGGCTGTGGATATGTTCGAACAAATCTCTAACTTTCTTGATAAGAAGCGCCCACAACTTCTGGCCATGTTCCACCAGGATAAAACAGCCATTCAGAAGTTTTTCGGCAACAGCAATACGGAAGATGTGAGTTATGGGATCAAATTTCCATTACTTTCTGTCAGAAAGGCTCTGGTGAAGAAATAATCACTCATCTTGAGGCTTCTGGGGAGCGATTGTTAAGGTTTGATTATCAGTTAGATTAGGTTCTTTGTGATGCGTCTTTTAGGACAGTTGAATAATAAACAAATTATTCCACAGTGTTGCGTATCTTCGCGCCCGCTAAAAAAAAGCGTTTGCGGAATACACAATTACCGAAATATCATGAAAAAAATCAACGACTACAGGAAACTTCTCGGTGTAACCGCAACTGTTTCTCTAAAAGAACTCAAACAAGTTTATCGCAATCTGATGAAGGATTGCCATCCTGATAAATTTGCAGGCAACGAAGAACAACTTTTGGCTGCCGAAGAACAGAGTAAAAATATCATCGAGGCCTACCATTTTTTGGTGAGCATTGCTCCTGAGACTTTGGAATCTGCTAGAGAAGAATACAGCATTACTTTAACTCAGGCTGGTGTAGCTGATTATAACTACGAGAAGTCTACCCTGAAAGTGAATTTTACTGATGGTAATGTTTATGAGTACTTCGGAGTACCTCACAATATCTACAATAAACTGTCGAAATCTGACTCTGTCGCCAGGTTTGTGCGCAGACATATTGCCGAAGCTTACACCTACAGAAGTGTGAGCAAGCGCGTGTCAGCTTAACCCTAGAGCGATTTTCTGCACGTATCAGATAAATTCCAGGCTTATCAGGCTATTTCAGAAAGAGTGTACTCGAACTTATGTTCTTAAGCTGAATCCTTCTTTCTTTAAAGCCGTTTTTAGTTTTGGAATTGTTGATGGTCCAACTCCATGAAGCGATAACAATTGTGATTCGCTGTATTGTGCAAGTTTTTTTGCCGTAGTAATTCCTTCCTTTTCCAGCGCACGTTTGGCCGGCGCAGATAATTCCGATAAAAATCCAGCGGCTGGCTGTCGTTTGGCTTCACAAATCGGACAAGATGGACAATCACTTGTTTTGCGGTATTGATGACCTTCTTTGCAGCTACGCAAGGTTTTTTTGTCTATTGCGGCTTCATATTGTTTCCGGTTTTCTTCGACACGAAATACCACAATTCTCTCGATGAGATCAAGTGGTATTGGCTTGTCCAGAGTAAACTGAACGGCACCTTTAGAATGGGCATAGCCTGATATTTCTTTTTGAAATTGTTTGAGACCTGATGGCCCGGGATAAAAGCCAATGTGGTTTTTGTAGCCGGAAAAATGAACTAGATTTTTACCGAATAATTTAAAGGTTGGAATTCCATAACCTATTACTTCCTCTGCCTCAGGAGCCGCTTTTTTTATTGTCTTTTTAACTTGTAAAAGCAACTTCTGAGTGGCAGAAGGATAAGTGGCAATAAATGCATCAATCGGAGATGGAGCTGAATATTTAACCATGCCAATGGGTTTATATTGATATAAATAACCGTGGCAATATTAGGATTTTTTTCCTTTGGTCTAATCTGGATTTAATCATTTTCACAAAATATACCGGAGCCCCAAAAAGTAAGATAAGCTGGACTTACCCATTGCTCCTATTTCGGGAATACGGGTAACTACTAAACCTGCATTGGCCTCACTATAGATATGAAATGACTTTAAAAAGTTGTTTTTATTGCTCAGTCTCAAATCAATTCCCACCGGGAGATAAACTTGTGTAATCAGAGCGGATTTATTTTCAAAACTTTCTTGTCCCGGATTATTTTCGGTTGATATGATGTAATCGCTATTCGTATAGCCCTGTTCATCGGTTGTATCAATCTGATAAATTTGAGAATGATATATATGCGTTTTTGTATGTAATGATAGACCCAGATTTATTCCCAAACCTCCGTAGAGTGTAAGGCGGCGTTCTGTATCCGTTCTGAAAATAAGTGAAGTGCTCAGACTGAATTGCCTTCCGCTGTAGTACATTCCGTAACTTTCGCGAATGGTCGAGTCAATATAGGATATCTGTCCGTTTTCAATGGAAACCAGGGTGTCTTGCGAGGATTGTTGCTCAGAATACACTGCCCCTGTGCTCATGGTTGAGTTCGCATAATAAAGCCCAATTCTTAGGTTTACATTTTTGTGATAATCAGTTTTATCTTTCCTGAGAAATTGAATGCCAATGAGCGCAGAATAAGCTTCACTAATGGCGCTTATTTTTCTGTCGTATAATTCAAATGAAGAAAAGTCGTTTTTTAGAAGTTCGGATTGTGGCGCCAATTTCCTGAAATCATTTAATGTAGTTGCAGGTAAGCGGGTGAGGTTCTCTCCGGTCTGTATTGAAATATCGAATAGACGGAATTTTTTCAGCGGTAGCGCTTTTTTTTCCTGAGCGTCAAGGTTTATGAATGAGGTGAGGAATGCGAAGAAAAAAATGGAACGATTAACACGCATGGAATCTAATAATATGGTTTAGTAACTACAATTTATAAATGAACAGATGTTTTTATACCGATTTGGTATCTGTTTTAGTAGAATCTGCGCTGCGCTTGATTCCACTAATACCGCTCGCAAAAATAATATAGTCCAACCTGCCTGCCGGCAAAGGTAGGTTTCGGCTACGCCTCATAGTACTATTTATTTTTAGTGGCGGCATAACCAATTCACAAAATAATTTACCCTTTGGGTTAAATTATATTTGGAATTAGTATAAACAGCTACTCCATCGGCATATACCACTGTATATTTTCAATTATTCTATGGACTAAATTGAAATGAACATTGGCATTATTTGCACCGGAAATAGAACGGTACGTCTGCCAAAATATATAATCTCAGGTCAATATCACTTGTCTGAAGTTATATGAAATTATTGTCAATAGCGCTATAAAGAATAAAGTAATCGCGGGCGGTAAATGTGAATTTGGCTTTTATCTATAACGATAATCCGTCTTATTTTTACTTTTTTCGAACTGCGTAAATTAATTCATCAAGATATTCCCCGTTTTTGAAAATACTCTTTTCAATTTTGGCCTCAAGCAAAAATCCATTCTTTTCCAATACATGTTGTGAAGCCAGGTTGGTACCGAAAGGTCTGGCATAAATTCGCGAAATATCGAAGGCACCAAATCCGAACTTAACCATTTGAGCTATGGCATGTGTGATAATACCATGGCCCCAGTACTTTTCGCTGAGCCAATAACCTAATTCCGCATTTTTGCGCATGATATCCGCTTGTGGATGAATGCCAATTCCACCGACTGCTTCGCCTTCTGCTTCTATAGCAAAAATGTGGACAGGGTTACCTTTGTTGGCAAATTCTATGAAAGCTTTCCCATTTTCCGGCAGATAAGGATGCGGAAATCCATCAGTCATAAATTTTGCAATTTTGGAATTGTTGGCATGGCACACTAAACTGTCTAAGTCATTCAATTCCCAGGGCCGGAGTTTAAATTCCATTGATTTGAATTATTGGTTATTTCATTTTTTGCGACAATGCTTCTATTAAATTTTCAACTGCATCCAGCGTAAGCAAGTCGCAGATTTGTCCTTCCGGATTTAATTTGGTTTTGACGTAAGGAATGTGCAATTGCATTTTTTCTGTAATATCAGCTTCAATGATTTTGAGTGTTTCCATCATTGAAGCGTGTGCTTTTTCTCCCAGGGAGGATGCAGTGATAAGAACAGTGGGTTTTTTGGAAAATTCCATGGAAGAAACCGTCCAGTCAATCATATTCTTTAATGTGCCCGGAACGCCCATTGCATATTCTGGTGTGCAAATTAGAATGCCATTGTACTCGCGAATTTTGTTTCTGAATTTGGCAACTTCCAATGGCGGGTTTCCCAAATCATGGTCAGGATTGAAGTGTGGTATGGATTCTATGTCCTGAAATATATCCATAGAGAATTTGTCGGATGCAAGTTTTTCAATTGCATGGATGAGTGCCAGATTGGATGAGGTTTTTCTTGTGCTTCCGCAAATAGCTAGTACTTTTTTCTTCATGGACACTGGGGCATTTGTTTAGTCGTCAATTGTGTCGAATGTGTAGTTGAATACTTAATAAAAGAAGTATTGCACATTCAACACAAACAACACAATTCCGGTAAAACACTTTTTTATAGTGTTTACACAAAGATAAGTGAAATGGGCCATATCAATGTGGGGTGTAATAGCCTGACTGATTAACCTATTTCGCGATCTTCAAACGGTGGTGTCCATTTCTTTTGCTGCATGATGGCCTTCACTTCATCGTAAGAAAGTGGATAGAAGTTGTGGCTATCAACACCAATGTCGAATGAAAGTGAATTTTCTAAATCGGGCAAGGTGCCATGCGAATGGCCATAGAGATGCCACGTGCCTCTGAAAGAACTGCGCCATACGCGCATTGCATAATGGAAAAGTACAATGCGTTGAACACCATTTTTGCATTCGGCGTCTTCGACTTTTAGTTCGAAGTATTCTTTCTTCCATTTAAATCCTCTTTTTGCATTGAGGGCCGCATTTTCATGGTTGCCTATGATGAGATGGATTCTTCCATTGAGCTGCCTGAGAATCTCGTCGAGCTGATCTGGTGGGCAAAGGGCGAAATCTCCGAGATGATAGACATCTGCGTCCTCAGGGATTTTTTCGTTCCATCTTTTGATTAGTTCAGTATTCATTTCGTCTGCATTTTTGAAGGGACGATTGCAATACCTGATGATGTTTTCATGACCGAAGTGATGGTCAGAGGTAAAAAATAAATTATTCATAATATAAAAAAATTATGCTCACCCGAATTGGGAGCATTTGTGAGTACAATAAGAAAATGACTAAACGCCGGAGTAGTTTTGTAGAGTCTAAACAATAATTGCGATGGAGATCTATGTAATAAAACGGAGGTAGATGGTGGCCTGCAAAAATCTTGAATCCTGTAAATCTGCTTAAACGATCCCTGTGGATATATGGAGTTCTTTCTAAAATCGGAGGCAAATGTATAAAAAACATTTTAGCCCGGAAACAAAAAAGTGTGAATTTTTTTTCAGAAGAACTATTCAGAAGTGCGTTATCCCGGCATTATTTGACCTGATTATTCTTATCAATTTGACTCAAAATATCGCGCATCATGTCAATCTGAATTTTTTGAATTTCCAATAATTCCTGTTGTTGGTCCATGATAAGGTGATCTATTTTTTCGTGTAAACCTCTTATCTCAAGTTCTGATTTCAAGTTGATCATATAATCTTTTTTTGCCCGCTCCCTGTCTTTTTCTTCCTGCCTGTTTTGACTCATCATGATAACAGGTGCCTGCAATGCGGCAAGGCAGGAAAGTATAAGATTTAATAGAATAAATGGATAAGGATCAAAGGCTTTGTTTTGTAACCAGATAATGTTGAAACAGATCCAGATCAGAATAAATACGCCGAAGGAAATAATAAAAGTCCAGCTTCCGCCAAAGCTGGCTACTTTGTCGGCTATCCTCTGCCCGAAGGTAATATTCTGGACATCCTTTTCGTCTTCTCTGTCGGAGAGAATGGACTGATTATTAATAGATGAGAGTACATTTTTTTCTAATTCAGAGAGTTCACCGATTTGACTCGTAAGGTATTTCGCAATGTAATCTTCTCTGAAAGTATTGAATTCGCTTACAGAAAGAAATTGTTCTGAGGTAAATTCGGGGTGTGTTTGCTGGATAAAGTTCAACAGCGATTTTCTGACTGTTTTACCCGGAATGCGGTCTGAGATAGGGAACTCAGTTCCGGTGAGGTCACTTTTAAAAGAAGCGTTCATAGGCCGATGCGTTTAATTATCTTACAACTGAAGGGAGAGTTATTGAGAACAAATGTAGGTGGTGTCTGCCAGTGCCCATACTTTTATCTTTACGAGAGATATTTTCAGTAGCTAGTCCTTATAGGGTTATGTCAGATAGAGGGAATTATTCTTTGAAATATGTGGTACCAAGAATGGTTATCTCAACTCTGCGGTTCATTCTATGTTCTTCTTCGGTTTTGGCTCCACGAATAACAGGCTTATCCGATTCATAACCTCTGGCTCTTATTCTTTCAGTTTGAATGCCTTGTTTAATAAGGATTTCAGCAATGAATTTTGCGCGGTACTGAGTCAATGAACGTGAGGATTGCGCATCACCACGTTCATCACTGTGTACTCCAATCTCCATTACGAGTTGTGGATTTTTATGTAGAAAAATCAATAGACTGTCCAGAAATAGCTGACCTTCATAAAGTGCTTTTGAAGAGCTATAATTGAATACAATCGTGTAATCGATCAGGCAATCACCAACTTTGAATGTACTGTCTTGCAAAGTGAAATGCTGACTGTTGCCATTGAATGAGGTGGTGATAATGATGGTAAAAAGCAGTGCGACATATTTCATCTTTAGAAGTATCATTTGTTGAGTTAAAGTTCAATCCATTTTTTCCGTCACACCTATCATCACCCCGAAATTCCCATCTTCATTGGTCCAATTCTGTGATGGTAAATAAGCACGTGACACAAAGCCATCGAGAAAGAGAGCGTTTGAGCAGCCTTGTTCTTTAAAGTATTTGGCAAATTCGTAAAAATTCACTGGCACTTTAGAAAGCACAAAAACTATTTCGCCATTCGATTTTACACCAACTCCATTGCGAATATTTAAGTTGGTCGATGCTGATTTAAAGGCTTTGTGAAATTCACCATTGATCAGCAGCATGGGGCCTGATTGAGTGGCGTATTGGATATTTTCACTCACCACAAATTTTTCTGTGGGTATAATTTCAGCTTTGTTGTCCTTGGTTAAACAAAAAACACCATTGGGCTTCAGGTAAAAATTTCCGTTCGAAGAATTGCGCGTGTTCAGTTTGCTAATCTGCCTGCCCTTTTCTATGTACAAACCAAGTGGTGAGTAATCTTCCTGAAACATTCCTCCATTCATGGCAAAGACCAGTTTTTCATTTTTACTTTCAACGAACTTTTTCAAGTTGTTAAAGTTTTTAAGAATATTTCCAGAGTCATCCTTCCAGAACAAATGTAAATTTTTGTTATTTGACTTGATGGTGTACGCAAGAAATCGATCTTCTATTGTATGTGTAGAATCAATTTTTGCTGGTGGTACATTTATAGCTTCTGATACTGGATTAATTTCTTTTGGGGTAGAACTTTCTTTTGGATCATTTTCTTTTTGCAAAATGAGAAGGCCTGCCCCAATGAGCCCGGCCAGGATGAATGCTGAAATGATGAAGAACCGCTGCATTAATTTATAAATTTTTATGTCCAAAAAAATCCGTAAGTACCTGTCAAGGCAGTTGGATTTTCTCATGAAATTACTTGTTCATTTGCTTTCTGATCTGTGGAGCTAAAAAAAGTATCGACAATCCAACCAAAACAAAAGCAATGCACCATGAACGTATCCAGACAAAAATGAAATCCTGTGTGTAACCCACATTCACGCTTACAAGAACAAAAGTAACCACCAAAGTGGTAATAGAACTCATCCAGAAGGCGAATTGTATTTCTTTTTTGGTCGGCATATCAAGTAAATGCTAGTGCGAAAATAAATTTGGCATGAATAAAAAAAAAACGCAACGATAGATATCAAATCTGAATCTTTCGGTGCGTTTTTTTTGAATGAATTGAAATAGGTCAATTCTATTTTCGGTTAATTTTTAATAAATCTCAGGGACTGGTTTCCTTTTCCAATAATGTTGATCACGTAAACTCCGGAAGCCAGATTTTCCAGATTCAAGACACTTTGGATTGAGGTTAAGTTCCCTGTCATTACCTGTTTGCCCATTTGATCCAGAATAACATAAGTTGCGCCATTGTTCATGCCTGTTAAATTGATCACAGCAGATTCATTTACCGGATTCGGACTCATTGTGATGGCGGCGGTAACATCTGTATTCTCAGCCACACCAATAGCAGTTGTTACATTGATCGTGAAATCCTGAAAACTTCCATATTGATAGCTACCACACGCGCCATAGCCATTATCGCTTGTGTTGAAACAATCACTGCCCCATCCTGTCACGACGCGCATTCTGAAAAGACCATTTTCAGTCGTTCCAGGTATGGTTATGTCAAAATTATAGGTCTGTAATTCTGATGCCTCATACATGTAGTAAAGGTTTTCAGTGTCATCAAAAGCGCCGTCCTGATTCAGATCTATCCAGACTCCAGTGCCACACCATGCGCCATTAATAACAGTCATCGGATGAGCTTCACCTTTGGTTAAATCTGTTTGTAATGCGGTGTAATCGGAAATCGAACAATCTTCAACTCCAAGCTCCCAGCTAATGGTGCCAACGGTTACTTCTTTGGTATTCCAACTGAAACAGCCGTTCGCAAAGGTTGGTGAGCAATAGCTAATTTGTGAAGTGGCAGAAACTGCAATGCTGAATAATGCAATCAATGAAAAAAGTAAATTTCTTGTGTTCATTTGGTTTGGATTAGAGGTTTATATTGGCCATTTCCTGCAGTTGGGTAAGGTTGGTTGAATATTGCCGGAAACTGGCTTTCTGTTGTAAAAGTAATAAAAAAAACCGAATGAATCTAGCCCAAATTGTAATTGGTCATCAAGATAAACTGGCAATGGGATTCGGAGAATAAGTGGTCGGGCATCCTCCATTGGAGAATGCGGATTCATTTTATCTGTTGGCTTTAGTGAACAGGCTCTTCTTGGCCTATCAATGCCAGGTGTTTTCGAAAGAAAGCAGGCCTTTTTCTGCTAATGATCCAATCGCTGAAGGTATGTGATTCTTTGAGTTGATTTTTCCAGATCTTCTTGAGCGTATAGCCCTTGTTCAAGCGAACCATGGAACTATCCGGAATCGCCGAAAAAAATGTAATAGTATCGTTTTCAAGTTTGAAAGTGCCATGGTCAATTGTTCTGGTGGTATCCCAGCCGGACCAGTGTTTGTATTGGTAAGTTTGGTCCTTATAAAGGTACAATGTCCACGAATGATCTGGCAGTACACGGAGAAGAAATGCGGCTATCGGCTTTTGCCCATTGGATTTAAATGAGGAAAGAATGATCAGAATCAAACAAATGCGTTTCAAGGCCGAAATAATATGAAGTTATTCAAGATTCTTTAAATTTTTTTTACCTCACCAAAGTTAAATTGCCTTCAATATATTCTGCTTTCGATGAACAAGGTAGTTGATATTCCAGAATATAAAAGTACGTACCTTCAGGACTTTTACCTTTACCAGACTTGCCATTCCAGCCTTCAACAGGATTGAATGATTCAAATATCAATTGTCCCCAACGGTTGTATATTTTGAGATTGTAAGAAGTCAAAACTTCATTGGGAAGAAGCTCCGGAAGGGGTTGGTAAAATTCATTTTTATCATCATTATTCGGACTGAATATATTGGGCATTTCTATTTTTCCACTAACTGCAATGGGATTGAGAACAATCTGTTGTTGCAGATTTTGTTCGTCACTACAGAGGTCTGTTGCTGTCAGGCTCAACAAATAGTTTTGTGGCCCCTGATGGGTAAATTGAACCTGGTTTCCCTCAGTGCCATTACTCCAGAGTAAAGATTCGGCTCCCGATCCGGTGAATTGCGCCGTAATTTCCATCGCATCTCCACATTCGTTTTCCATCATTTCCACATCCCAGTCCATTACAAGATCAGATTCGGAATATTCTACCACCACACTTTCTGTTATAGAGCCGCATCCGTTTGATGCCTGTAACGAATATGTTCCGGCCTGATCGATCACGATAAAAGATTCACTGGTATTATTCGACCAGATAATATTGTCTGCATCATCAACAACAGCTTGTATGGTGATACTTAACCCCGGACAAATAGTCGTGTCCTGAGGCATTGTAATTTGGGGCAATGGAGAGAAGGCCACATTAATACTGTCGCTGGTGTTGCCACAAGAGCTCGTTATTTGCAACCAGTACAACCCGGATTCAGTGACAGTTAAGGACTCATTGTTTGATCCATCTTGCCACAAATAATCGCCTGGCGGAAAAATATCAGGTTCGATTTGTAATGTTGAATTTGCACAAAGTATCAGATCTTCTCCGAGATCAATAGGCTGAATGGTAGTGCTGATGGTGATGAGTATGGAGTCACTTCCGGTACAAGTGCCTTGCTGTATTTCTACCCAATACAATCCGGGTTCTGTCACCAATAAACTATCATTGGTGCTCTCATCGTTCCACATGTATTCCGCACCGATCAGATCGGGGGATAAAATAAAATCCTCGTCCAGACACGTGGAAATATCATTGCCCAAAATGCCGTCAAAGTCCAATAAGGTAGTACCAAAATAAACGTCATCGATTCCCAAATCAGTCCATCCGTCACCGATTCTGCTTTCTACCTGAATTAATGCCGTAGTTGAATTACCGGAATTCCATTCGCTGCAGAGGTAAACCCACGCAGGGCAGCAGGGCTCAGTGAATTGCTCGAGATCAATTTCGGCCAGATCGACGCCGTTGATGCGCAAACCCATAATAGGCGCCCCACCTGTTACACAGTCCTCATTCCGGCCTAAATCGCGAATCCATACAGAGAAAACATAATTGGTGTTGGGCTGCACATCAATGGTGTTTTCTTCTCCGGGTGGTCGCAGTGGATCATAGGGTGTCCACGCGACATCTGGATTATCAGGAGTGGCATCGTAGCTGGTGTCGAACCACAAAAAGTCTCCATTGTCATCACCACTGGTGTGGTCAAATTGAGGTGTTTGAGTACAGGCACCCCAGGCGCGGTTCACAATTACGCTGTAATAACCAGCACCCAGAAAGTCTGAGTAAACGTTATCGGTTTGAAATCCCGGTGGAATGTCTTCTATTTCTGCCGAAAAGGTTGGGTTGTAATTTTCCAGAAGGTTGATACCATTGGAGCAGCATTGTGAATATGCAAGGGGTAGCTCAGCAAAACTCAAAGCAATTGCGAGAAGTTTGATTATGAAAATTCTGGAAGGAGTTGGGCACATAGTATCCTGATTTGTAAAGGGCAATCTGGTGAAGTGACCATTAAATGAGTCGAAAGGTTGCCGGATCAATAGATGCAGGATTATTTTTTTTCCATAACCTTCTGACTTGTGCTCTCCGTTATTAGACTTTTAAGTGTGCTGTCAAAGCGTTCTTGCCAATCGGAACCTGATTTCTGTTTGATTGCTTCATGCATTACGTTGTTGTAGTGCTTTATACCATTGTAAAACGGTCGCCCTTTGGTGCAACTTACATGTATCATTTGAAATCCCATGGAAGTGGCTACCTTTTGTTCCAAAGGATTGGGAGGGCCGGTGTCTATGATTTGGATTTTATTATTTAAAATGTCCTGTTTGGCCGTGAGATAATTGTAAGGTGTAAAAATGCCCCAATAATAATGACAAGCCAACATTCCAATACTTGAGAATGCCATCAAAACAAATGAGGGCCGGTTAATTTTTTTAACCAGCCCCGCAATTTTGTGTTTTTCTGATATCGAATTATTCGCTTTATTCAAACTAAAAATTATTCAACTATAAATCGAATAAACTCTCTTTGACCGTTTGTTTCTACCACCACAATATATGCTCCCGAGGTGAGTGTACTTGCGTCAAATTCTATGGTGTTGTTTCCTGAATTCAAATTGAGAATTTTGGTTAATACAATCTGACCGGTCATACTCACCATCAAACAATTGGCTTGCGAAGCTTTGTCTACATCGATGCTGATGTAGCCGCTTTCATTCATTGGATTTGGCCAAACCAATAATTCCATTCTTTCTGCATTAACTGGTGTAAAAGAACCTGAATTCGGAGAATTGGGTTGAACTGGAGGTGCAGGTATATAGGTGAGATTATTAAAATTAATGTAACTAATCCATTCAGGATGATCAATAAGTGGATTGCGATTGTTTTGAATGCTATAAATATAATCGTTGCGGGCAATTTCATAATTGCTGGGAGGATCTTGCGCATGCCATTGTAATAGTGTCGCAATACTCTGTGGGTCTTCGTTCAATGCTGGTAAAATTGAATTGTTCAAATTATTGAAGGTCCAGTTAAATCCACCCACGCCGTTGTACCGAAGCGACATATAAAGTAATGCTCTGGCAGCATCTCCTTTGTGCGCATCTCTTGGTTCATAGACATTGTTGCCATTGGCATCCAGTCCGTATGTTCCATCCAGGTAACTACTGATAATGGTTACTACTTCACCCAGTGGATGATTATTGCGAACAGCGTTTGCATTGTTCTGATTGACAGGAAATAAGTGATGGTGATCGCAATACTCATTGGTGCCTGAAGTTGCGTTGGTTGGCGTCCACGAAACACACCAGGTATGCTCGCGACTGAAAGGACTGATGGGTGTCCATGCGAAGGGTGGCGTGTAAGCATAGATTTGACCGGAGTAGATACAATTGGCTACTTTCTGACCGCCTGTGCTGTCCCTAAAGGCAAAATGAGTCATCATGGTTTCATCATAATTGTCATAAGATATTTTCGTATAAGGCGAACGAATTCTGGATTGAAGGTCTGATATAAAAGTATTCACTTCTGCATTGATGGTGCTGTAATAATTGCTCATTCCGGTAGCACCACTGGTTACAGTTCCACTCAATGGGGACGTTTGTTTGTAGTTGATCTGGGTCCCAGCTCCTTTGTAGGAATATATTCTAAAACCATAAGTAGTGTTGGCAATGACAGATTCTATAAAAACAGATGTTGCAGTTCCAACCAGCGCAACCTTGGCATTGCCTACCTGATCACCTTGCATGTAAGTTACTCCATCAACAGGATCTGCATTGGGTAATACATTATTTGCTCTGAGCATAATGTAGCCATCCGGTGCTGGTGAAGCCGCAGTAAAATCCACACCCATGGCATGGGTTTTCACTCCGGAGAAGGAAAGGGCTGTGGGTTGAGTGGCAGGCTCTGCGGCTAATCCACCGAATGAGAAGGTCCATGCAGGAAATGAGGTTATTCGCGTATCGGTTGTTGTCCAGTTAGCAGAGTTGCTTATGGAAGAAAGCAAGGTAGCTTTGCTTCCATTGTTAACTACTATATTGTAATTGCCATTGTCCCTTTTTGTGGCAAAGGCAAGTGCTGAGCTGCCCGTAGTCAGCGCAGATGGAAGTCTTGATGTGTTAGAGCTAATGGTACCGGTAATCCATGCAGTTGTGCTAAGTCCATAAATAAATGCCGGAGATGTAGCAGCGCCCTGGTAAACAAAGATCTGATCGCCGGAAGTACTCATTGCCATCGAAGTGACAAGGAAGGTGTGTACAGTTCCTTTTGTAAAGGCAGCAGATGCAGTCCACGTGTCCGTGCCTTCAGTGGTTGATAAGGCCGTTCCGGTCCAACCATTGTCGGTAAACTTGATTTGTGTACCGGAGGCAATGTCTACCAGGTTCACAAATTTAATTTCATCGGGATTGTCGTAGTTGTATCCGATTACCGCAATATCACCTACAGTCAGGGTGGTCTGGGCTTGCAGAAGGCCCGTGAAAACGCAGCAAAAAGCCAAAAGAACTTTTTTCATTAAGTATATATTTTCGAGTTAGTGTAGACGATTTTATGCGGATAACCACATGGCCATCGTAAGTTAAGGCGACGGCAAGTATAGTCAGGATTCTTAATGTCTTAGTAAATGATAATGAAAATCTTACTAAAGAAAATGCACAAAGTTGTGTTTATTGACCGGAGATGCTTCTGCAATTGATTGAATGGAGTCTGGGATACCTTTTTTAAAACGTCTTTCTTTGAAAAACAGCGCATAATTAACTTTCATCATCTTCATCTTCAACATGCAAAATGTGCAGCAAACGGTGGACTATTGGAGCAAAGAACACCGCAGTTATACTGAGAAAGGCAACTCCACTGTACAATGCATAGAATGACGAAAATAGTTTGGCGCCGTCCGAATTCATTGGTTCCACCGGCCCCATGCCAGTGAGAATCATACACGACATGTGAAAACTATCGAGCCAAGATAAATGAGCCAGATTGTGATAACCCAATACACCAATTGCAATTGAGAATAGAATGAGTGCCATTGCGAACAAAGCATAACGGCCCATTCTGAAAAGGAATGTTCTCAAAGGAACTACTTTCTGACGTTTACTTTCAAATTTATGGGTCATGCTGCCAATTAATCGATTAATCCCTGACACATCGTTATAATAATGGAACTAAGGTAAATACTTTTGTGGTTTAAATCAAAAATCCCCGGAACTTCCGGGGATCTTGATTGGTTATTGATTTGTTTGGGTACCCGTTAAGGTAACGTCTTAAGCGGCTTTCTGGCCTTCGCTCCAATTCATATTTACTTTGAGCTGGAATTCATATTTGTCACTTCCTGATATAGCATTGATTATATAATCAGGAATTTGTTTTGTTCTGTAAGCGATATCAATCAGCCCCAATCCTGCTCCTCCTTTTTCATTGATTTCGTTGGAAGCAAGTCCTTCCCTGTAGGCATTTTTCAATTGGTTCACATCGTAATGTTTAATTTTGTCGTAAGTGCTCTCAATTACTTCTTTGTCCTTATTGTTCAATGTGTTTTTCGTATAAAAGCACCAGTCCTTTCCCGATTGAAATAATGCGAAATGCGACTCATCTTCATTGGCGTTATCGGCATGTTTGGCTATGTTCTGAAGGATTTCAACGGCTACTCTAAGGCTCCGGTTGTATTGCTTAGATGGGCAAATTTGCTCGAGAGTTCTTTTTAAAATATAGAGCAAATCGTCGACGCATTCTACGGAAATTTTTCCTTCGTACAATAATTTAATATTGTCGAGTTCATGTTTTACTGAAAGCGAGTTAAATTGGTTGTAGGTCATAATAGGCTTAGGGTTATCAATTAATTCATATAAATACCAAGTACAGTGAGGTCATCATTTCCATGAACTCCTTCAGTGTATTCGACGATTATTTTTTCTATTTTTTGTTTGAAAATATTTTGATCACTTAGTTTCTCAGAGAGTAGTATTTTTTTTATACCGGGAGCTCCCATTCTAACATTGTCTTTGTTGATGATGTTTTTGATCCCGTCAGAGAACATAAACAGCCATTCACCCGGCTTCCATTTAATCTGATGCACTTGTGGCTTCAGGGCCAAATGTTTAGAGCCAATGCTGTTGCGCGTACATTTGTATTCCTGAATGTCTTTTTCTATCAGATATAAATCGATATAGGCTCCGGAAAATGTGATTTCTTTGGTTTTTTTATTGATGCGCGCCACCCCCATATCACAGGTGATCTCGTCCAGTTCGAAATTGTTATTGAGCATCTTCTTTACCTCATTGTCCAGACGCAACAATATCTCATCAGGCTGATTGGTTTCTGCTACAATCTTTTCCAGAAGTTCTTCATATAAATTGGAAACCATCATTCCAGCTACGCCGTGACCGATACAATCGCCAAGAATTACAATTACATTGTCAGTATCAATTTCTTTTTGCCAGATAAAATCTCCTGAAAGCGTTTGAAGTGGTTTGTCAATGACAAAACTTTGAGTGAAAATATCGGATATTACTTTTGTTTTATGTTTTGTCAATTGTCGCAGATGCGCCGATAGTTGTAAGTTGATATTCAATTGTTTCAGAGATTCCTCTTTTTCTTCCTTGGCAAGAATCAATTCTTTCGATTGCTTCTGTATCAGATTTCGCGCCGTCGTGTTTTCAATAACGGCTTTTTGAAGGTAAAGGAAGTTGGGAGCAAAAACATAGAAGTGTGTGTAAAGAAAGAGTGATACTATAATTAAAACGAATATTGAACAAATCACAATAATCACCCTTTGGTTCGCCAGATGATGGTTAAAGTAATCCTGCTGCACATTAAAGTAGTGCATATTAATGCTATTTGAAATCTCTTCAAAAGCCTGATTGCTGTGTGCAAGGTTTTTAATTATCTGCACATGTGGTTTTAGTTCTTCGTGGTTTTCATAAGTAAGAATGTGCTCAAGCTCGTTGGAGTATTTTATGCATATGGATTTGTAGTCGTTGGGGTGGTTCAGAATTTCCTGATAGCAGGCTTGTATTTTATTACAAAATATGGCGCGATCTGATTTTTCAAAGAAATTGGTCATAAAGAGAATTAAGCCAATGATCATCACACTTGCGGCCGATAAAAACACCCAGGCGTACGTTACCCTGATCTTGCGCAGCGAAAATTTAAATGTAGAATTGTAGTTTTCATCGCGCATTTTTCTCTCTAATTCAGACAGGCCAACCAGATAGTTAATCTGATACTGCATGAATTTTCCGATGACAAGAAATAGCGAACCCAGTACTATAGGCGCCATATCTATGATATAATAAAGGTAGCTGTGCTGATGAAGTTTGAGGATATTCTCCAGCGACCACAACCAATCATTTTCTTTTAAGGAAATGTAATAAGCAAACAAGGGGAAACAGCAGCCAAAGAGGACTCCGAATAATGTGGTGCGCCATATTGTTGCTTTTTTTCTAAACATTGTTTTTTTTGGATTGAGAGAAAGAGTGATGTAAAAAAATTAATAGGGCTCAAATTCAAAATCGAATCCCGTGACCGAAGAGATATCTTCTCCCCATTCTTTGGTTTCCTCATCATCTGAGTCGAAGTGCCAAATCACTTTTACATCAATTCCACTCGTTTGCAAGACCTTAATTTTTTCAGTAAGAAGAATGAGGCACTTTGAAGTGGCTGTATTGAAACAATTCAGTTTGTATTGAAGTGTGAGCGGTTTGCCCATATAATTTTCCAGAATTTGAAACACGGGCTCAAAGACCTGCATGGGTCTTTCACTAAACGACCAGCCACTCACTCCAATTTCATGGATGGAAGGGTCATAAATAATCTGAGGCAAAACATTGCTACCTTTTACAAGGATTTCGGACATTATAGGGTGGTTTGGTTTGATTTTAACGAAAGAGTAGCGCAAAGGTTACTTGTTTGATTATGAGTTTTCTAAGGCATTTGTCATTTGCGCATATTCCTCCAGGATGAACCACCTGAAAGACTAGAGTTATGCATTCCGGGCCGTACTCTTCACAAGTTGGTTGTACTAAAAATACACCACCACCCAATCATCAAACTCTTCCATTTTTCCAAACAACCAATCTCCCAATATGGCTCTTTGAATCCTTAAAGAACCTTCTTCTGTTAAATGTTCTTTCGATTTACCCTGACCTTTTGCTAAGTAACCAGGTCTTGTTTTAATTTGATTAAAACTGATTCCTATGCAAGCCAGAAAGACAATTGTTACGATTAACTGATGTTTAAAATTGTAAAATCTCCGTGCGAAATGAATTGCGGAGTTCAATAGAATTACCAGAACGGCAATCAGAAATATATCATAATTATTCCACCACCAAATGTCTGCCGTTCCACCGATATATGTTTTGGAAGGCCAGAAGAAATTTACGCCGCCCCACGAGCCGGATGGCGTCGGCATGTCTTCAAAAAGATGAAGTATATAACCTGAAATGAAACCAATCAGTCCCAGTGCAGGTCGCATCAGGGCACTTTTTATTGCAGAGAATTGTACATTGTTGAATCTGTTTTTGAGAAGAAATAAGGAGAGCCACGACGCGAATCCAACGGAAATGGCACCTGTCAAAGAATGAAAAAATGCATGATGTGAATACCAGAATTTCCCAAAATAGATCTCACTTCCTGAATGCTCAAGATGCAGAAACTTACCAATGGTTGAATCGAATTTCGACCACAAACTAATCGCATCTATATCAGGAAAAGCACCGCCTATTGTCGACGCAATCACAATTTTTGTCCTGTCCCGGAATCCGTGCTTTGAAAATGAGCAGACGACCGTTCCAATGGCCATTCCGGATAGGGTGTGGGTGAGAAGATCCATTGTTCTTTTTTTGAGTATTTCAGAGGGCTTTTGTATGGTCGCCGTCCTGGTAAGGAGATTATCACTAAGCTTATTATTATCACGCAAAACAGGATAATCACAACTATTCTTGTAAGACGATCAAATTTATGATGTCCGCTCATTTCTGTTGAACTTATTTTAGGTCTCGGAGGTGGTGGATTATTTTTGAGCCGCTCCTTGAGCTGCTTATCCTGCGCCCGATATTTTTTATTTTGCGCGATTTGACCAGGCAGTTCGATGATGGCGCAAATCAAGCCAATAATCGATACTATGGTGAAAATCATTTCCAATATTAAAAGGTCCTTTTAGTTTTATTGCCCCGCATAATAAGCCGCCAGTTTCGATAGTCCCCACATCATCGCCTGTGCGCCTAATCCATCGTAGGTAGTAAAGTCCAGGTAAGTTTGCTCCCATAAATCATCATCGGCGTCATAGGTAGGAATACACAAATAAGCAGTGGTTTTTTTATCGGTTCTTGTAAATACACACATGATGGCACAGGGCTTTGTTTCACCATCTCGTATAAGGGCTTTGAACTCACATTTTCTTTTTACAGAACCGGTTTTTAGGTGATGGTCACACAGGTCAACAAGTTTGTAACCGGCCTTCATGTCTTCATTGTGCTCCAATTGTGTCTTATAGCCCCGAATGACATAGTTGTATTCATCTAAGGTAGTTTTTTGTGCAATAAGTGTCGCAGAAAGCGCTAACATGACCAATGCGCACAACAAAAATTTCAAGCAGCTCATAAGTGAAAATTAAATTCAGGTATTAATTTGTCCATACCGGTTAATATATTTCGGTTGATGCGCCTTGTATTCTAAGAAAATTAGATACAGATGAATACATGGACAGATCAATTTCATTCGTACCTTTTCTGGGATAAAGATCTTTTAATACTGTTGCCTGCAGGCATGCCTGGTTGTTTACTAATAAGGACATTACCAGAAGCAAAGATGGAATTGTTTTCATTTGAGGATATGTAATGTTGAATTTATGAGTGAAGATATAGAATTTTGGTTTATGGCAAACCATTGGGCACCGAAATGTAAATATTTTCTAAGTAACCGTGGACTTTTATTCTGCGCTGTGTTTTTGCCAGGAGCGCGCAGTTGGTTGAAGAGACGAATGTTTTTTTTGTTTGTTTGATTCGTCAGTTTGCCTGAAAAGCCATACCTTTCTGAACAAATCCGAATTGAATCAGTTTGGATATCAGTCTTGAGGAAATTATGGATAGTTTATGGATGAAAAGGTAATTGAGGTAAAGCATCTGGCCAAGAGCTTCGGAAGTTTTGAGGCCGTCAGGGACCTGAGTTTCACGGTAAATAAAGGTGATGTTTTTGGATTTTTGGGCCCGAACGGAGCAGGGAAGAGCACTTCAATCCGTTGCATTTTGTCCCTGATCAAGCCCCAAAGTGGTGAAGTACTGCTTTTTGGAAAATCTCTGGCCACTCATCGCGGTGAAATCCTCAGAAGAGTGGGTAGTATCATCGAAAAACCTGACTTTTATAAATACCTCTCGGCTCAACGCAATCTGGAGATTTTCGCAAGAATTTCCGGTGTGGATTCTTCAAAAAAAGACATTTATAAGATGCTGGACTTTGTCGGGCTCAATGGAAGAGAAAAGGATAAAGTGGGTGGCTTTTCGCATGGAATGAAACAACGTTTGGGAATTGCACAAACACTTTTGCACGATCCTGATCTTATTATTCTCGATGAGCCTACCACAGGCCTCGATCCGCAAGGCATTATTGACATCCGCAATCTCATTTTGCAGTTGAAAAGCGAACACAACAAAACAATTTTACTTTCTTCACATCAGCTTTCTGAGATTGAAATAATTGCCAACCGAATGGTCATTATCAACAAAGGAAAATCCGTGATTGAAGGCGATGTGGCTCAATTGCTGAATGCGCAGGAGTTAATTGTGAACCTCGAAGTGGATTATGCAGAAAAGGCTTCGGCGGTAATAGCGGCTGAATTTCCTTCAATTCAAATTCAGCATATAGAAGGCAACCGTTTGCTTGTGGCATTGGATAAAGCTGAAATTCCGGGACTAACAAAAGCTCTTGTAGAAAAGGGCATCGGTGTATTTGCCATTGAGTCCAAAAGAAAATTGGAAGACTATTTCATTAAAATAATTGCGAACTGATGCTGCTGAAAAGTACAAGAAACGAATTCATAAAGATAGCAGCGAAACCACGGAGTTATCTTGGATTGGTAGCCATTACGGTACTGGTAGGAGTGATTCTGTTTGCATTAAAGGCCGATGGGATGTCGTTTATTTCATTTGTTACATCGTCATTCGAACAAACACTCAGTTTCGAAGGAAATATTCTGAATGGAAATCTTGTGGCTTTTATTGTCTTGCAAATGTTGGTCATTCACATCCCCCTGCTAGTGGCATTGGTCACTGGCGATTTGGTTTCCGGTGAAGGCGCCATGGGAACTATTCGGATGTTGGCCACCAAACCTATATCGCGAACGAAGTTGTTGCTCTCTAAGTTTATCGCCGGTGGTGTTTACACTTTGTTTATTGTCATCTGGTTGGGCATCATGGCTGTTGTGGTGGGCAAGACTATTTTTGGTTCCGGTGATCTAATGGTACTAAACAGCGATGGCCTGGTTATTTTACAAGATGCAGATATCAACTGGCGATACATTGGTGGTTTTTCTGTGGCATTTCTGGCGTTGCTCACAGTGTCATCTCTTTCCATTTGTCTTTCGTGTTTTTCGGAGAATTCAATAGGACCGATTGTCACCACAATGTCCATCATTATTCTTTTTACGATTATCGGTACTTTGGATGTGACCATATTTGACAACATCAAACCTTTCTTATTTACCACACACATGGCTGCGTGGCGAAGTTTTTTTGAAGATCCTCTGCCAGTAGATCAGATCAGGCAATCGGTGGTCATTCTATTGGTTCATAATGTGGCCCTCATTCTTATTTCACTTTACAAATTCAACAAAAAAGACATTACTTCCTGATGAAACATATTATCAAGATTGCGCTGATTTGCCTGCTGTCATTGCAGGGATTTGCACAGGATGCCAATCAGCTTCTGGCCGAACTCACCGCTAAAATGAACAGTGTAAAGGACTATGCTGTTGACGCATTGATTACTTCTGATATTCCCATGGTGAAGATTCTGCCCTCACAGGCCACCATTTATTTCAAACAAAAGGACAAATTCAAAATCGATTCCAAAGGAATTGCCATTGTGCCAAAACAGGGTTTCAATGACATTGCCAAACTGCTCTCACAAAAGGATAGTTACACTGCCATGGTCATGGGCAACGAGGTGATGAATGGAACAAAGGCCGATATTGTTTCAGTTTTTCCGGCCAGCGATACCTCAGATCTTGTGCTGGCCAAATTGTGGATCGATCCTGTCAATGATATTGTACTCAAATCCCAGATCACCACCAGAAGCAGCGGCATGGTGACAATTCTTTATACATACGGCGCTCAGAAAAAATGGGGATTGCCTGACAAAATGGTCTTTACAGTAGACGTGAAAAAGTTTAAAATTCCAAAAGGAATCGCGACAGACATCAATAAAAACAGCGCGGCCGATGCCAATAAACCCACAGCGAAAACTGGCGAAATCAAAATCGATTTAACTAATTATAGGGTGAATATTGGGATTAAAGATGAGGTATTTGTGAAGTAGGTCAGTATGTAATTTGTCCGATTTCTTGGAACTTTCATCTCGGATTTTTCAATACTTTGCGGGTTGCCGTGTGTAGTCTATTATCCATTTCAAAAGCTTAACTCCAATACCGCACAAGTGTTCCACTTGATATGCTCATGGGTGCTTATACCAATAATCGTATAAGTTCCATCCAGACAGATTTTGCGGTGCCCCAAATTGCTCACGTCGTGATCAATTAACAACTGCATCGCAATGTCCTTGCCCGTTCTCATGCCATAAGAACAACATTCAGCATAGTTTCCTTTCGGACATTCTTTTCTCACATGGCCTTGTGTACCTGCATCGCCCGATTCTTTAGCAAAACATTTCGCATTTTCATAAAGCGTGGCATCAAACTTCAAAGCCGCCTTTGGCATGCCCCCATTCAATGCTCTTATGAGTGATTTTTTGAAAGAGGAGTCTTTGAGGTAATCTCCATATTCTTCAGTACCGATATAATTTTCCAGCTCGAATTTTACAAATTGTTGAGGATAAAGTCTTGCCAGGTTGATATACAGGATTGCATCTTTTTCCTGTTGGTTGAGATAGGTTATTTCTTTTGCTGTATTGGCCGCGTTGAGTTGCTCTGCGGTCCAGGTTTGTGCGTTGATATTGCTGTATACAAACAGCAGCAGCAGGAAGATGAGTTGTTTCATGATGGTTTCCTTGAGTTATGTAATTACCAATTCACGATTTGCATTGATCGATTTTAAGTTGTAATGGACTTGAGTTCAAAAAATTGTATGAGGATGAATCTATTTTATGAAATGAGCAACTGCGCTGCGCTGCGTTTTTTCATTTGAAGATTCACTTTCGCTCGAAACTGCGTTTCGGACTTGGTGGGATTATTTCATGATCCCAATGTGCAATGTCATTAAGTTAAGGAATTGACCGATCAACATTCGACCCGTTCCGGGTCGTTTATCGCCGAAGTCAAGATCGTACCTATAAACATGCGATCCATCCTGGATCGTTTATCCCATTGTTTACAAGCATCTTCTGATCCAGAATGGATCGAACGTTTATAGCTCAATCGGCTTGCAATGATCCAACGACCCGGAGGGTCGAATGTTATTTTATAAAAAGACATTAACTTAATGACATTGCCCAATGTGGGTGTAATCACACAAGTTTTTCTGAAATGAGCAACTGCGCTGCGTTTTTTCATTTGAAGATTCACTTTCGCTCGAAACTGCGTTTTGGATAGGGGAGGGATTATTTCATGATTACATTTTAGGTGTATTTGGCGCTTGAATTTACCCGAGCGAATTCTGATTTTCAAGCCATTATCTGGAAAAAGCCAGTCAAATAGGTCGGGTCATTGAAAGGAATTTTTTTTAAGGAAATTTTGTTTGGTTTTTTTTTCGAGGGAATTATTTAAATCGAGTCAGATTTTGTTAACTGTTTTTTTGTTATCTAAATATAGTTAACAAAGAAACAGTTAACAAAATGAACCAACTTTATAGAAACGAACTCGTCACAAAAATTCCTTGTGAAGTTTTTCTTGAGAAAAGTTTTAATTTCTAAATTTTACTTAAAAAATGGCCGGAAATAAATTTGGATTAGCCCCTTTAAGGGAAAAACTCGAACCAACTCAGTTGGATTTAGCTGATTTATTTAAAGTGACCAAAGTACAAGTTATACCAATGTTCATTTTAATTTAGTCCCTGCCGTAGATGAAATCATACAGTGGTAAATACCGAGAGAGTAGCTGTTTAGTACAATCAAGCGCAGTGCAGATTGGACTAAAACAGATACCAAATCGGTATTAGTCACATTAAGTCAGTTAATCGAAATCTGGATCGCAACGCCCTGATGTCTTATACCAGATTGAATCTGGTCCTTTACCAGGCTGATTCATCAAAAAAATTGAAAGCATACTTACCCACTGAAGATACCCGATAGCTCGCTGAAAAGTTGAAAGCCAGCAACAAAGTCCTTAGTGAGATGATCTAAGCAAAGCAGAAGGCACTGTATGAAATGAAATTGGCCAGCGAAGCAAACATTCGTGCCCTGAGTTATCTCAATTATGCAAAAGACCATGCACAATTCCTTACAAATATAGACCGCATCTGGCTGCGAAAACAAATCATAGCAAAGAACAAAGCCACGGTAAGATATGGACGGGCTGCCCGATATACTTTATTAATATATCGACTGACTGAACGCGGAATTCGTGGAGAATCTAAAGGCAATAGCGGATGGTTAAAAATAACCGCCAATGTAGAGCCCACCAAAAACTGCACAAATAAGCCGACAGACTGGGAAATGTTTCAATAATTTTTTGGATCAGAAGTTGGGGAGTGACTTTGATTTGAAAATTGAACAGGCTGGGGTTAATAACGAATAAGTCCTCCGGACATATTAAATCCATTCAATTTGCTTTATCACTCCCCAACTTTTGCGGTTGATCTGTATTAACACAAGTTTTTATGAAATGAGCCACTTCGCTGCGTTTTTTTCATTTGAAGATTCACTTTCGCTCGAAACTGTGTTTCGGACCTGGGATTATTACATGATCCCCATTTGGATGTAATCACACAAGTTTTTATGAAATGAGCAAGTGCGCTGCGTTGCGTTTTTTCATTTGAAAGATTCACTTTCGCTCGAAACTGCGTTTCGGATCTGGGATTATTTCATGATCCCAATTTGGGTGTAATCACACAAGTTTTTATGAAATGAGCAACTGCGCTGCGCTTCGTTTTTTCATTTGAAGATTCACTTTCGCTCGAAACTGCGTTTCGGACTCACCTGAGATTATTTCATGATCCCCATTTGGGTGTAATCACACAAGTTTTTATGAAATGAGCAACTGCGCTGCGCTTCGTTTTTTTTCATTTGAAGATTCACCTGCGCTCGAAACTACGTTTCGGACTTGGTGGGATTATTTCATGATCCCCATTTGGATGTAATCACACAAGTTTTTCTGAAATGAGCAACTGCGCTGCGCTGCGTTTTTTTTCATTTGAAGATTCACCTGCGCTCGAAACTGCGTTTCGGACTTGGTGGGATTATTTCATGATCCCCATTTGGGTGAAATCACACAAGTTTTTATGAAATGAGCAACTGCGCTGCGCTTCGTTTTTTCATTTGAAGATTCACCTACGCTCGAAACTGCGTTTCGGACTTGGTGGGATTATTTCATGATCCCAATGTGGGTGTATTCACACAAGTTTTTATGAAATGAGCAACTGCGCTGCGCTTCGTTTTTTCATTGGAAGAGTCACCTGCGCTCGAAACTTCGTTTCGGACTTGGTGGGATTATTTCATGATCCCAATGTGGGTGTATTCACACAAGTTTTTATGAAATGAGCAACTGCGCTGCGCTGCGTTTTTTTCATTTGAAGATTCACCTGCGCTCGAAACTGCGTTTCGGACTCAGTGAATCTTCAAATGAAAAAATCCGACCAGGGTCGGATTTGCTCATTTCATAAAAACTTGCGGAGAGAGAGGGATTCGAACCCTCGGTACCTTTCAGTACACACGCTTTCCAAGCGTGCTCGATCGACCACTCTGACATCTCTCCGGTTGGTCTGCTCTAAATGTTTTTTCAGGATAAAATCTCCCATCCAAAACATTTTCGGGCCGCAAAAGTAAGAAATCAGCAGGCTTTTTAGCGAACAGCATAAAAAATGGACTGAAATAGCTCGTATTGGCTCTGTGAAAGGCTTGTCAATATTGGGCTGTGGGATTTACACTTCAGGAATTCTAATCCAAAACGGTCACCTCAAGCACCAGAAATATCTTTTTTACCAAATGCCCCTTTACCTTAATTCGCTGATTCAGATAGGAAGTAGCTGTTTTTTGCTCAAAGGGATTGTCATTTTTCCACCGAAGGGCATAATGCTGTTCTCCAGTATCCAGCATCACGGCGCTGCGCTCGCTTTTGGAGCCGCGCGATATGGGCAATTGAATTACCTTTCCCTCAAGTGTCAGAAGTTTTTTCTCCAATTATGACAGTATTTGCTTTTTCTTCTTGCACCGCTCCATCGATGCCATATAAAGATCTACATTGGCATCAACCAAACTGAATCTTATGGCCGTTTTATAGTATTCTATTGCCTGATCAAATGCTCCTGTAAGCTCATTATTCATCCCCAATTCATTGTTGATCGTTGCACGGTCAATTCCAGGTACCTGAAGCGCATCTATCAGAATTTTTTCCTGTTCGCCGTATTTGCCCATTGTGGAAAGTGCAATGGATATGTTCAGGTACACAGGTGTATATTCCGGCGTATAGGCAATACACTTCCGGTAATGGTCCTCAGCTTTTTTATAATCTCTATACTTGGTTTCGTATATCCATCCAAGATGATTATAGGCTTTGCCATAATCCGGAGCTTCTACCAGAATAGCTTCCAGGGTGGCAATGGCATCAGTGAATTTCTGATCTTTTATCAGTGCATCTGCTTCAAAAAAAAGATCGTCCAGGCGTTGCTGCTGTAAGTAATCCATTTCTTAGATACGGATTGAAAATCTCCGTTGCGCAAATTTAACCCATCAGGCATAAGGATGGAAGAAATGGTTAATATTTCATTGCAGATCAAAAGAGGATCAACGAATGAAATATTATTTCACAGCAAGCTTTGGTGAAATTTACTTTCGTTCAAAAATTCTGGAGTCTATTACTTCACCCTCAACCTCGCGGATAACCAACATCCTGGATGAACGCATCTTTTCATCGCTCTTCTCAGCTTCAATAAAAATCCGGCATGACATACCCGGAGCTGATTTTTTTTCGGCACTTGTTTTTGGTACGAAATCGTAATAAGTGCCTTTTGTTCTGGATGAGAAATGGTTGGATTTTAAGATTGCAAGCACCTCTTTACCCGGCTGCACACCGTAATAGTTCTCTTCTGGTTTTTTGCATATTTTTTCCAGTGCTTCTCCCCAGGCGGTGAGTTTCGCTCTTCTTTCATCTCTTTGGGCAAGACCGGCGATTTCGCTTTTCGATTTTGTCACTTGTGTCGGAACCTTCTGTATTACGGGCTGCACAGATGGATCGCCCAATAGCACAAACTGGGCAATTGTTTTTAATTCCTGCGGATCGACATGCGGCGCAGATTTATCAATAAATCTTAATTGTGCATCGAGAAATGCGCGCCCGGTGGAAGCGCCTTTTAAAACGTTGATCAAAAAATATTGTGTGATAAGATCGGCGAGGCCTTGGCCATCTGCCGGTCCATAAGCTACAGTGGTGCTACCCACATAAGCTGCTGCGCCTTCTTCAAGGTATGTATTGCAAATGGACAATGCGCCATCAGAATATTCAGGATCGTACAGTTCCGCTCCATAACAGCATTCTGCTGCTACAATAGTGCCTTCTGTAATGTGCTTTTTCAGATTGGCACTGTTTAAGGCAATAGGATAACTGTTTTTTTGCTGACCATAGAAAAAAGGCTCAAGCGTTGAACCGTGACAGTTGATAAAATGAAGGCGCGCACTCAACTCTTCCGCAGTATATGAGGGACCTGCTGTGGGTACATTTTTAAGCCCTGTTTTGCTTCCGGTAATTTTTGTGAGAGATTCTGCAGAGGAACCATTCCATACTTTCGCGGTAAGCGAAAAGTGTTTTTTATAATGATCAGGTTTAACGGGTTTGGTCCTGATAGCATTCTCTATCAAACCTACAAGATATTTGTCGTCAGTACCGCCAGTGATATCTGGCAGCCGGCCCAACACCCTGGTCGGAGCGAGAAAGTCGGCAATCTTGGTACTGTATGGCGCATCGCATGCATAAGGCAAATCGCTTGGCACTACATCGTCGTCGTCGTCACTGATCAGATTTTGTAATTCCACATGTGGAATTACATCCAGGGACCCAATGAGCAAAATGTAATTGGGTTTTATTTTTTTGAATAATGCGTCGATCGAGCGCTTTACCTGTTGCGCACTGTTAATGGTTTTTACGAACGGGGCTTTGAAGTCAGACATTGAGCTTGACTGATCAAGGTAGATAAGTTTCGAATGTATGCCACGGGCTTTGTCGGCAATAATCATGGTTTTAATCGCCGCTTCAATTGCCTTAAATCCATTGCCATATTTTATGGTTAATGCGGTCTTGGAAGTGAGAATAATTTTTTCTGTTTTCATTGGGGATAAGTTTTAAGGGTCAGCGAATGTAATATTAAAAGTGTTTATCAATTAATATTAGAATAAATATTTGTGATGAGATAACATATTTAATGCGAATTGCGCATCTATCTTATTCTGTATCAAAGTTGCCGGGGCGTTAGTGTACATTGAACACAGGATCTTCGGATCGGACGATTTTTAACTGATAAAATCATTTTCCTATTTTCTGCCGCTCCGGAATATTTTTGATGATCATTCCTTTTGTGCTGAAAAATAAAAATGCCCTTTCATATTTCACCGTTATTCATCGCGCTTTCAATTTTATCTGCCAGGACATTACTGAGCTTGAAATAGGACTCATGGGTCCATCCTGCTATATGCGGAGTGAGAATAGTCTTTTCGGACTGTATTAACCATTGCAGATCCTCTGGAAGATGACTGAATTCAAGACCTTCAAGTGATGATTTTTCGTATTCCAATACATCCAGACAAGCACCGGGCACCCTGCCTTCTTTCATGGCCGTTACCAGGGCTGAGGTTTGCAGATTCTTTCCGCGCGAAGTATTGATGAAATAAATTGGCTTACTAAATTTCGAAAAAAATGCGCTATCTGCATAGTAGATAGTCTCTTTGTTCAGTGGCAAATGCAGACTTACAATATCCGATTGTTCAAAAATTGCCTCTAGCGGTACTTCCTTTACGAATGAATGTCCGAAGTTTTTTTTATACTTGTCGTGCGCAATAACAGTGCATCCGAATCCTATAAGCTTTTTTGCAAGTCCGGAACCCATTACTCCATATCCAATGATGCCAACTGTTTTGCCGGCTAATTCATAACCTCGATTTTCCTCTCTTCGCCATTTGCCCTGGCGGACTTCTGCGTCGGCGGTTTTCATATTGTTTAGCAACATGAGCAACATGCCAATGGTCTGCTCACCTACGCTATCGCGATTGCCCTCCGGCGAATTGAAAACTCTTATGCCCTTGTCCTGAGCATAATCCACAGCGATGTTTTCCAAACCACTTCCGGATCGGGCTATCCATTTGAGATTTGGGCAACGATCTATGAATTGTTTGTCCACCGGAATTCGACTTCTTATCACAATTCCATACGATTCGCGGAGCAAAAGAGTAAGTTCTGCCAATGAAGCCTCATATTCATGAAGGCAGATATAGCCCAGTTGTGTAAGACGTTGAGAGAGTATTTCATGTACACTATCAAGAAAAAGAACTTTCTTCATTTGTATAAATTCATTTTTAGAAAATAACGAATATCCGCTGCAATCTCCGGAATTCGATTAACCCAAATTTAAACTGATAAAATGACCCACACTGAAGTAAATAATTAACCCGAATATATCATTTAATGTGGTCACGAATGGGCCTGTGGCAAGGGCCGGGTCGATTTTGAACCTGTTCAATGTCATGGGTATCCAGGTGCCGAAAAAACTGGCGAATATGATTACACTGAACAATGCAATACTGGCAGTTATGCAGAGAGAAAGATCAATTCTGAACAACATACTTACCAGAAATATTACGGTGGAGCAGACCAATCCATTGAGCAAACCTACACTGAGTTCCTTGCCCAGCTTTTGCCACAATGTTTCGTCCAAAGCACTTTGATTGGCCAATGCTTTTACTACAAGCGCCGCAGACTGAACGCCTACATTTCCTCCCATGGCCGCAATAAGGGGCATAAAGATGGCCATTTGTGGTTGGGTAGTAATATCAAATACACCAATAATATTGGCCGATATCATTCCACCCGCCATACCAATAAGAAGCCATGGAAGCCTCGCCCGGGTCAATGTGATTACGTTGTCGCCCGATTCTACGTCTTCAGAGATACCACTGGCCATTTGATAATCCTTGTCGGCCTCTTCTTTGATCACGTCCACGACATCGTCGATTGTAATTCTGCCGAGCAAAATATTCGAGTCATTTACCACGGGCAATGCCACAAGGTCATATTTCTCCATGATTTTGGCCACTTCTTCGGCGGGAGTGTTGACGTGGACAGTGGTTACTTTTTCTTGTTTATAAAGCTCATGGATCACAGTGCGCATACTGCTCGAAGCAAAAATCATCGACTTCACACTGAGTGTTCCCAATAAATTATCGTGGTCATCTACCACATAAATGGTGTAAATGTGATCGAGATCTTCAGCTTGTTTGCGCATTTCACGTATGGCAATGCCTACGCTCCAATTGTGATTTACCCTTACCAACTCTGTTCCCATCAATGCACCTGCTGTGCCTTCCTTGTAATTCAGCAGGTCTATGATGTCGCTGGCCTGTTCCTCATTTCCGAGAAGGGAGATTACTTCTTCCTGTTTTTCTTCTGAGAGTTCAGACAATACGTCGGCAGCATCATCGGAATCGATATTTTCAATGAGTTCCTCCGCAATTTCCCTGCTTGTAAGCGATGAGAGTAGCTTTTCGCGGACATCCTCATCGAGCTCGAGCATCACATCGGCTGCTTTTTCCTCATCGAGTATGCGATAAATGTAGACGGCTTCTTCACGGCGCAACTCATTGATGAGCTCGGCAATATCTGCGGGGTGAAGATCTGCGGTTAGATTTTGAAGGGATGTATCTCTCCCATCTGCAATCGCCTGACGCAGTTCTGCCAGTAGCTCTTTGGTGAGTTGAAATTGCATAAGGGACTACTATCCATTAAATTAATCCGATGGTTCGCGGCAAATATAGGCCTTCAATGTTAATATAGGGTTAAGCGTTTTTCCTTAAAATAAAGTTGTAGGGTAATTTGTTTAAGGAATTGTTCCAATTATTTGAGGAGCACTATTTTGTATTGAATTAACTTTACCCGCATATCCAATTTTCCGATGAAGACTTTTGCCACCTGGATTTTCTTTTTTCTCTTGTGTAATCACGCCTTGTTTGGACAGCAATTTCCCATAGATTGGGATGATATAGTTGATTGTGGCGTTTGGCTTTTAGATAATGGATTGTCTGAAAACGAATATTCTGTCAACCGATCCGATACAATTTCGATTTGCCCGGAATTTCCTGATACTTTACTCAACCTGTATTTCACTGAATTTGATCTGGGTTCGGGCGATCTGATGATGGTTTATAACGGAAACTCAACTTCCGATTCGCTAATAGGTATTTATCAGGATCAGGCTCTTTCGGATCAACACATTTCATCATCTAACCCATCAGGCTGCATCACTTTGGTCTTTGTTTCAGATTCTATTAATACAGGAAATTTCGAGGCTTATATTTCTTGTGGAATATTGTGCATTTTGCCTTTGGTTGATATTATCTCCGGGGAAGAATCCCCAATGCTGGTCTGCCCGGGAGAAGAAGTTGTTTTCGATGGATCCAATACAGTACTTTCTGACCAGTCGAACATTGATAGTTTTTTATGGGAGTTTGGTGATGGAACTACCGACGCTGTGAACTGGCCACAAGTAAGTCATGTATTCGCTGAACCAGGTATTTATTCTGTACAACTCAATGTTTCTGATAATTTGGGTTGCTCAAATAATTATGCTGATGTTTTTTTGGTAAAAGTGAGCACTTATCCTGATTTTACTGTACTCACCGAGAGCTTTAGTATTTGCACACCAGATCAATATTATTTGGGTGTGAGTTCAGATATTTCAGATAGTTTAATCAGTAACAGCAACCTCAATAGTTGGATTTCGCATACCATTTCAGGTAATTCAGATAATGACCTCCAAGACCCGCTGCTTATTCCTGACAACCAGTCGGAATGCCTTAATCACTCCATTAATTACAGTTCTTTTCCAGATGATGCCATTATTCAGTCTATTGATGATATAGCCAATATATGGGTCAATTTTGAACATAGTTACATGGGAGATTTGGTTATTTCTCTGACATGTCCTGACAATACCGAAATTTTACTTCATGCACAGGAGGGTGGTGGAACTCATTTGGGCGAACCGGTTGATGATGACGGATCAATGGAAATAGGCATAGGTTATGATTATTTCTGGACACCAGCAGCCACCAATGGAACCTGGGCCGATGAGGCTCAAGGTGCCAATACATTGCCTTCCGGAGAGTATCAAGGTTTAGAGCCTATGGACCTTCTAACCGGATGTCCGCTGAATGGAACCTGGACCCTTACTTTTTGCGATATGTGGAGCTCCGATAATGGCTACTTGTTTTCCTGGGGAGTTAATTTTGGACAGCCTGATATGAGCGAATCCTATCTCATCAGCCCCATATATGGCGCCAATTGCGATTCTTCTTATTGGACTGGTCCGAATATTATTGACCAAACAAGCGGATGCGATTTTGTGCTGGTCGATTTCCAGGACGAAGGAGTTTACGAATACACCTACACAGTAGTCAATGATTATGGTTGCTCTTTTGATACTACTGTCAGCGTTCATCTGGAGCTCAGCACTCCTGTTTCTGCCGGTGAAGATTTGTTATTCGAATGTCAGCCATTGCTTTTGGAGGGCTCTGTTCAAGGTGCCAATGCAGGATGCTCAGAAAGCAACGGATTTTATAGCCATTGTTTTGGACAATATGATGAGTGGGACATCACTTATTGCCCGGACAATATTGGCAATGGATCCATGATGTCTATTTCACTCATGTCGGCTGAATTTCTCGACGGATATACCTCTTTTATTGTGTATGATGGAGCTAACGCCTCGGCTCCGGAAATTGTTGAATGTTATTTGGATTCGGAATATCACGGAACTTATACGGCCTCAAATCTAACCGGCTGTCTTACCGTCAAATTCCATCAAAATGCTTTTACTTCTTGTGAAGATGGATTTCTGGACTCGCTCACCTACTACATTTCCTGTGTCGCCCCGGATGAAGTGCCTTACCAGTTTCAATGGTTGCCTGAGATTGGTTTGTCCAATCCTGATCTTTCTACGACTTTTTTGACAGGCATTTCAACAGACACAACCTACATTCTGCAAGGGTTTCCAATCGGGCATCCGGAATGTGTCAGCTACGATTCAATTTATGTGAACGTGTTTTGCATTCCACTAAATATACCAGATAACTTTTCGGAATTGAATGCGGTTAAAACCACGTTATTGGATGGCGAAATTTTTATTCAATTCAACCACCGGTTCGAAGGCGTAATATCCCTCTTTGACCTTTCCGGAAGAAAAGTGAAAGAGTTGAATTGCAGTGCAACAGAAACTTCTCTGGATTGCTCTTCTCTGGCAGAAGGCTGTTATCTCTTGAATTTTAACAGTCAGAATACCGGGCCTTTTTCCAGAAAAGTAATAATTACGCGCTAGAAAATTCACGGTTTCAATATACTGATTTTGAGTGTTTTCAATTTCCATTGTTGACTTTCAGTAAATTATTGGCTAGGCATTTTCTGGCTAATTAATTTCCTCAAATCCAGATGAAATCTGTCGTAGGTACAACCTTTCGGCGTACTTTGGTGTCTCAAATGAGCTAGCCAAAATTAAATGCCAAATCGGGGATGAAAATATTTTACACAGTTCTGTCCTTAATTCTTCTTTTTAATCAATCTCTCTTTTCTCAGGAAATGTCCATCAATGGCGCAGATATTACCCAATGCGGTGGATTTTTGGTAGACAATGGTTTCAGTTCGAGTGATTACTCGAATAACCAGAATGAAACCATCACCATTTGCGCGCCTGCACCAGAGACCATTATCAATTTGTATTTTACCATAAGCGCAATGGGTTCTGGCGATTATATTGAAATTTTTGATGGCCCGAATTCTTCATCTCCTCTCATTGGCACTTATTACGGAACGGATCTTCAAACCACCGATATCACTTCGTCCAATGCCTCCGGATGCCTTACTGTGCACTTTGTGGCTGATGGGGCAGGTGTGGGAAATTTTGCAGCCGAAATTTCTTGCGGCCCGCCTTGCGAGCGCCCCTTCTCCATTATCAATACCAACCAGGATCCCAATCCAATTCTCATCTGCCCTGGCGAAGAAGTAATTTTTGATGGATCGGCTTCCACTTTTGCCGCAGGTATGGCGATGGCCCAGGTGTCATGGATTTTTGACGATGGATCGACCAATACAACTAGCTGGCCTGTCGTTTCACACGTTTTCGAAGACCCGGGTGCGTACAAGGTGCAATTGATGCTCACCGACAACAACGATTGCTCCAATAACAACCTTACAGATTACATTGTATTGGTCAGTACATATCCGGATTTTAGCTTGCTTTCACCGGACTTTGACCTTTGCTCTGGTGGACAGGAATATATTGGGGTTAATTTTTTTATTCCTGACAGCACTTTTGCACAGGATAGTTTGAATAATTGGATCAGCGAACCCTGGACAGATATTCCAAATGCGGATTTTGGAGGAGCATTGTTTATTCCTGATGATCAGTCGGAATGTTTTGAAAGCGAACTCACCTTTACCAATTTCGATTTTGGCGGCACCATTCAATCCGCTTCCGATCTGGATTATTTCTTTATAAATTTTGAACACAGTTTCATGGGCGATTTGGTTATCACCTTTATCTGCCCTGATGGAAGTTCTATAGCGGTTCACCAACAAAGTGGCGGAAGTACCTTTTTAGGAGAGCCGATTGATGATGATGATAGTCTGGACCCTGGTGTTGGTTACGATTATTATTGGGCACCAGACGCCACCAACGGAACCTGGTCTGATAATGCAGGCTCTACATTGCCCGCAGGAACTTATGAAAGCGAACAATCTTTCAACGACTTGATTGGATGTCCGCTCAATGGAACCTGGACTGTTCAGGTATGTGATATGTGGGCCTCCGACAATGGATTTATTTTCGACTGGTCGGTGGCATTTAATCCAAGTTTGTATGGTGATCTTATATCCTTCACACCGGAATATGGTGTAGGATGCGATTCAACTTATTGGACCGGTCCGAACATTGTTGAACAAACAGATAATTGTGACTTCATTCTGGTCGAATTAACCGAAACCGGAGCCTACGATTATGTGTACACCGTCACAAATAACTTCGGTTGCACTTTCGATACTACAATTACCGTGAATGTATATGTAGCCAATAATGTGACTGCTGGTCCGGATATGATTTTTAGTTGCAACCCCATTGAATTGCAGGGAGGAATTCTGGGCCAGATTACCAGCAATTGTGATGATTTTGGAGGAAATTACACCCAGTGTGCCGACGTTTTTGACACCTGGACAGAAACCTATTGTCCGGATGTGAGTGATGGCATAACTGCGATGTCCGTTTCATTTAATACTGGTACTTTAGATCCGTGTTGCGATTTTCTCTATGTATATGATGGAGCTTCAACCGGAGCGCCGCTTATCACATCACTTACAGGTGGATTTGCTGGCCAGAATATTATTGCCACCAGCCCAAGCGGTTGCCTCACCCTGTACTACGAGTCTGGCGGCGGAAACAGCTGCGCAGAAGGTTTTCAGGATGAAATAAACTATGATATTGGATGCAACAACGATCAGTCAGATTTTGTCTGGAGCTGGTCACCAGCCGATGGGCTGTCCAACCCAAATATTGCAACGCCGGTGGTGGATGGAATTGGTGTTGACATGGAATACATTCTCACCGGTTATCCTGTCGGTTATCCAGGATGCGGCAGCGTAGACACTGCCCTTGTTACTATTGATGATGATTTGCCAAGTGTAGGTGAGGATACGCAAATTTTTCTTTGCCCTGAATACGCCCCAATTCAAATGCTCGATGTGTTGGATGGCAATCCTATGGCAGGTGGTATCTGGTACAATGAAAACAATAACCCCGTGGATGGATTATATGATCCTGCTGTAGAGCCGGCCGGAGTATATACCTATGTATTGGAAGTGGATGGCTGCTTTTTAAGTGTGGAACTTACGATCAATGTGCAATATCCGGATATTTATGGTTCGGCCGATCTTACTATTTGCCAAAACGGATCAGCAACTTTACAGGCCTTAAGCGACAATGATTTTGACAACTCTTATGTGTACTATTGGAATACCAACCAAACAGGACCGGATATCACAGTGAATCCAGTGGTGCCCACTCAATATTTCGTTTACGCAATCGATGGCGGTGGCTGTTATTCTGATACAGTTTACATTGATGTAGATGTATATGATCCATTAACACTTGCAGTTGTAAATGACTCTACTATTTGTCCCAATGGAACTGTCAACGCCGAAGTTCTGCTTAACATGGGCGGCGACGGAAATTATACTTTCACCTGGACCGTCAATGGAAATCAAATCGGCGCGGGCGGGCAATTCTTCCATACACCCGGAATAGAAGGTCAGTATTGTGTTACCATGCACGATGGTTGCGAAACAACTCCGGTTCTGGCATGTATGCAGATACTTGAGCAAGATGCTATACCACTAGCCATTTGGTCTGATCAAACCGCCGGATGCTCTCCTTTGCCGGTTCAATTCGAAGTAACCACTCCATCAGAACTGTACACTAGCGCATCATGGAGTATCGAAGATGTGCCTGTTTCCATCTACGGCCCGCAGGCGGATAATATTTTTGTACAGACCAAAAAATATGATGTAACTCTTACATTATTGTCTCTGGCCGGATGCACTTTTACGAAAACATATACTGATTATATCGAAGTGTATGCCGATCCGATAGCAGGATGGGTAGCCGGCCCACAGCCAACAAATCTTGAAAATACTGTCATTACATTCAACAATGTTTCTCAGGGCAGAAATTTGGTTTACGCATGGGAGTTTGATGGAGGTGCAGATCCCTGGAGCAGCACAGAATTTTCTCCGGTGGTTGTATATCCAGATGATGCGCCGGGCGAATATGAAGTGCGCCTTTTGGTAACAGATGACCGTACATGCACTAATTTCCTGAAGGGAACTGTAGTGATCAGTGATATGCTCAATATTTATATTCCCAATTCATTTACACCGAACAATGATGGTATCAATGATTTTTGGAGAGTAGAAGGAACTGACATCAGTGATAAAGATTTTATGCTCATTGTCTTCAATCGATGGGGCGATGAGGTTTTCAGAACCAATGATCCATTGGAGCCATGGACTGGCAATAGCAAAGGTGGAGATTACTTCTCACAAAATGGAGTCTATAATTACATTCTCAAAGTGAGTGCGTCAAGTACGAGTGATGAACGTGAGATCAGTGGAACAGTCACTATTATCAGATAATAAAGAAAGTTTCTATATCCTTTAATAGCAAATCATTAAATAATGCCTTGATCTGGTTTTAACAACCAGGTTGGAATTATTGGTATTTCATTGCGTGTGAAGGAGCGGAACTTTATGAATGAAACGCAAAAGTTAAGGAGTACTCCGGTGTATTTCACACTTTGTTAGTTTGTCTGAAGTATCTACTTACCCAATTACATTAAAAGCGATTGGATTAAAACATATGATGCCACAGAAAAATTTGCATGATACCAAATACATCTGAGCACTCTCCAATTTTTGTGGTTGATCAAAAATACTGGACTAAAACATAACGAAATAATGTAGTACGGGCTATATCAAAGATATTGTCAGAAATATGCAATAATTCGGATTCGGTAAATAATATCCACTGAAATTTTTACTGCTTAATCAGCCTTCCCGTTTTAATGCTGTTCGTTTCTGAAGTGAGCGTATAAAAATAAATGCCATTTGAATAGGCCGACAAATCTATGATATTGGTGTTTTTTTTCAATGTCTGGCTAATGATTTCTTGTCCAAAAGAATTGTATAGTGTAAACTGAGAGCATGGACTATTCTCTAAGTTAACCTGAATTGTAAATGTGTCATGGAAAGGATTGGGATATAAAGAAATACTATTTTCCGGATCGGAAAATTGATTTAATCCCGTTGCTCCACCAGCGTTAGTTGTTTTCAGAATAATGCCATTATCGCCAATTATATAGCCGGTATTGGCGTCTGTGAAAAAGACTTCACGCAAGGATTGGGTAGTACCAGAGTTTTGAACACCCCATGTAACCCCGCCATCAATGGTTTTGAGAATGTTGCCGTTGTTTCCCACGGCATAACAGGTATTATCATCTGTGCAGTAAATCGAATTAAAAAGCGAAGACATGGAGGTTGTATAAATTTCAGACCAGTTATCGCCGCCGTCTGTAGTTTTAATAATTTGAGATTCATGTGCACTTTGAAATTTTTGGCTTGTACAATATCCTGTTTGCGCAGTTGGGAAATGGAGAGAATAAATTTCCCATGTGTACATGGGTATATTCACTGCAGTCCACGTATTTCCGTAATCGGTGGTTTTATAGTTCACGCCTACATAAGCAAAACCAGCTACTATGCCGGTGGAGTCATTGATGAAGGATATCGCATTGGGTACATAGGGAAAAGAATTAAGCAACTGATTTTGCAAAAACCATGAATCGCCACCATCTGTTGTTTTGTATCCGGGTGAATAGCCTGTCATGGAATCGGTAAAATAAACTTCCGGGAATCCATAACCCCATCCGGAGCAGTTTGGTGAATATTGATGCTGCCAGGTGTTTCCCCCATCAAGGCTCCTGAAAATTGTATCCTGATTTTCTGGTATAGCAAGCCCTGTATTCTCGTCCACAAAGACAATGTCACTGAATCCGTGGGTATTCGCGGCTACATCGTACCAGGTATCGCCATTATCATCCGATTTAAGAATTATTCCAAGAGAACCTGCGCTTACCGCGAAAAGTGAGCCCGCCTGATTTTGGCTCATCGCAGATAAATTCTTAGTCGTTCCGGAATTGAGCTGTGTCCATTGACCTTTTACACTAGTGTATGCGAGAAATAGAATCAGAATGAGGATTGGAATTCTTGTTTTCATTGGGGCGCGATTGAATTAAGTGAATTTATTGTCTCATTACATTTTGTTTCAGATTATATGCTTCGGCATATTTGCAGTGACATATCTGATAATGGTATAAAGCGAAAGAATTTCATCGTCCTCCGTTCATATTATAGTGGATATAAGGTACTTAAGTCAACATGACTTCAGATGTCGGAAATTGAAAAATGCTTGTATGAATTGAATGAGTACAACTCTGTGCGATTTATCCGATTGTTTTATCAGGGCGAGACAAAGTTTGGTAGAATAAATAATGTACTCAGATGTTTGTGTATTAAAGGTATTATACCTTATTGCCCAATTCCAACCTCACAACTTTTGTGGTTGATCCGACTTTATTGTGGAATAAAATAACACAACGCATCTATAGGTTGGCAACCCTTGAGCCTATTACAGGGTCAATGGGTTATGTATTCTATCTCAAAGTGAATCTGACACAGCAATGAAGTTTAATTTATCCGGCTACGCCTTATTCAAACTTCTTTTGGTTGCTTGTAGCCTTGCATCTGGAATGTCGTTTTACGGGCAATGTTGCTCCAATGGAGTGAACTTACTCGAAAACTACAATCCTACTTTCTCAGATGAATTTACTGACATTCCACCGGGATTTCAAACGGACAATACATACTCTGAATTTCTGGGTGCAGGATTATACAGTATAATTGTTTCGCGCAACTATGGAGCCTGCTCACTGACACCGCAGTTCGATCACACCACCGGAGATAGTGAAGGTGGTTTATTATGGTTTGATACAGGATTTAGCGCCACGGCAACTACTCCACAAACTGCCTGGAAACCCTATGATCCAAACCGTCCGCCAGGTCAAGAAAATACAATTGACGTCGTACCCAATACAAATTATGTCTTCTCCGTCTGGATTCGCGATCTTGCCAGAAACCCCGACTGCCAGACAGGTGGCGCTCCTATTATGGGCTTGCGCATCAACGGAGTGGATATGGCCGAAATAAATCTTGGAGATTACACCTCTCCCTGCTGCCCCGAATGGGTGTATCTCTGTAGTGAATGGAATTCGGGTAATTCAACCACGGTCTTGATTCAGATTGAGAGCAGAACCGGACAAGGTTTCACAGATCTTGGAATCGACGATGTTTATTTTGGTACTACTGATGTCGACTTTGACGGTTTACTGGGCAATGATATTGCCACTTGTGCGGAAGAAAATTTTGTTCTCGCTCCTGATTTAATTGGTGCGGAATATTTATGGAGTGATGGAAGTACAAACGACAGTTTACTGGTCACAGAGCCTGGACTGTATTGGGTCGAGATTCAACAAGGCACTTGCACAGGAGCAGATTCGATTCTCATTTCTATTGGTGCAATAGAGTCAATTGACCTGGGTGAAGATCTTGTGCTATGCGAAAATGAAATAGTAGAACTTGAACCGGATATTTTTCCTTCAGGTGATTATCTTTGGCAAAATGGATCAACTGAAGAGTCTGTTTTGATCACTGAACCGGGCTTGTATTGGCTGCAAATCTCCAGCGATTGTGGAAATACCAGTGATAGTATCAACGTTTCGTTCATAGACCCCATTCAACCATTCGATCTGGGCGAAGATGAGGTTATTTGCGAAAACTCCGCTCTGCTGCTTCAACCGGATATATTTCCACAGGGCGAATATCTGTGGCAAAATGGTTCGGATGATGAATCCATCACCGTTGCGCAACCGGGATTGTACTGGCTGAAAATTACCAGCGAATGCGAAAGCCTTGTGGACAGCATCAATGTATTGGTGCACAACATGTATAGCGCACCTGATGCTGTAATGTGCCAGAATGGTTCGGCTACTTTGCAGGTATTCACCGATTCAGATTTCGATAATTCCTACACTTACTATTGGAGCACCAATCAAACAGGATCAACCATAGAGGTAAGTCCTGCACAAGATACTCAGTATTTTGTATATGCACAATTTGATACCAATTGTTATTCTGATACAATTTACATCGACGTGGATGTATTGGATTCACTCGCATTGGTAATTGCAAACGATTCTACCTTTTGCCCTGGCGGAACTGTCAATGCTCAGGTATTTCAGAGTACGGGCGGCGATGGAAATTACACTTTTACCTGGACTGTAAATGGAAACCAGATTGGAGCAGGGGCGCAGTTTTTACATACACCGGGAATAGAAGGTCAGTATTGTGTAACTATGAGTGATGGTTGCGAAACCACTCCGGTTGAGGCTTGCATGCAGATATGGTCGCTTGAGTCAATTCCTCTGACCATTTGGTCGGACGTAACAAGTGGTTGTTCTCCTTTGCCGGTTCAATTTGAATTAACCACCCCCAATGAATTGTACACAAGTGTTTCGTGGAATATTGAAGACCAGCCTTCTTCTATATATGGCCCAGAAGCAAGCTGTATTTTTCTTGAACCAAAAAAATACGACGTCACAATAACGCTGATATCGGGTGTAGGATGCCTTTTTACAAAGACATTTTCCGACTATATCGAAGTTTATCCGGACCCAATAGCTGCGTGGATAGCGAATCCCCAACCCACCACGCTTGAAAATACGGTCATCACATTCAACAATCTATCGCAGGGAAGTAATTTGGTTTCTGAATGGGAATTTGATGGTGGGGCAAATCCTGCCAACAGCAATGAATTTTCGCCTGTGGTAATTTATCCGGATGATGTGCCAGGCGAATATGAAGTACGTCTTTTGGTGACAGATGAAAACGGCTGTCAGAATTTCATTGAAGGAGCAGTCGTGATCAATGATGTCCTTAATATTTATATTCCAAATTCATTTACTCCAGATAACGATGGTATCAATGATTTCTGGAGAGTGGAAGGCACAGATATCAGCGACAAGGATTTCATGTTGATTGTGTTTAATCGCTGGGGTGAAGAAGTGTTCAGAACCACGGATCCGCTTGAACCATGGACTGGCAATTGCCGGGGTGGAGATTACATTGTTCAGAATGAGGTGTATAATTATGTGCTGAAAGTGAGCGCCCAAAGCACCCGGGAAGAGCGTGAAATCAATGGAACGGTCACGATCATCCGATAATAAACAGGCTGTCAGACTTCGGGTTATTCATTTCTTTTTCTTTTAAAAAAATCTTTGAGAAGCTGAACGCAAGGCTCTGAAAGAACACCACCTGCTACTTCACATTTCGGATGCACTATGCCCTGGTCGTTGTCCTTGTGGTTGCCAAATTTGGTAAATCCTCTTTTTTCATCATATGCCCCGAAAACTATGCGAGATATGCGGGTATTGTAAGCTGCACCGGCACACATTACACAAGGCTCAAGGGTAACGTACAAGGTGCATTCGTCGAGAAATTTCCCCCCAAGATATTCTGAAGCGGAAGTATAGGCTTGCATTTCGGCGTGGGCTGTGAAGTCGTGAAGCCTTTCTACAAGATTATAGCCGCGCGCGATGACCTGGTCTTTGCATACAATTACACAACCTATCGGAACTTCATCTTCATCCCACGCCCGCATTGCCTCTTTGATGGCCATTTGCATGTATTTCAAGTCCTTTTCACCGATGGCTTCTTCCATAATCCGAAATTTATTTGGGCCAAATGTAAATGTTTCAGGGCTTTGCCTGTTCTAAAAGGAATCCTGAGGTTTTTTTATTTTCCTTTAGGGTATTCAAAATTAAAGTGGTACACTTGTCTCAACCGTTTAACCAAATCTTATGAAAACACTCTACTCAATCCTTTTCATTTGTTGTTCCTTTTATTATTCCGCAGCACAAATAGATCAACTGCAATTTCTTTCTGAAGAACCGCTGTTGTGCATTGATAGCGTGACGTCCTTGATTGGTTATCACAACTGGGAGGCTTATCAAACCCTCGACGGCACGTGGAATGGTCCTCGCGATAGTACGATTTGTATTTCACTTTATCATTCTACTGAAATATACAACCCAAGTATTTTATTTGACGAAATCGATCTTTCAAGACCCGTTTACATAAGGGCTCTTTTCGATAGTTTGCCTACTTTAACTCCTCACAAAATCTATTATGTTTATCACAATCAATTTTCATCAGAATATGAGATTACAGATACTACATATTGCGAAAATGGCTGGTGTGAAGGTATTATGGTAGGCATCCAAACGCCTTCTGATGATGTTGACTCGACAGATTTGTCAAATGTGAAGTACTATTCGCAGAACTTCGATGAATTTGGGGGGTGTAGTACCATAGATATGTGTGTGCCCACTGAGTTGTTTGACTCTCTCAATTATTTGAAGGAGTTTATTGTCAAAGTGAAGTATGATGGAATCAACAACGCTAATTCAACGTCAGTTGGAGCCTTTGATTTTATTAGTACCAGTGATTGTACTTCGCTGGTTGATTCTGCCTTTCTGGTAAATCATTATTCTCCGCTGAATACTTATTATTTGACTGAAGGAATGTCTTGCTTTGATGGTTATTGCTATCTTGGATCTGCAGCACTGATTAAATGGGATGGGGCAGGAATTCCATCTGATACCAACTTGTATTATCTCGATGTGCCGGCGCTTTATGATCCATCCAATCAACAAATCATCACAATTAATATCTGGGATTCAGAAGGATTGATTTTTGAACCATTTACCCAGATTCGGGGAGCGCTTGTAGATGGATCTGATAGCGTCAGACATACTTTGAGTATTAATAATTGGGGCCAATTCTGTCTGGGCTATGGTTTTTCTGAATTTATTACAGCACCCGGAGGAACCTTTTCTCATCACAAAGGCATGATTGCAACACCTTTTGGCTCTTGTATGCGCTTTGAGTATGATGCCACCTTGCGCATTGCTGAAAATGCCTCTCTTCATTATGGCATGTATGGAAATGGTATGCTTGCAATGAACGCAGGTTCTAAAATCGATTTACAGAACAATGCTTCATTGCACTTCGGAAATATCTTTTCGCTATGGGATTATCCGGGACAAACCAATCCGGAAAACATTCATATTTATTTGAAAAAAGGAAATTCACTGGTATTCGATAAATATTCTTCTATCGTAAACAGAAGCCTCGACAGCCGGATGAAACTTGTGGTGCATCTGCAGGGAGGATACCTGGATATTTCGAATCTGGATGAAAACAGTAAGAAACATTTGGTAGTAGAATACAATCGCCCGGATGCCCAAATGGAAATTTTGTCGATGTATGGCAATCCACTTTCTGACCTCAATTTTACCCTGCACAGCAACCACAGTGGAATAGCCAATGCAGATGTTTTTGATGCAATGGGAAAAAAGGTAATGACCGTACAATTGACTTTGAACGAAGGATTTAATCAAATTCAAATTCCTCTTCCCTCAATTGCTGCCGGAACTTATGTGCTGCAAATAGCTTCCAATATGGGCTCCGTTCAAACTAAATTCATGAAAGAATAGGGATTGCACTAACAAAATAAAACCTACTTCGCATCGAGGCGATTTTCGCTATTTCCTGCAATTCCCCGGTGGTTCATCATCCCACCACCACCAGAAGATTCTGCAAAGTCAATTCTTTTTGTGCCAAATAATGCCAGCCTTTTTCCCCAAGATATTGGGCGAGGTATTCCTGTTCTGTTTGTCCGGGCGTGGGAATTAATATGGCCTTCTTTCCTAAAAAATGTAAGTCCATCAATGTTGAATAACCCGAACGGCAAATGATGTTTTGTGAGCGCAACAACACGTCAACAAATTCGACATCTTCGAGATGAGAAATTCTTCTGACAGTTTTTTTTGTTTCATCGAAAGTTTGTTCCGGCTGTCCGCAAATAACCACTGCTTTAATATTGCCTTCTGCAAAAATGCGCAAAAGATTTTCCTCCAGAATGCTCCGCTGTGGCTCTGGTCCTGAAAGTATTGCCGCTACATCGTACTCAAATGAGTTTGATTTTTCTTCGCCTTTTTGAAATGATTCAAATCTGGATAACCACCCGATGTACTTGCAGTTTTTTGGAATTTCTCCGTGGGACAATTCACCACTCAGGTTGTTGGCACCTTCCACATCCGGAATTAAACAACTGGTATATTTCGAAATGAAATATTTCACCAGATAATCAGCGGCCCATTTTCCATACCAGGGTACACGTACAAAAATCTGATGTGTGATAAAATGACAAGGTATTTTTTGTGTCCAGAGTCCGTAGCGGTTGTCGCTGTATATTTCTTCAAAGTGATGAGATGTGATGATACCATCCAGCCACCGGTTTTCGGCCCTAATGGCCCTCAGAATTTTTGGCACCTGTCGCAACATTTGCCGCTGAAAGGATCCCGAGCCATTGTATTGAATATTGTAGGCAGGAATGTCACTGAGGAAATTATTGTCTGGAAATTGTTTTTTCAAAAAGGCCAATCCACTGCCTGTGGCCGCAATCCAGACCTCATTACCCTCCATTTTCAGCTTGCGCACGAGAGAAGTACAGCGCGTGGCATGTCCCAAACCCCAGTCCAGCGGGGCAACCAATATTTTTTTGCCTTGGGTCATTTCTATTCTGTCTGCATTTCTTTACTTCGCGCTGCTTTTCGTGTGGCGTCATCCGGACGTCCTCACCGAATGGCAAAGAACGATAAAGGATCATCAATTTTGGGAAAAGACAAACTTAAAAGATGGGCAGAAAACAAAACATTTCCACATGTTTTTGAGCCCAACCTCACGCCGATCATCAGAGAAGGCGCTACTTTCATGAAGGGAGAGTGGCGATCTACTTTTTTTCAGAACGATCGGCCCGTGGTGCTCGAGTTGGGCTGCGGCAAAGGCGAGTATACTGTGGGATTGGCCCGCCGTTTCCCCGAAAAGAACTTTGTCGGCGTGGATGTAAAGGGACACCGTTTTCACAAAGGAGCCAAAGAAGCGCTCGAAGAAAAGCTCACCAATGTGGCATTTCTCCGCGCAAGGGTGGAGTTTATTGAGTCTTTTTTCGGCGAAAATGAAGTAGATGAAATCTGGCTCACCTTCAGCGATCCGCAGCCACAGGATCATGTGGGCAACAGGCGAATTACCTCGCTTTATTATATTGAAAAATATAAAAAATTTCTCAAGCCCGGCGGTGTTATTCATATCAAACACGACAACCCGGATTTGTATCAGCGCGCGCTGCGCGAAATAGGTGGAGCTGGCTATACGATCGAAACACATTCTGATGATATCTACGGCGATTATCTGAAGACGCAGCCGGAAGAGATGCAGGATATTTTGTGTATCAGAACCTATTACGAACAAATGTGGCTCGACGAAGGCAAAAAGATCAAGTACATTCGTTTTCACATTTGACAAGATCTTTTTTTTAAATCATATTATGGCCTACAGCGACAAGACCTATTCTTTTTTCGACAATGTATACGAGGTCGTCAAACTCGTTCCGAAAGGCCGCGTCACTACTTATGGCTCCATAGCGCGCTATCTGGGCACCGGATTGAGTTCGCGTATGGTAGGCTGGGCCATGAATGCCTGTCATGGACGCCCTGAAATTCCGGCCCATCGTGTGGTGAACAGAATCGGATTGCTTACCGGAAAAGGACATTTCGCCACGCCATTTCAAATGCAGGAATTACTCGAAAAGGACGGCGTAAAAGTAAAAAACGACAAGGTGCAAAACTTCACAGAATTATTGTGGGATCCTATGGTGGAATTGGAGAGGGGGTTTTGATGGGCAGCATGAGCTGAGCATTTTTCTTGATCGAAAAAAGAGATGGTCATTATACTTCGTCAAGGTCGTGGTGAATTTTCTTGCTTACCTATATCATTATTTCTTTAATGTTGATTTTAGAGCGGAGGTGGAAAGCTTATTTATTTAACGCCCCAAAAATTCATGACAAAATCTGTGTGCAAAAATTTGTGTGCAGTTGAAGTGCACACAGATTTTTGCACACAAAATTCGGGTTAAATTAAATGTACCATTTGAAAGTGAGATTTGCTGCCATTTATTTTGATTCGTGGTAATTTGTTATAAATCAGCCTTTGACACGAATTTTACTGAGTGTATTTTCAAAAGCCATATTGGAAATAAGTTACCTTTGATAGGCAAAGAATAGATTTTTATTCTTTCAGAATGTCAAATTTTTTTTACCACATAAGAAGGCAAGACGCCGGGAGTAAGAATTGAATTTTCTTACATTCTTATTTCCTTAGTGTCTTCGTGTTAAAATTCTTATCTAAAAATCAAATACTATTATTTGTAAACCAACCCGGCCCATAATGAATGGTTCAGATTTTTATAGTTTTCGTTTCAGCTTATTCTGGTAAGTCAAATTAGACGTTTCAATTTTATTCCCAAATAGATAAATTTATACTAAAGAATCCCCTCAACAATTTTCTTTCTACAAACCCTTTTCTCACCGAACTTTGCCCTCCGCAATTAGTTTATCATAACAATGAGTATTTCAAGACAAGCCATTTTCGACGCTCTTACCAACGTGATCGAACCGGATCTCAAAAAGGACATCGTGTCGCTCGGACTGGTAAAGGTGATCGATGTAAAAGACAACCTCATTTCTTTAGAAGTAAAAGTGAGCAATCCAGCCATGCACTCCAAAATGCGCATGAAAGAAGCCTGCGAATTTGCCATCCACCGCGTATTGGGAACTTCCTGGAAGGTTGATACAGACGTGATTGCCATCAGTGGCGATGACAGAAATGGCGAATTGCGAAAAGTTCTGCCGGGCGTCAAAAACCTCATTGCAGTGGCTTCAGGCAAAGGCGGTGTTGGAAAGAGTACTATCAGCGCCAACCTCGCCACAGGCCTTGCCCGCAGAGGATATAAAGTGGGTTTGCTGGATGCGGACATTTACGGTCCATCGGCTCCAACCATGTTCGATCTGGTGCACGAAAAACCTCGCGTAATTGATGTAGAGGGCAAAAGTGTACTCGAGCCCATTGAGCAATACGGCGTCAAAGTTTTGTCCATCGGTTTTTTTGCTGAAATAAATCAAGCCATTGTGTGGCGCGGAGCCATGGCCACCAAAGCACTCAACCAGCTTATCAACGATGCCCATTGGGGACCGTTGGATTACCTCATCATCGACCTTCCTCCCGGTACGGGCGATATTCACTTGAGTATTGTGCAGGCCATTCCACTCACAGGCGCCGTAATTGTAAGCACACCACAGGAAGTGGCGCTGGCCGATGCGCGCAAAGGTGTGGCCATGTTCGCCATAGATGCCATCAATGTGCCTGTTATCGGTGTCATTGAAAATATGTCGTGGTTCTCACCAGCTGAATTGCCCGACAATAAATACTACCTTTTTGGTAAAGATGGAGCCAAACACCTGGCAGAAGAACTGCAGGTTCCTTTCCTTGGTGGCCTTCCCCTTATCCAAAGCATACGCGAATCGGGCGATGCCGGCCGCCCGGCCATTTTGCAGGAAGGAACTCCTTCGGTGCAGTATTTAGATGAAATACTCAATAACTTTGAGCGCGAAATGAGAATGCTGCCTTTCAGAAAAAAGAAGGTAGCCGAACCGAACCAAGCTTAGTTCATATTATGACCAACGAGGAAATTTTTAATCGCGTAAGTGCATCACTTGATACCATCAGACCTTATCTGGAAGGAGATGGAGGAAGCATTACGCTGGTAGAAGTGACGGATGATCTCACAGTAATGGTAGAACTGCATGGCGCTTGTACAACTTGCTCAATGTCGGCCATGACAATGAAAGCTGGGGTAGAGGGCGCCATCAGAAGTGCCGTTCCGGAAATCAGAAACGTGGTGGCAGTCAACCACAAACTGGCGGCAGAACCAACGGTTTAATTTTTCTACCCTAAATCCCTTTTTGACCTTAACAGCAGATCAGCCTATTTCTGCACAATGAGCTTTTGCACAAGCGTTCCCTTAGGATGAACGCATTGAATAGAGTACACGCCATTTGTGAGTTCCGAAATATCCAGGACATAATTGCCTGAAATATTTTTCTCCAGAATCATTTTTCCTTCAGCATTGAAAAGCCTCAATTTACTGGTGCCAACAAATTGGCTCAAGTTGATTTGAACCTTTTCCTGTGCAGGATTGGGGAATATCTCTAAAGCGGATGGATTCAATTCTTCTACACCAATATTAACAGTTCTGTAATTACAATCTAATTCGTATTGCGGACAAACATAATGCGAAAGGAAATTCGACATCAATGACAAAGTCGTGTCGTAATAAGCTGGCTGAGTAGCGCTCGGCACGTGTCCCTGAAGCCAGTAGACCTCAAAACAATGTTCAAGTCCTATTGCATCCATTTTCTGGTCAATGCTATGGCTGCCGTCTACTTCAGTCACATCCAGCGCTCCTCCAATCTGTAACATTTCAGACCCGTAGGGTACAGTGCTGTCGCCGGTGCCGTGCGCAAGAAGTGCAGGTTTGTCGCTGGCTTCGATCCAGAGTGAATCGCCAATTGCGCCGGAAATACTGATCAAAGCCACGAAGTCTGACGAATAGCCAGGGTTGCCGCTGAGACCTTCCAGACCACCACCCAATCCAAGGTTTGACTGGTCCACGAATGAGGGAATTTCATCGTCCTGCATATAAGCAGCGTGCAATGAAATAAAACCTCCGGCACTGATGCCGCCAATAAATATTTTTTCAGGATCAATGCCATATGGATTGCCATCTTCCGCCACCGTTTTTCTGAAGAAGCGAATGGCAGCCTTCATATCCTGTACACCACGCATTACGGCCTCGGTCATGGGAGCTTCGAGATCGAATTGAAATGGAATTCCCATGCGGTACTCAATAGACGCCACCACATAACCCATGCGCGACAGGTCCTCGCAATAGGGAACCAACTCCGGACCGGTTTTGTCGCCAGCTACGAAAAAACCACCGTGTGCCATTATTACCAATGGGCGCGCTGTTTCGGTATCATTTTGTGGTGTATAAAGATCCAGCAGCAATTCGTTCGCTATTCCATCGTAATTTACATTGTTGCCATAGACAATGTCGCTGCTCAAATCGAAATAGGGAAAAATCATATCTCTGTAGCGGCTGCTATCGCACTGGGCCATAGCGCTGGCAATTGTCATTGATAAGCCAACGAGGGTGGCAAGGGTTTTAAGGGTTGAATTCATGATGCCGTAAAGGACGTATAAATCTTGTTTGCCTCAAAACAAAAGTATAAAGTCAGTGTTTGTCGGTTGACAGTTATCAAAGCGCGGAGAACTTTGAATGCCTTACTTTTGCGCAACTTTTTTTGATCCAAAGGAATGATTGAAACAGATATAATACTTATTGGTGCCGGCCCGTGCGGCCTTTTTACTGTGTTTGAAGCTGGGTTGCTCAAATTGCATTGCCATCTGATCGATGCGCTGCCGCAGCCAGGCGGACAGCTTACAGAAATTTACCCGAAAAAACCCATTTATGATATACCCGGTTTTCCCGAAGTGCTTGCCGGCGATCTGGTGGACCATTTGATGAAACAGGCGGCTCCTTTTAAACCCGGATTTACATTGGGCGAAAGAGCTGAGACCATTGAGAAGACTGAAGACGATAAGTTCTTCATTGTCACCACAAGCCGGGGAACAAAACACAAAGCACCCGTGATCGCTATTTCCGGCGGGCTGGGTTGTTTTGAACCGCGTAAACCTCCTATCTCAAATATTACAGATTTTGAAGACAAAGGCATAGAGTACATTGTTCGCGATCCTAATTTTTATAAAGGCAAAAAAATTGTCATCAGCGGAGGCGGAGACAGTGCGCTGGACTGGTCGATATTTTTATCGAATGGCATCGCCAGCGAGGTTACACTGATTCACAGAAGCAAAAGTTTCAGAGGGCATCCTGACAGTGTACAAAAAGTGTTGGACATGTCAGCCTCCGGAAAAATCAGTTTGCTCACTGACGCTGAAGTAATTGGTGTTTCGGGAAATGAAAAACTGGAAGGCCTTAAAGTGCAGCTTTTGCCGGATGGCGAAACAGAATTACAAACCGATCACTGGTTGCCATTGTTTGGTTTGTCGCCAAAGCTCGGGCCATTGGCTGATTGGGGTTTGAATATCGACAAGAATTCTATTGAAGTAAATACTTTCGATTACAGCACCAACATTCCCGGCATTTATGCCATTGGCGATATCAATACTTATCCGGGAAAATTGAAACTGATTTTATGCGGTTTTCATGAAGCCACATTGATGGTACAAAGTGCTTTCAAAAGAATTTATCCGGATAAAAATTACGTACTCAAATACACCACCGTAAATGGTGTTCAAGGATTTTAAGGCTGATAGAACAAGATGGATAATATTATCAATATAACCGTGGTGGACAGAGAAGGTGCAGAGCATGCACTTGAAGCACCAACGGATATGAATATGAATATGATGGAGCTCTGCAAGAGTTATGAATTGCCGGTAGAAGGTACTTGCGGAGGAATGGCCATGTGCGCCAGTTGTCACCTCTACATTTTATCAGATCATATTCTTCACGAAAAAAGCGATGACGAAGAAGCCATGTTGGACCAGGCATTTTTTGTTCGCGGCAATTCCAGGTTGGGTTGTCAGATTCATTTGACGAATGACCTGGATGGATTGAAGGTGCAGTTGGCGAATGTTGGGGGGTAATACGCGATGCATCGCGTATCAAATCCAATGTAATGTCGGGCGATGTCGCAGATACGCAATGCATCGCGTATATTCGTTACCACATTAAAACCAATTCATGCCTGCATGAAAACCACAATACTGTTTCTGTTTCTGCAATTGTTCCTGCATTTTGTCAATGCCCAATACACGAATGTGCTGATAGATGCCGATGGTAGTCCGACAGAACCTTCCATTGCCATCAATCCAAAAAACACCAACCAGCTTGTAGGGGGAAGCAATATTAATAATATTTACTTTTCGAATGATGCTGGTATTTCATGGACCAACTTCAGCCTCTATTCAAGTTATGGTGTGTGGGGCGATCCATGTATTCTGGCAGATACAATGAACAATTTTTATTTCACTCATTTATCCTACACCGATACTCCTACAGGTTGGATCGACAGAATTGTGACACAAAAATCTTCTGACGTTGGTTTGACATGGAACGATGGAACTTTCACCGGTTTAAATGGAAGTAAGGACCAGGATAAATCCTGGACTGCATTTGATCATTCTGCATTGAGTGCGTACAAAGGCAATATATATGTTACATGGACAGAGTTCGATGATTACGGAAGTTTCGATTTTGAAATGCGAAGCCGAATTATGTTTTCCAGGTCGGAAGATCTTACCCAAACATGGTCTGTACCCGTTGCTATTTCTGAATTCGAGGGAGATTGTATCGACAGCGACCATACGGCTGAGGGCGCAGTGCCTTGTATTGGTCCGAACGGAGAAATCTATGTAGCCTGGAGTTTGAATGATACTTTGTACTTCGACAAATCGCTGGATGGTGGAGAAACATGGCTCGACAATGATTTAATTGTGTCCACACAACCCGATGGATGGGATTATATGATAACAGGTCACGACAGGTGCAATGGATTGCCCATTCTGCATTGCGATTTAAGTGGTGGAACAAACAATGGTACTATTTACATCAATTGGAGTGACCAGCGAAATGGCACGAATGATACAGATGTCTGGATTTCGAAATCTACCGATGGCGGCACTTCCTGGAGTTCTGCATTGCGCGTAAATGACGATGATGCCGGTCGTCAGAATTATTTGAGTTGGATGACCATTGATCAGGCCACAGGATTTATTTATGTACTGTTTTACGATCGCAGAAACCACAACAACGCCCAGACAGATGTTTATCTTGCATACAGCACCGATGGCGGTGAAACTTTTACCAACGTAATGATAAGTGAAACACCATTTACTCCGTGGGATTCAGAATTTTTTGGCGATTACCTCAATATTACTGCACACAATGGAATTGTAAGACCCATCTGGGCCAGAATGGACAATGGGAACTCAAGTATATGGACGGCCATAGTAGACCTTCCCATTGGCGTAGAAGCACCCAATCATTTTCAGGCCCAATTAAAAAATTATCCCAATCCATTTTCTCAAAGTACAACCATCAGGTTCAATACAGCCGTGAGTCAGCAATTGTCCATGTCGATCTGCGATGTATTTGGAAAAGGAATAATGAGTGTTTTCGATAAAAAACAATTTAATTCGGGCGCACATTCTGTGGAGCTCAACCTGGCTGGGCAAGGTTATGCTGATGGTATTTATATAGTGAAGCTTGATAATGGAGTGTATGCGGAGCAGATAAGGATGATTGTGGTGGGGGAGTGATGGCGGGGGTGATTTGCGGAGGTTTGAATGTGTCTCGTCCTGAAAAAAGTTGACCGTTTTACCTGTTGAAAAGTCAACAAAAAGACGGACAATGAAAGCAACACCAAGAACAATTTCAACCGATTTCAAGCGCAAGGTTGTATTGGAAGTTTTGAGCGGAAAGCTCACAA
>JANNEQ010000196.1:0-32884 GCA_031378885.1 Flavobacteriales bacterium
CCAGTTCGCGACGGTTCTTGGAGAAGCCTTCATGATCTTTCCTAGACTTTCGGTAGTGCAAGTTGGATCATTTAAAAATACCTTCAAAGAACAGAGACGGTAGATAAATTTTCCAGAAGGATCACTATTTATCATTTTGTCTATCTGGCGCTCTATTTTTTTAGGTTCTCTAATCGTTAACTTTTTCATATCCTTTTTTTTTCAAAGATATAAAAAAAGCATAATTATACGCAATTATATATGACGTTTATTATAGTTCAATCAAGCGCAGCGCAGATTGTACTAAACAGCTACTCTCTCGGTATTTACCACTGTATGATTTCATCTACGGCATGGACTAAATTAAAATGAACATTGGTATAAAAAACAGGCTTTGACAGATCCGGTTTATCCTTGCCAATCAAATCATTCAGACTGGAAAATTCAAACTTATCCTGCGCAATTCCTTGTATTGGATTTACGGGGAAATACTTTAATTTTTGAGTGTTTGAAGTCAATAGGTTTTGAGTATTTTTATCTCATCAATATTAACGAAGGGTTGAGAGTTTTTCAAACCTTTCCCGCCGTTGCGGGAATCTGCCGTTTTGCGCCATACTTCGTGACAACCTATGGCTTGACACAGAAATAAAAATAATCAGTTATTTTCATTAAATTTGACACCATGAGAACGGCGAAAATAAATACCACAATTGTTGATGGTTATGTTGGACTTTTAGATAATTTAAGTACCAACAACAAACTTGACCTTATATCTAAGTTGACAGCTTCGGTTAAGTCTGACTTGACTGACAAAAAATCGTCATTCAAAAAAGCTTTTGGAGCGTTTGACTCAAAAAAGTCAGCGGAAGAAATTATTGAAGAAATCCGCAACAGTAGAGTTTCTGCCAGACAAATTGAATCGTTTTGAAAAAATACCTTATAGACACTAATATTGCCATCTTTTACATGAAAGGCAAGTTTGATCTTGAAGTAAAATTTGATAGAGTAACAGAAGAAAATTGCTTTATTTCAGAAGTGACTTTAGCCGAACTTAAATTTGGTGTTGAGAAAAGTGACAAGCCCGAAAGGAATAAAAAGGCGTTGGACAACTTTTTGACTGGCGTGCAAATACTTCCAATTTTCCACTCACTGGATTTGTATGCAAAAGAAAAGGCCCGCCTGCAAAAGGCAGGAACACCAGTTGATGATTTTGACCTTTTAATTGGAGTAACTTCTATAACCCATAAGTTGACAATGGTTACTAATAACACAAGCCATTTTAAACGCATCAGTGGAATTAAATTGGAGGATTGGACAACTGCGTAATAGCGCGAATGCAAAACATATGGTTTGGCAATATAGCAGGTAGAAGGAGGTGATTTTGTAGCCAACAAAATTTTCATTGAATTTTTCTTTACCCGATCAGGATTTCAATGACAACAAACATCACCGACCCCAAAAGAAAAAGCCCCCGGAAATTCCGGAGGCTCGTTTCAACCCTTAACCTATGTATTCATCATTCCCGACTTCCTTATCTGCCGGAAGACATTTGTATCAATTGCAATCTCAAATCATTGAGGTCTATTAATTTGGCCAGATAAGCATTTACGTTACCGTGTTGCATATTTTCGATGGCCTGTTGCTTCATTGCGAAGTATTTGTTTGCTAATTCGTTCATCTCTTTAGGTTTTTTTAAATGTATTGTGAAACGCCAAAAACAATCGACGTGCCAAAAACTAAAAAGGGAAAATTGGAGGCCGTTTTTCAGACCTTTTCTAAGTAGAGTTGATTGGCCTGAATATATTGTATTACCTCAGGTGTGAGCAGATAACGCGCACTTTTACCTTTGCGGATTAAATTTCTGACCTGAGTGGAAGAAATGTCCAGCCGGGGTGCCTTCGCCAAACTTATTTGATGTTTTTCGGAGGGAGAAAAAGAGTTAGAATCGACAGCCGCGAAACGTGGAAAGACCAAAATAGGAATGGTGTCTAGAATTTTATCGTAGTCTTTCCAAAGATGTATACTATTAATTGTGTCCTGGCCACAAATCATTGAAAACTGATGGTCAGGATATTTAATGCTCAATGCATCCAGGGTCTGAATAGTATAAGAGGGTTTGCTGAGGTGAAATTCAAAATCTGAAGCTTTGAGAATGGGATTGTTGCCAATGGCCATCTTCACCATTTCCAGTCTGTGGAAGTCCGGGGCCAGTTCGTTTTGTTGTTTAAGCGGATTGTGTGGGCTTACCACCAGCCATATTTCATCAAAATCACTTTCGTTGGCAAAGTATTCGGCGATAATAAGATGGCCTACATGAATAGGATTGAATGAACCGAAGTAGAGTCCTGTCTTTTTCATTTACTTTGAAAGAAAGTCACGCACTGCGTTTTCTGACTGATCCAAAGCTTCCCGAAGGCGGTCATTTACAATAATCAGATCGAATTTGGGTGCAAATGCCATTTCGCTTTTGGCTTTTTCTATCCGCATGCTTATTTTTTCGGGAGTTTCGGTGCTTCTGTTGCGTAGGCGTGTACTAAGGACTTCAATACTCGGCGGCTCAACAAATACAGCAAGTGCTCTTTCGCCAAATATTTTTTTGAGATTGAGACCACCTTCTACATCCACATCGAAAATTACATTTTTACCCGATTTCCAAATAGCATCAATTTCAGCTTTAAGTGTTCCATAAAACTGATTTTGATACACTTCCTGCCATTCGAGCATTTCATCATTGGCCGCTTTTCTCAAAAACTCTTCAGACGACATAAAGAAATAATCTTTGCCATCTACTTCATGTCCTCTTTTTGATCTGCTGGTTGCTGACACAGAAAAGGACAGCCTGAGATCTTCCACACCGATAAGGTGGTGCACGATGGTTGTTTTACCGGCTCCACTTGGGGCAGAAAATATGATGGCTTTACCCTGTGTCATAAAGGATGGCGCGAATTAACAGCAGAAAATCAGAAACATAATCAAATGAGTATTATTTGTTTCGATCTCTTTAAAGCACATTATTGATTTGTTCTTTTATTTTTTCAAGTTCGTCTTTCATCTGCACAACAATCTTTTGAATTTGTGCATCATTTGCCTTACTGCCAATGGTATTGATTTCGCGACCAATTTCCTGACTGATAAAGCCAAGCTTTTTGCCCTGCGATTCACCGCTGAGCTCTTCTATAAAGTGCTCACAATTCGTGGAAAGTCGTTGGTACTCTTCCGAGATGTCCAATTTTTCCAAGTAATAGATCAGCTCTTGTTCAAAGCGGTTCGGGTCTATTTTATCAATGGGAATAAGTTCTTCGAGATTGGTTTTAAGCTTTTCGCGAACCTTGGCATTTCTAGCCTTGATGGGTTCGTTCAGTTCATCGCGCAACTTTATAATGAGCTGAATTCTCAGGGCAAAATCATCTTCGAGTTTTTTGCCTTCAATGGATCTGTATTGATCAAATTTCGCATAAGCCTCGCGAATAATACCATTTACTGCGTGCCATTCACCTTCGTCAATCTCTGTTGACTCTGGCTTCATCACATCAGGAATCCTTATGAGTGCATTGAGATAATCAGCCTGAACCATTCCCACATTATCTGCTACTTCTTTCAAATCCAGATAGTATGCTTCCATGAGCGCTTTATTGATACTCATTCTTTTTTCCGGCTCCATGCTTTCGTAATAGATCAGCGCATCGGCCTTTCCTCTTTGGATATTCTCACTCAGCCATGAGCGAAGCTCCAGTTCTTTTTCGCGATAGAGGCTGGGCATTCTTAAGTTGAGATCAAGCTGTTTACTGTTGAGCGATTTTACCTCAACTGTAAATTTCTTGTTTCCCACTGTACCTTCGGATTTGCCGAAGCCTGTCATTGAACGAAGCATATAATTGGAAATTATTGTAGGGCGTCAAATGTACCTCATTTAATGACTTCACCGATTAATGTATATTATACCATCTAAATGAGAACATTACATCATCAAAGCGGCATGTTGCTGTGCTTCTTTTTCGGCATGTGATCTACTTTGTTTTCAAGCATACCAAAAGCACGTATCAACTTGGTTCTGGTTTGCGAAGGAAGGATCACTTCGTCTACATATCCTCTTTCGGCTGCCGAATATGGATTGGCAAAAAGTTCGGCGTATTCTGCTTCTTTTTCTTTCCACCGGGCAATAGGGTCCGGAGCCTCGTTTATTTCTTTTTTGAAGATAATTTCAGCCGCACCTTTGGCACCCATTACGGCAATTTCTGCCGATGGCCAAGCATAATTCATATCAGCACCAATGTGTTTGCTGTTCATTACATCGTAAGCTCCGCCATATGCTTTGCGGGTAATTACAGTGATTCTGGGAACGGTGGCCTCACTAAAGGCATAAAGCAATTTGGCGCCATTTGAAATGATGCCATTCCATTCCTGGTCAGTGCCTGGTAGAAATCCGGGAACATCTTCAAACACCAGAAGTGGAATATTAAAAGCATCGCAGAAGCGCACAAAACGCGCAGCTTTTCCGGAAGATTTTATATCAAGCACACCGGCCAGATAGGCTGGTTGATTGGCAACGACACCAATACTTTTTCCCGCAAGTCGTGCGAAGCCCACAATAATATTTTCTGCAAAATCTTTGTGCACCTCAAACCATGAGTTTTCGTCAATTACTTCGCGAATTACCTCGTGCATGTCATAAGGTTGATTCGGATTGGCCGGGATGATATTGTCCAGTGCAGGTCGGGCCTCATTGGCCGGCGTATAGGTCTGAGAAGGTGAATCTTCTTCGCAATTCTGCGGCAGATAAGAAACGAGTGTTCTTATTTTTTGAATACATTCCACATCGTTTGATGCAGTGAAATGTGTGACGCCACTTTTGGTGCTGTGTGTGCTGGCTCCTCCGAGTTCTTCGCTTGTTACTTCTTCGTGGGTCACTGTTTTTACCACGTTCGGGCCCGTCACAAACATATAGCTGGTGTTTTCCACCATAAAAATAAAATCAGTCAATGCAGGGCTATAGACGGCGCCGCCGGCGCACGGGCCCATTATGGCTGAGATCTGTGGAATGACTCCACTGGCTTTTACGTTGCGGTAAAAAATGTCGGCATAAGCTCCCAAAGAAACAACTCCTTCCTGGATTCGCGCTCCACCGCTGTCATTAAGCCCGATAACCGGTGCGCCATTTTTCATGGCCAGGTCCATTACGCGGCAAATTTTTTCGGCATGAGCTTCAGCAAGTGAACCGCCCATTACAGTGAAATCCTGAGAAAAAACGTAGACCAACCTTCCGTTTATATTGCCATAGCCGGTTACTACGCCGTCACCCAAATAAATCTCTTTGTCCAGTCCGAAATTGGTTGAGCGATGGGTTACAAACATCCCCAATTCTTCAAAGGAGCCCTCATCGAGCAAAAAATGAATTCTTTCGCGGGCGGTGAGCTTTCCTTTTTTGTGTTGCGATTCAATGCGCTTTTCGCCGCCACCCAGTTGTGCCTGAGCTATTTTGTCCTGAAGTTGTTTGATTTTGTCTTGCATAAAAGCCTTTAATTGAGGAGGGTCAAACCTACAAGAATTTTGGCGATTGGCAATACAGGGATTTGCAATAGTCTTTGCGGCGAAGGAATTTTTTTGGAAATAATAGCAATGTTCATTTTAATTTAGTCCATGCCGTAGATGAAATCGTACAGTGGTAAATACCGGGAGAGTAGCTGTATAGTACAATCAAGCGCAACGCAGATTTTACTAAAACAGATACCAAATCGGTATAAAGTGTTTCTGTCCTCTTGAGAATCCTTTAGATGGATTTTGCTTTTCCGGGAATGGCATCCAGAAGTTTTTGTGTATAGGGACTTTTTGGCCGAAAGAAAACGTCATCGCATGATCCGATTTCTTCAATAATTCCTTTGTTCATCACCATTATATTGTCGCTCATGTGGTATACTACATTGAGATCGTGTGAGATAAAAAGGTAAGTAAGGTTGAATTCATTTTTCAGATCATTCAACAAATTCAGGACCTGAGCCTGCACCGAAACATCAAGAGCCGATACGGATTCGTCGCAAATGATAAAAGATGGTTCGACAGCAAGCGCACGGGCAATTACAATGCGCTGTCTTTGTCCGCCACTAAATTCATTCGGATATCTGGATGACATGGAGGGCGACAGGCCAACTTTTTCCAACAGATCTGCGCAGCGGGCCTTTCTGTCTTCGCCGCTTTTGCCCAATCCGTAAACTGTCATAGGTTCAATGATTGCATCGGCAATGGTGAGTTTTGGATTCAGCGACGAATAGGGGTCCTGAAAAATAATTTGCATTTCTTTTCTCAGTTTCCTCAGGTCTTTTTGTGAAGACTTCGTAATGTTGTGTTGATTGAAAATGATGCTTCCGTTTGAGGCCGGAATTAATCCAAGCAACATTCTGCTCAAAGTTGTTTTGCCGCACCCGCTTTCTCCCACAAGTCCTAATGTTTCGCCCTTTTTGATTTCGAACGACACATTATTAACCGCAGCAACTGTATTGGTTGTTTTTCCAAATAATCCCTTCGATTCATAAATCTTCGAAAGATTCGATACTGTCAAAATGGAAGGTTGAGCGTTTTTTTCTGGTCGAATTAATTCTTTTTTCGAATGAATGTTTTCAAAGTCATTTAATGTTGCCAGGCGAGCCAGTTTAACGCCAGCTATTGGCCTACAGGCCAGCAATCCGCGGGTATACTCGTGTTGCGGCCGACCGAGCACATCAATGGCGGGCCCCGATTCAACCACTTCTCCTTTTCGCATTACCACAATATCATCAGCAATATCAGCAACCACACCCAGGTCGTGTGTAATAAAAATCAAACTCATCTGGTATTTTTTCTGCAGCGCTTTTAAAATATCCAATATTGATTTTTGAACCGTCACATCCAGTGCGGTGGTAGGCTCATCAGCGATAAGAATCTGTGGATTGCATGAGATGGCCATGGCTATCATTACCCTTTGCCTTTGTCCACCCGAAAGCTGATGCGGATATTGACCGAACATTTCGTGCGAACGCGGCAATTTAACCTCTTCAAACAATTCTATTGTTTTGGTTTTGGCTTGCTGAAAGGAGAGTTTCAAATGTTTTTGAATCATTTCAGCGACCTGCTCTCCTACTGTAAGCACAGGGTTCAGAGAAGTCATGGGCTCCTGAAAAATCATTGCAATTCCTTTTCCCCTTAATCCCTGAAGAAGAGGATCTGAAGGTGATATAACAACTGGGTTTTGGCCTGCCTCCGTGCCGCTCCATAATTTTGGATCAATGTTGAAATTACCGCCGGAAAATATGGCCTTTTGTGCATTGAGTAAGTTCATTATGCTCAATGAAGAAACTGATTTACCACTTCCACTTTCCCCTACAATGGCCAGAGTAGAGCCTTTTTTCAGGTCGAATGAAACATCTTTGACGGCAAGATTGGTTCCGCTCTCGGACTTAAAAGCAATGGACAGATGATTTACCTGAAGTACAAGTTCGTTCATGGTTTGATGCTGAGTCGGCCAAGTTAGATTTTGATCTTTAAAGTCTATTTGGCTTTAAGGAAAGTTGTTCACACCAGCGTAAACTGGAAAATTATGGCAGCCTTGAATAGGATACCGCGCCAAAGCCAATAAATAAAACTAAAGCTATTTCTCTGATTCGTTGAAATTTACCTTGATTAAGGGTTTGGGAGTATCAGGAAATGAATCAGTAAGGGTGATGCTTACGTAATGTCCGTTTTCTGTAATTGCTCTCCAACTGCATCGTCCTCCGAAAGTTTTACAATCACCATATTTATTGATGTAGTATGTGATCAGATCGTTTTTTAATGTTTTGGAGGCTAGGTTGTTTTTTGGAAAAATTTCAAGATCAATGTTGTAAAGGCCATTATTGTTGAAATTGTAAGAAATTTCATACCAGGTTGAGTCTTGTGTATTCAAAGGCACTCTGTAAACGACCTCATCTGGCATACTATAGACAGATACACCTTCTTCGGAGTTGATTACTTCTGAGTGGTCGTCACCAATGTTAACACCCCTGAAATCGCCGCCATTGGTGCTTCCCAGAATTTTTTCTGCGTCGTTATTACCCGGGGCTGCATTGTTGCAAGAAAAAAGCACGAGGCAACAGATAGTCATAAACCATCTCAGGGGCCGGAATGAAAACGATAATAACATACTATGCAAATATCGTTGATTATTTTGAATTATTGAAATTAGTTTCTTCGATAGTTGAGGAAAAGCGGGCTGTTGAGGGATTTTTTATTCAAAAAAATTGTGATTTAGTAGCGTTTTGTCGCTGGTGGTGGTTTAAAAAAAAAGATTTTTCTATTTCAGGAAGAGGAGTAAATAATGAGTTTAAAATGCCATTGAGCGATACAAATCGAAATGCATAATGTTATTTGAAAATAATCGCGCAACAATATTTTGATTACAATTTGAGTTAGGGTATCAGGAAATTTTCTTAACCAAAAACCAACCGCAAAATGAATACAAAGTCACTCATGGCTTCTGCCGTGGTAGTTGCTCTTGGAGCATATTATGTAATAGAACTTCTTTCGAAGGCCAATGATTTCAGTCAATCCAGGGAGGATTCCGGCACCAGGGCAAGCATCGAAAATCCTGTCTTTAACGCAGTAGCAAATTCCTATAGTCCAACGGGTTTAACCGGCGAAGAACTGCCCATGGTGAGCACCACTATAATGACCGTGGACAATACAAAAGACCAGATAATTGAGGGCCCGGAGGGCACCAGGCTTTTATTTCCCAAGGGAATATTTGTTGATGAATCAGGCAATGAGCCTGTGGGAAACGTTCGCATTGAGTTACAGGAGTGTTATGCTTATGCGGACATGATTAAATCCAAACTCTCTACCACGAGCGATGGAAAGCTATTGGAAACGGCCGGAATGATTCATATAAAAGCATTTTGCGAAGGTAAAGAATTAAAGATAAAAGATGGAAGGTCATACACGATTGAATTTCCCAAAAATGGCGAAAAGCGCGATGATTTTAAACTCTTCTATGGCGAGTGGAAAAAAGGCGGCGACATCAATTGGGTTCTGGCCAATAATACCATTGCGGAAGAATCGGTACCAGTCCCTCTTGTCCTTGAGGGAGCTTATGTGGCTACACGGACGCTTTCAGCAATGCCGGCCCCGAACTGTTTTATTCAAGTTCACAAATCTAATTTGCGCACAGGAACAAAAATCCGCAACATGGACCATTATAACTGGCAACTGTCCAATGGACAAACGCTCAACTCGTGGTTCGTTTCAAGTTTTAATCCCGATCTGGAGATGCTCAATGATTTTTGTTCAGAGGGACTTTTTTCGGAAATATCCTTTACTGTAGACAGCCTTGGCAGGTTTAAGGATTATTACATTTCTAAACCAACTCAAAGATCCTACGACATTGCTATTGTTGAGTTTCTGAAAAAGATGCCACCATTGGATATCAAACAGATTATGCCTGTTTATACTTATGACCACAAGATCATCCTGGAATTTGGAAAACGAGTGGCCACAGAACAAGTTGCTCTGGCCACAAGATTCAAAGCCAGACATGCTAAGGAATTGGACAAACCACTTGTTGAAGCCAGTTTGGCCGAGCTTGATTATTTTGTTTTGAGTGCCAGTCAGCTCGGCTGGATTAATTGTGATCGTTTTGCTGAAGAGGAAGAAACAACTGATTATGTGGTGCAGGTGCCTGACCCGGCTAACAGTTCAGTAAGTATGGTCTTTGAAGACTTGAACAGTGTATTGAAAGGAAGCCTGGAGGAAGGCCGCATTGTTTTTCATGATGTTCCTGTGGGCAAGAAGGTTAAACTTATTGGTATTCAAAGTGACGGAGGCCAACCCAAAATGGGCCTTGGTGTGGCCAGTACAAAACAAAAATCGTCAACATTGATGGGTTTCAAGCCGTTTACAGTGAATGAGCTTGAAGCTGTTTTTGGGAAGGCTATTTAGAGTTAAGCCTTTCATTGCCACGTTTGTTCGGGCTTTCCACCGAAAAATAATTTGCAAATTGCCTTAACTTCGTGCCACCGAAGAAAATGGCATTCATTCAAAAAGCAGCAATTGGTCTGGCAATATTATTTTGCTCATTGCCCTGTGCGCTTTTTTCTCAGGTATTTGGGAATGAATGGATAGATTATAGTCAACAATACTGGAAGTTTCAAATCACACAAGATGGAGTCTACTCAATTTCATATTCCGATTTATCTAATGGTGGGTTCCCCGTGGGAGCGATCGATCCCAGAAATATTCAGGTTTTTGGAAGGGGCAAACAAATTCCTGTTAAGGTTTACGGCGAAGAAGATGGCATTTTCGATGCCGGAGATAAGATAGAATTGTTTGCAAGACGCAATGATGGCTGGCTGGATAGTTTGGTGTACGAAGATCCGGATGTTTTATGTAATCCGATGTATAGTCTGTTCAATGATACCATCAGTTATTTTATTACAGTAGGAAATCAATTCGGACTTAGAACGCTCTATACGTCTTCTGCGAATTATACGGACTATGTAGCGGAGAATTATTGTCTGAAAAAGGCAGTCAGATATTACCATAACGAATATCTTATTGGCAGGCAGGATGCTTCGGGAGTAAGTTTACCCACTTACGACAGAGCCGAAGGTTGGTTTGACTTTAAGTTTCCCAAAGGAGCAAGCCACGTTGCAGAATTGGGCACTGATCATTCATACTCAGGAGCCGGGGCACCACCGGCTAAAGTGCAGTGTATTTCGGCCAGTGCATCATTGGCTTCCGGTTTTCCCAACCACCACCTTCGCGTGGGTTGGGGAGATCCAATGCAAGTGGTAATTGATTCTGTTTATTACGGATACCAGACCAATAAATTTGACTTTGAAATTCCGGCACAACAAATTACAGCTACCACAAAACTCACACACCAGAGTGTAGACGATTTAGGAGTACTTACAGATTATCACGCGGTAAGTTATGTGTCCATAGAATATCCCAGAGACTTTAATTTTTCAGGCTTAAATTCTTTTGAATTTAAATTGAATCATCCAGTCAATGGTGAAGTGGCACGTCTTTCTATGGTCGGGATTCAGTCGGGCAATTGGCGTTTATTTACCATATCAGATGGTTTGGAGAAGGAAATTCAATTGATTGAAGAAGGAGGGAATTACCACGCACTGGTTGCATTTAATCCGGAGCAGTCCTCACAAAATCTCCTTTTCATTCAGGAAAACATGGTGAACAACATTAATCCAATTGAGCCGGTGAACAGCACGGGTTATTTTGCTGACTATTCGCAGAATGAATTGGACAGCGCGTTTATTCTCATCACACATCCAGCGCTGATGGCAGCTTGTCAGAACTACGCCTCATACAGGCAAGGAATGGGAATGTCCGTATTATTGGTCAATGTGGAGGAGCTGTACATGCAATATGCGGCAGGAATTGAAAAACATCCGGTGGCCATTAGAAATTTTTGTAATGAACTTTTGTCCATATGGAATTCAAACCCTCAGTATCTTTTTATTGTTGGAAAGAGCATTCATGAAATGACAGTAAGCGCTACGACAGGCGCCAGAAATGACCCGGTAAAATACCAGCACAATCTCGTTCCTTCCTGGGGTTATCCGGGAAGCGATATTGTTTTTACATCAGGCCTGGAAAGCACGCTATATGAAGCCGCCATTCCCACCGGACGACTTGCCGCACAAAGCGCCACCCAGGTTTTGGAATACCTGAATAAGGTTATTGAACACGAGTCAAGTTCGCCGGCCATGTGGCAAAAAAACATTTTGCATTTCGGCGGCGGGGGCAACGAATTTGAACAAACCACATTCAAGAATTATTTGAATGATTACCGGCATATTGCAGAAGACACTTGCTTTGGCGGTTCCGTACATTCTTTTTTTAAAAACACTTTGGAACCCATTCAGATTAATGTGTCGGATTCCATTCAACTGTTGATCAACGAAGGTGTCTCGCTCATGACTTTTTTCGGCCATGCTAGCAGCACCGGTTTTGATCAGAATATCGATTCACCCGAAAGTTATTCCAACCAGGGAAAATATCCTCTGCTCATCGGAAACTCTTGTTATACGGGCAATATACACCTCGCAGATGCCAACAGTACCAGTGAGAATTTTGTATTGGTTCCCAACAGAGGTGTGATTGGTTTTCTGGCCAAAAGCGATCTTGGTATTCCGGCTTATCTCGACCTCTATACAGAGAGTTTTTATAGAGAAATTTTCAATCTACACTATGGCTCTTCTATTGGTCGCTGTATGAATTATGCGATCAATGATTTTCAGTTGGAAGGAGATTTTTACAGGGCCAATGTCGCACTCACATTTGCACTTCATGGCGATCCCGCGATTAAACTTCATCCACGGCCAGCGCCTGACTATAGCATATCACCAGCGGCCATTTTTTCTCAGCCGGCACAAATTACCGCAGCCGACCAAAACTTTCAGATCGGGGTGATAGTGCAGAATCCGGGAAAGGCTACAAACGACGATGTGGGTATTGAATTGGTTCGTCATTTTCCTAACGGAGTTGATTCAAGCTATTTAATTATTGCAGATAGAATTCTCAATATTGATACGCTTTATTTTACTATTCCAACGGGTGGAGAAGATGCGGTCGGGCAGAATTATTTTGATGTCTTTGTGGACTATCCTGCCAATCTGGTGAGTGAGTTACATGATGTAACCAACAACATTGTACAGCAAAAAGAAATACTCATCAACTCGGGTAATTTGGATCCGGTATGGCCCTATGAATTTGCAGTGATTGATGATATTCAACCCAAATTAAAAGCGTCTACAGGATTTGCTTTTGAGCAACCACAAACCTATATTCTTCAGGCGGATACTACAGATCTTTTCAATTCGCCATGGATGCAGCAAACATCCATAACCCAGGGTGGAGGCGTGGTGGAATGGCAATTACCCGTATCTCTCGCAGACAGTCTGGTGGTATTCTGGCGATGCTCGCCCGACAGCATTGACGCGATAAGTGGCTATTCATGGAAGAGCAGCAGTTTTCAATACATCAATAATGAAATTGGTTGGGGTCAGGATCATTTTTTTCAATTCGACGGAAACGAAATACAGGGCCTACAGTACAATCGCTCGTCCCGAAACTGGACATTTATGCCCATTGAGGCCAACTTAAAATGCGAAGTGTATGGAAATGCCAATACTTCTTTTGAAGCATTGGGCACCCGTTATCAGATCGATCTGGATGTGCAGGATTACAGCGGATATGGATACAATGTGCCGGCATTAATGGTGGCCGTTCTTGATGGGAATACTTTTGTGCCATGGCAAAGCAATTACAACGGAAGTAATCCTGATCATGAATTTGGAAATACACTGGCCAGTGCAAATGCGCGCGGAAGGCCAGAGCGTTATTTCATTTTTCAGCAAAATGATGCACAGCAGATGCAGGGATTTGCAGATATGCTGCAGAATGAAATTCAGGAAGGCGACTTTTTACTTGTCTACACCTGGCAATATGCACAGAAAGCCAATTGGCAGACTTTGGCTCCGGAAGTTTTTGATTCTTTCGAATCGATAGGCGCTGCTCAAATTGTTGCCATGAATGATTCACTTCCATTTATTCTTTTTATGAAATATGGAAATCCGGAAACGTTGAATATTCAAATTGGGAATAGCATTGATGACCATTTGATTTTGGAGCAGGGCTTACAAGGCGCAGAAGGAAGTGGTATTTTGCTTTCACCCATTATTGGCCCTTCTGTGAATTGGGAAAAACTTGAGTGGTCAACAGAAAGTTTGGGTAACAGCGAAGGCGATTCTTTGAATTTGAAGTTATTTGGAATCAACAACTTTAATTCGCGCATCAATCTTTCGCAGTGGGGAACAGGCTCGGGTAACATCACAAACCTCGAATCCATAATTTCCTCCGAAGCATTTCCATACCTTCAATTGGAAGCAGAGGTAAGGGACGGCACACTTCTCACTCCTCTGCAGTTGGATCGCTGGCATGTATTGTTTGACGAAGCACCGGAGCTGGCAATCAATCCGAACATGGGTTATTATCTCAACAAGGACACTTTACAGGAAGCGGAAACATTTCTCTTCGCAGTAGCTGTGGAGAATATTTCACCCTATGCTTTTGACAGCCTTACAGTGAATTACACATTGGAGGATGCCAATCATGTGTTGCACGTTTTGCCTTATGCCAAACAGGCACCTTTGTTACCCGGCCAGGTTCTAATGGATACTGTTGCTGTTCAAACCAGTGGTTTTACCGGATTGAACCACCTCCGTATCGAAGCGAACCCAATTGACAATGCCACCGGACAATCCATTTTACCAGAGAAATATCACTTCAATAACATTGCTGAAATTGGCTTTGTGGTAGAGAGTGATCGTTTGAACCCGATTCTGGATGTATCGTTTGACGGGCAGCACATTATGAATGGCGACATCGTTTCGCCCACTCCGCAGATTCTCATTACGGTGGACGACGAAAATCAGTATCTGATATTGAATGAAATAGCCGACACATCCAGATTTCGAATTTATCTGACTTCGCCGAACGGAAATATCAGACAAGTTCGTTTTAGCGACAATGATCTGAGCTGGACGCCAGCCATTGCCCCGCAGAATAAATTTAAAATTAACTTCAATCCATCATTGTACGCAGATGGTCTCTACAGGTTGAAGGTTCAGGGAGCTGACAAATCCGGCAATTTGTCGGGTGATCAGGATTACGAAATCGACTTCGAGGTAATTACACGACCCGGAATTACTCAGGTAATGAATTATCCCAATCCTTTCAGTACGCGCACTCAATTTGTTTTTACGCTTACCGGATCTGAAGTTCCGGAAGAATTCAAGATTCAGATCATGAGTATTGGTGGGGACATAGTCCGTGAAATCACCCGTTCTGAATTGGGTGATTTACACATAGGTCGGAATCTTACTGAGTATTGGTGGGATGGCAGAGACGAGTTTGGAGATCAGCTTGCCAACGGGCTTTATGTCTATCGGGTTATTGCACGTCTGCATGGCGAAAGTGTAGAAATGAGACCCTCCGGAGCAGACAAATGGTTCACTAAAGGTTGGGGTAAGCTCTATATAATGCGCTAAAGACCAGTTCTGGGCTTCTGACATTGTTGAAAACTTCAGACATGGGCTCCGGGGATAAATTGCAGTGATTCTCATGGACTAAGGCCCCTACAGATCAATAGTTCGATCGGGAAGAAGTCAGACGCGTATTGTTTCCTGTGAATTATGTAAGTGTAATTTCAACACGTTCCTTATGAAAATCTTGGTTCGTCGCAAGGATTTCCCTTACATTTACCTCGCTAAGTGACCTTAATTGTAAAGAATCGTCTTTAAAGTAATTCAAACTTAATCAAATGAGAACATTGTACAGAAGTCTCCTCGTTGCAATTTTATTTTCAATTGGAATATCTTCTAACGCTGCCTGGGACATATACAAGACCGGCCTGACTGTTAACGGTGGTTATTATGACGGCGATCCGTTTGGAATTGCCCCGGACTTTCAAAACACTTATTTTGGAAGATATGTCAGTGGAGGAAGCCTTTTATTAAATTCCGCAGAAATTCTGACCTTCAAAAATTCCGGAGGAAATGTATGCAATGCCAATATGTACTATCGTGTTTATCGGACATGTGATGCTCCTCCGGCGTTCACCATGCTGAATACTCCTTTTTATTGCGAGTTTTTCAATAATCCTGTGGTCTGCGGGCCGGATATTTCGAATGCCGGAGACCAGAAGTGGCAAGCCACTAGTGGTGTTAATCTTATCACAGGGCTTACTGTTCCAGGCACCTATATTTTTGAAATTTATTTTGATGCAAATGGCCACGAAAGTGGTGGAAATTGCGGAGCACCGACTACAAAATTCAAAAGCAATGGCGGACTAAATTATCGCGCATATTTTGAGTATGAAATCAATGACAGTTTTACTGATCTTGATTTCAATACCCCCACCTGGACTGGTGACCTGGCCAACTTTACTATCATTAACAACAGCACTTGCTCTGGTCTTTTGGGAACAGAACCTACCCGCACTCATACCATCCGCCTCAATGCACCACTATCTGCAGCTACCGATCATGTACGCACACAAATTGCAAACTGGGATACCCAGCAGGAGTGGTATTTTTGGATCGGAAGAAATGCAGTGAATGCGCCCGCACAGGCTTTAACAGCGGCCAATCAGTCAATTGTCTGGCTGTACGCCAATGAAGCCAATCTTGAATCTGCCACAGTAGATGGATATCGCATTCAAATGGGCGATGACCCCGCCGGAGATGATGAAATTCGACTTCAACGAGTGGACAATGGAGTGGCCACAACAATCTTTACTTCAACTCAAGCAGTTGTGAATGGGCTTACTGATTATGGAATTAGTTTCAGGGTAAGAAGAACTCAAGCTGGAGTTTGGACAGTTTATTCATCTACGCTTCCAACAAGTGCCCTTACGACCCAATCTACGCCCACACCACTTAGTTGTCCTGAGGTTCTTTCAACAGTCAATCATGGTGGAGCCACAGATAATACGTACATGCCTGCGGCCAATGGCTTTTTTGGATTTATGGCAATACACTCAGCAGGATTACCAGCTACTACCGCTGCCGAATTTGATAATTTCAGATTTATTGCCTTGCCTCCCGATACTTATTTTTCAGTTAATGGCAGTGTATCGGGTAGTGTGGCCGAAGACGCAGCTTTAGCGGGTAATATTGCCATTGGTGTGGATATTTTCAACCCGTCCGCTACTACCGCAGCTTCTGTTCAGATTGCCTTAACCTCTGGTGCAGCCGCAAGAGTGGGCGCTGGCCCCAATGCGGCAACAGCCTATGCAGCGCCTTATATTACGCAAACACTTACGTGGGCAGCAGGCACTTCGGGTACTAAATTTATTTATATCGATCCGGACGACAATGGATTGTGCGATGATATTGCCAATCTGACATTTACACTTCAAAGCGCGTCGGGCGGAAACAATGCATACGTTGGCACCCCTGCTGCATACGCACTTACCGTGGTGGATGACAACATGGGTTATGAAACTTTACTCACCGAGAATTTCAATTCAGGAACTATTCCGGCGGCATGGGTAACAACGGGCACGGCATGGGCGGCTAGTAATACTGCCCCCATCAGCGGCAGCCACTCGGCAAGACATAGTACACAGGCCAATGGAGGATCGAGCAGTATCTCCTATCCATTAGACGATATTTGTCTTCCTGGCGTGCAGACCACCTGGCGCTTTCAATTGAAGTACCAGGACGATGCATCGGCAAATAATAATTTCCAGGTATTTCTGGCATCTTCTGAAGTCAATTTGTATAATGCAGCAGTCAATGGATATGCTATTGTCATCGACCAGAATAGTTTGCCTTCAGTGAGCCCAACCGATCTGATCAGATTATACCGCGTTACCAATAATGCTTATGCGGCTGCCCCTATTATTAATACAGCATTAGACTGGAATACCAATGTCAATTCCGGAAATAAAGTAGGATTTGAGATTACACTCAACGATCAGGGTACCTGGGAATTAAAAGTAGATGTTGATGGAGACTTTGATAACCTGGTTTCACAAGGCACTGGCCAAGACATTGGTGGCGGTGGTTTAGCGCACCCAACCGTCAAAAATTTCGGCGTTCGCTTTTTGTACACAGCCAGTAAATCGGATTTTCTCCGCTTCGATGATGTGAGTATTGCACAAAAGGGATGTAAGCAACTTTATTACAGCCAATCCGGCGGTGCCCATACTGCAAGTATTTGGGGAACAGCGCCGGTGAGCGCACCTCAACTTGTAAATGCAGGACGCTACTCGCGATTCATTATTCAATCGGGGCATAACGTTACTTCAGCGGGAACCTACATTTGTCAGGATATTTCAATCAATAGCGGCGGAACACTTGATCTGGGTTCTTCATCAATGAAGATATTTGGAAATTGGATAAATGATGGAACATTTACTTCAGGAACTTCAACTGTAACTTTCAAGGGCTCGGCTGCGCAAACCATTTTGGGAACTCAGAATTCACTCTTCAACAATTTAACGATTGACAATGATGGATTCAGTGTTACAACGGGTGGACCAACAACTGTAAAAGGAGTGGTAAGACCGGAAGAAGGAACTCTTCAAACTGGAGGAAATTTAACTTTGGCTTCTACCTCAACATACTCTGGTTCAATTGGACAAATCAAAGCAGGTGCTGCAGTTACCGGCAATATTATTTTGCAACGCTATATTCCATCTATACCATGGATATATGGAAACTGGGTTAATATAGGATGTCCGATTTTAGGCCAGACCGTTCAGGATTGGAACGACGACATTGTTACATCTGGGTTTACAGGATCGGATTATCCACCACCTTATCCATTCAATAGCGTGACGTATTACAATGAAGCTGCTCCGGGTGCAATGTCAGTCGGTTATGTACCAGCTACAAATACAACTAATGCACTTTTGTCCAACGCGGGTTACTTCGTTTGGATGCAGGGTGGAGCACAGACTATTTCCAATACAGGAGCATTCCAAACGGGCACTATTTCACAGCCCATGACCTATACAGTATCGGCCGGTGGAGTATTTGCCGATGGCTGGAACCTGATGACCAATCAGTACCCTTCAGAAGTGGATTGGAATCTGGTGTCAGGCACATTAACAGGCCCAAGAGTATACTACGTGTTCGATCATCAAACCAATGCATATAAGAATTACAACGCAGCTACAGGACTTGGATCTGCATCAAGGTATATTCCACACAGCCAGTCATTCCTGGTGAAAGTTAATGCCGGAGGACAAAACCTTCAGTTCCAGGAAAGTTATAAAACGAATAATGGAACTGCATTCGAAAGAAGCGAAGAAGCAGAAATTTCCTTCGTTGCCTTGCAGGTTTCAAAAGATGGAATGAGTGATGAAGCAATTCTGAATTTCAATGAATCAGCATCTTCTGAATACGACAATTATGATGCATTTGATCTTCAAAGTCCGAATGCAGATGCAGTGGAAATGTCTTTCGTTTCTTCCGACAATGTTTATCTGGCTCAGGATGCAAGACCATTGGTAAACAGCACGTCCATTCCGGTTTATCTTGATTTGCCTTCTGAAGGATCTTATGAAGTAAGTGTAGTTGAGATTCGCAATTTACCGGTTGGTTCATGTTTAATGATTGAAGATATGGTAACCGGGCAAATGATTTCATTCCAGGACGGAGAGCACTTTACTGTAACAGTTGATCAGCCATATCAAGGCAATAGATTGATGATTCACACTTCGGCGTCGGCTGAACTAATTGTTTCTGGTGTGAGTTGCAATGGAAGTGCCGATGGCGCAATTGATGTTTCGGTTCCTGAAGGAAACTGGAATGTTACCTTGACAGATGAGTGGAACAATTCGGAGTATGTCGCTTTAGGTGGAGTAACGTTTGACAATCTTCAGGCGGGTACTTATTATCTGACTGTTCAGAACAGCGATTTACAATGTCAGTCTTCTCCGGCAAGCATTGTGGTTTCAGAACCACAGGCAATGTTTACGAGTTTGTCCGACACAGATGTTGTATTGTGCAATCAAGGTAACTCCGGATTAATTGAGTGGAATGTAAACAACGCAACCTGGTTCGCTTATAACGTTGAAAATTCTGAAGGAGACATTATTGCTTCCGGAGAACTGGAAGGCAGCGTTGGTGAGTTGAGCGGCCTTGCCTCAGATGTATATACCCTGAATATTTTCCACAACTGTGGCACTGAGAGCATTGAAGTAAGCCTGAAAGATCCAAATGGCGTTTATGCAAACATTGCCAACGCGCCAGAGGTACTTTACATTAACAACAATCAACCTGTAGAATTTACTTTCGAGGCCACATTAATCAACGCGACCTCAGTGGAGTGGAATTTGGGCAACGGCACAGTAGTAAGTGAAGAAACAGCTAGCGTTACTTATTCTACGCCTGGTGTTCATTCTATTTCGTTGACAGCTACCGGAAGCACCTGTGTTGCTACCGATGAAATTCAGATAGAAGTTCAAAGCACTGTGGGCATGAATGAATGGTCGCAGAACAATGGTGTGAGTTTTATTCAAAGAGACGGCGGTATTGAAATTGTTCTTCAGAATGAACTCACCGCTAAAGGCCAATTGATTATTTACAACAGTGTAGGCCAGTTAGTAGCCAAAGAGCGTATTAATGCTGCAAGACAGTTTATTCAGACTTCAGATTTGAGCAAGGGCATGTATACATTGCAGGTTCAGATGGGAGACCAGATAATTGCAAGCAAAAAAATAATCAAGGAATAATATTATTCAATTATAGAATGGAGGCCGCCCTGTAAAGGGCGGCCTCTTTTTTTATCGAGTTTGGTGTAATAGCGTTTGGATAAAAGTGGCACACTTCGCCCGATTGTGCGGAAAGATTCTATACATGGCATATACCCCTGAATCGTTTTCGGGATTAGATTTATAAAACATTGGTGTGTTTTACAAATCACATTGGTATAAATTGCGCATTCAATTTGTGACATGAAAGATTATGTGATTATAGTTGCCGGAGGATCAGGTTCAAGAATGAATTCGACTCTGCCAAAACAATTTCTGGAGCTCAACGACCGGCCGATTCTTTGTCATACCATTGAGCAATTCTATCATTACAATCCTGAAATAGAAATTATAGTAGTGTTGAGCGGTGATTATCTCCGGTTTTGGGACGATTTGCGGAGAACGATCCAATTTACCATCCCACACCAATTGGTTTCCGGGGGTAAAGAGCGTTTTTTTTCCGTTAAAAACGGATTAGCTGTAATAGAAGAAGCCCGGGTAATTGGCGTGCACGATGCGGTGCGCCCAATGGTGAGTATCAGGACAATTGAGCGCTGTTATCATACAGCCGCGGACCATAAAACTGCTGTACCTGTTATTACAATAAACGATACGTTGCGAGAAGTAGAAAGCGGCATCAATAGAACAGTTGACCGCAATAAGTACAGAATTGTTCAGACGCCACAATGCTTTGATGGTGCGTTGTTAAAGGCGGCTTTTGAGCAAGAGTATAAACCCGAATTTACTGACGACGCTACGGTAGTTGAGTTTTATGGAGAAAAAATAAACCTTATTGAAGGAAATAAGGAGAACATCAAGATCACTACCCCTGAAGACCTTGATTTGGCGCATGCCATTCTTTCTGTAGAGAATCGGAGGCAGTAATATATTCTTGTTTGTTGAAAGACGGATTTGATTTGTTTTTCGCATATAGGCACAAAGCCGTTAGCGCCATTAACGAAACAATTATAGAAACCCAATGTGTAGTTCCTCCGGTAATTTGTGGATCGAGAGTTCCCAGGTAGTTTACAGCGAATAGCGCGATAAGATTATTCATAAAGTGCGCAAAGATCGAAGTCCATATACTTCCAGACCAGATCAGCAGATAACCCAGTATTCCACCCAGAAGTACCCTCGGTAGGAAGGTTAGAAATTGCCCGTGAAACGCACTGAAAATGACGGCGCTAATCCAGACCCCGACATGTATGTTTTTTGCCATCTTGGAAATAATGGGTTGTAATACACCCCGGAAGGTTAGTTCTTCGGCAATAGCCGGTACAAAGGCGATGGTCAATATCGCTGTTAACCACTCAATGGAGTTGCTGGCACGGGCAACGGTCATCGCCATTTTTGAGGCGCCTTCTTCCATGGTGGCCATGTATTTACCTATAGAGGAGTCTGCTGGGAAAATAAGACCATTGATCTGTGAGGACCAATCGATAAGAGGATTGGCAGCCAGAAGAAACAATGGCGCAATCCAGAATATCCAATTCGGCGAGTTGAACATCAGACCGTGCAACATCCTTTTACCAAATAAATACCAGGCCGCAAGTGATGGAATTACAAAGGCGAAAATCTGGAAAACTGTATTGACGAATTTGATGATATTGGCATTGGAAGCATCCGGATTTTTGATCATTTCATTGAGAGCCTGAGAATTAATTCCATAAAATGAGGAACAAAGAACCTGGCTCAACACTGCGCCCAGCGACATTCCCATGATGACAAGGCCTATAAAAAGAAAGAAAACAGCGGTCGGACTGAAGCGTGTAAAAAAAGGATTGTTCATTTTGCAAAGGAAGCAAAGTATTTTTGCCGCGCACAATAGTGTTTTGTTACATGGTAAAAATTGGTAAAATAGAACTTCCTGACTTCCCGCTCTTGCTGGCGCCAATGGAGGATGTGAGTGATCCTCCTTTCAGAATGGTCTGCAAAGAGAATGGCGCAGACATGATGTACACAGAGTTCATCAGCAGCGAGGGCCTGATCAGGGACGCGGCGAAAAGCAAGATGAAGCTGGATATTTTCGAGTATGAAAGGCCCATTGGCGTTCAGATTTTCGGAAGTGAAATTGATACCATGGAACAATGCGCCAGAATCATTGAACGGACCAACCCCGATTTGCTGGACATTAATTACGGGTGTCCGGTATTGAAAGTAACCTGCAAGGGTGCCGGAGCCGGTATATTGAAAGACATTCCCAAAATGGTGAAAATGACCGAGGCTGTTGTAAAAGCTACATCACTGCCGGTTACGGTTAAGACAAGACTGGGTTGGGACGAGAACAGTAAAAACATTGTTGAAGTAGCCGAAAGGCTTCAGGACATTGGAATTCAGGCCCTCACTATCCACGGCCGGACGCGCGTACAGATGTACAAAGGCGAGGCAGACTGGACCTTAATTGCCAAAGTAAAAGAAAACCCCAGGTTCCATTTGCCCCTCTTTGGCAACGGAGATATAGACTCAGTAGAAAAAGCGAAGTTGTACAAGGAGCGTTATGGTGTGGATGGAATAATGATAGGCCGCGCTAGTATTGGCTATCCATGGATATTCAACGAAATCAAACATTATCTTAAAACGGGCGAAAAACTTGCACCACCGACCATTGAAAATCGCGCAGAAGCTTGCCGGAAGCATTTCGACTTTTCCATAAAATGGAAAGGTAAAGTCTTGGGTGTATTGGAAATGAGAAGGCATTATTCTAATTATTTTAAAGGACTTCCCCATTTCAAAGAGGACCGCATGGCACTGGTTACCATGAATGAACCGGAGGCAATTACAGAAAAACTCAATGAGATAGTTTTGAAGTACAACGGTGTTGATTTTGTAACTTCTTGAGGTGTATTTACCTGAAGTTGCCGGAATGGCATTTCAAATGGCATAGCAGCGGTTTTATATTCGCGAAGTTGATTTTGGTCTAATAATCAGGTCAGGTGATTTTATTTTTTATAGAACAGATTTTCTGATTCGTCGCCATTTTGGCTTATCGACTACATTTTTCCTTCCTTTGAGTTGAGTCTTTGCTTTCTATTTGCTTTGGTCTGCTTAATTATTTTCCTGATCGGGCAAATTCGCATGTTGGGGCAGCATGACCGTGAGAGGCTACTAAACGGTTGATAAACAGGGTTTAGTGACGATCGAGCCGATGCTTTAACGCCAAAAAATGTAATTTAATCGAACTAATAGGAGATAAGATCGTAACAGGTGCCGCAAGAGTTTCGACTCTTGCCGTGTGAACGCTTTACTTTTCTTAACATCCTATTCTAATGAGAAAATACACTTTCTTCATGCTGGGCTTGCTATGCCTTTATGCAAATGAAGTTCGATCAAGTTTGAGTCTGACTCAAACATCTTTGAGTGTAGTTATAAACGGCACTTCCACTATATATGCTGGAGGATTCAACGCTGATGGATCGGCGCTATTCAATAATAATTTTCTCGGGCGCCTTAATCACACCTCCACACTGGTTTTGGATGGAGGAAGTGTAAGAGCTTCAATTGGTTTGCCAAGCCAGTTGTGCAGCGGCAATATGTTCTATAGAATTTATCTGCAAGGCACTACACCGGGAGCTTTTAATACAATAGGCTTACCGACATTTACCAATGTAAATGCCTCAGAAAAGAGGTGGTCTTTAACCGGAGCTGGAATCAACGGACTTAATGGCCTTACCATACCCGGGGTCTATCATATAGAAGTGTATTGGACAGCCACGGGAAATGCCACCAATTCAAGTTGCACAACTACCTTTACAGATAACAACGCGGGAGCCTTTTACACAGGGTATTTTGAGTTCAGCAATACAGATTCTTTTACTGATGGCAATTTCACCTCATCACCTGTCTGGTCAGGCGATACAGGTAATTTTACAGTTCAAACCAACAGTGATGTAACTACAGCAGGAGCCACAAATTCTAATACCATTAGGTTGAATGTAGCGAGTGGAGTTGGCACGCAATATATTAGTTCGCCACAAACGAACTGGAACGAGGCTCAGAGCTGGTCATTCTGGATTGGCAGAAGAAATCAATCGTATACAGGAAACAATAACGTGGCAATATGGCTTTATGCCAACGCTGCCAATCTTGAATCGACGACCATTGATGGCTACAGATTGTTTATTGGCAATAACGGCGTGGCAGATGAGCTTCGACTTCAGGAGGTTACCAACAACAATCCGACTACTTTTATAGCGAGCTCATCTGGAGCCGCCAATAACATTTTAGATTACGGAGTAACAATAAAAGTAACCAGAAGTGGAAGCGGTCAATGGAGTATTTATACGTCACCACTGCCAACTGCGAATGGGGGTGGTGTAAATGCACACCAAAATCCGCTAACGGCGAGCACTGTGCTTCAGGGAAGCGGAATCAATACAACTTACACACCTTCAGGTGCGGGCTTCTATGGTTTTGTGGTTAATCACAGCAACAATGCCGATGCACGCGCGGCTTTTGAGTTCGATAACTTTTCATTTTCATATGCTCCGAAATTGAATTGTCCAACAGATCAAATAGTCAGTTTGAGCAATACCTGTAGTTATGTTGTTCCAAACTATTTGACATTGGTAACAACAAGTAATTCGTGTAATTGCTCTAACCCAATATCAATTACACAAACGCCGGTAGCCGGAACCGTATTAACAGGAGGCGGAACAACACCAGTCACTGTAAACGCTACAGATGCATTGGGAAATCAGGCAACTTGCTCATTTAACATAATACGAGTTGACAATACTCCACCCGTTATTTCTTGTCCTGCTAACATTAGCGTCAACATCTCTCCGGGTCTTTGCGGCGCAGTAGTCAATTATTCGCTTCCGACATATACAGATTTCTGCGGAACAAGTTGTGCACCCCCTTCGATAGCGGGTTATACACTTATAGGAACTTTTAACGGACACACTTATTTCAGATCAAATACCAACGCCACCTGGTCCGCAGCGAACACCGCGGCAACTGCTCTGGGTGGGCATCTCGTCACCATCAGTTCTCTGGCAGAGCAAAACATATTCAATGGAATAGGTGTCCATTGGATGGGCTTTACCGATCAGGTTACAGAAGGAGAGTGGGTGTGGGTAACCAATGAACCAGTGACCTACACCAATTGGAATGGTGGGGAACCGAACAATTCCGGAAATGAAGATTATGCCGCCATGAACTGGTCTGGCAACACATGGAATGATTGGTCAGGAACTTCATCGGCTCCGTTTATCGTTGAATTCGATTGCCTTCAATTGACAAGCGGGCTCAGCAGTGGTTCGCTTTTTCCGATAGGAACTACTACGGTTTCTTACACGGCTGTTGATGCAAGCGGAAACCCGGCTTCAGGTTCTTTTACAGTTACCGTAACGGATAATATTGCTCCTACAATTGTTTGTCCATCCAATATATCTGTCAATATAACGCCCGGCCAATGTTCGGCAGTTGTGAATTATGTGACGCCTTTTGCCACAGACAATTGCGGCAATTGCACTTCTGGCTCTGCAATAGCGGGATACACTTATCTGGGAAGTTACAATGGCGGAGCTTATTACATATCCACAGCCAATTTCTCTTACGCAACGGCCATTACCTCCGCCAATTCCCTGGGTGGCATTCTCACGTCAATATCATCCAGTGCAGAAAACAATTTTATTCGTAATTCGGCTAACGCCGTAGGAGCAGGTTCATACCTTATTGGTTTTAGTGATGAGACCAATGAAGGCACGTTTGTCTGGTCCAATGGAGAATCTGTAAATTATACCAATTGGGGTGCAGGTGAGCCCAACAACTCCGGAAATGAAGATTACACAGTGGTCAATACAAATGGATTCTGGAATGACATCAATGGCACTTCCAGGTATATCCTCAAGATACAATGTATTCCTGTCTTACGAACCGCGGGGCCATCCAGCGGGAGTGTATTTCCATTAGGTACAACGACTGTAACACACCAGGCCACAGACAATTATGGCAATACAAGCTCCTGTAGCTTTATGGTAACAGTGAATGACAATATTGCTCCGGCCATTACTTGTCCGGCGACACAAAATTTAATACTCAATGCGACGTGCAGTGCTGCGCTGCCTGACTACAGGAGCATGGCATTAGTTTCAGACAATTGCACAGCAACAACTTCTCTTGTCATTTCACAATCACCTTTACCGGGTACTCTTGTCAATTCTGCCGGCGCATTAGCTGTAATACTAACCGTAACTGATGTTGCGGGCAATTCAAGTACGTGCAGTTTCAACGTCAATAAAATAAGTACTTCACCACCACAAATAACCTGTCCTGCCAATATTAGCACAAATATTACCGTGGGCACGTGCTCGGCTGTGGTGAATTATGCTACACCTACAGCCACAGATGTTTGCAGTTCGTGTTTAACGCCATCGCCAATAGCTGGCTTCACATTTCTTGGAACCCTGAACGGAACACATTACTATCTATCGAATGCCGCGGCATCTTATGCAACTGCGCTGACAACGAGTAACGCAAATGGAGGATATCTAATGAGCGTAAATTCTGCTGCGGAAAATACTTTTGTAAGAAACGCGGCTACTTTAGCCGGTGTTGGTACATATCTTATCGGGTATTCTGACGTGGCCAGCGAAGGAAATTTTATTTGGTCTAATGGCGATGCAAATGCATATGCCAATTGGAATGCCGGTGAACCCAATAACATCGGTAATGAAGATTTTACCCAGGTTTTGACAAGTGGTTTTTGGAATGATATTGCTTTAGGCACCAGCCGTTATATTCTTGAATTGCCCTGTGTGACTGTATCAAGAACAGCGGGTTTGGCCAGTGGGAGCGTTTTTCCTGTAGGAACAACGACCATTACCCATCAGGCGACCAACACAAATGGACTTTCAAGTACGTGTTCATTTACTGTTACCGTTGTAGACAATGTCGCGCCTGTGATTATTTGCCCGGGCAATCAAACTATTGCGCTGGGCGCAAGTTGTTCTGCTGCTCTTCCGGATTACCGCAGCCTTGCCACAAGATCAGACAATTGCACGGCCACCGGCTTGCTTGTAGTAAGCCAAAGCCCTGCACCAGGCAGCACCATTACTGGCACAGGAATTACCACAGTAACATTGACGGTAACAGATGCTTCGGGCAATTCAAACAATTGTTCTTTCGCCATAAATAAGATTGACAATATTCTGCCAACGGTTATTTGTCCACCCACTCAGACTATAACATTGGGTTCAACATGTTCTGTCGGGCTTCCGGATTACAGAAGTCTTGCTACCATTTCAGATAATTGCACGGCCATAGGATCTATTGTCGTGACACAATCTCTACCTATTGGAAGTATTGTCAGCAACGTTGGTTCGCTTACTGTTACAATCACAGCAACTGATGCTTCAGGCAACTCATCGAATTGTAGTTTTAGCGTGAATAAAACAGACAACACTGTGCCTGTGGCAACTTGTCCAGCCGCACAAACGATTTTGCTTGGATCAACGTGTACTGCTGTGCTGCCGGATTACCGGACAATGGTTACAAAAAGTGACAATTGCACAGCATCTTCTGCTATTACTTTGACACAAGCGCCCGCCCCGGGCACAATTATCAGCTCAGCAGGAATTACTACTGTCACTATTACCGCAAGAGATGCTCAGAACAATCAGTCCAACTGTTCATTTACTGTAACGGCCATCGATAATATTGCGCCATCAATAGTGTGTCCATCCAATCAAACCATCATTCTTGATGGAATGGGAAATGGATTGATTCCAAACTATAGTTCGCTCGTCTCAGCGACCGACAATTGCAGCAATGCTGCGTCAATAGGAGTCACACAGAATCCTGTTGCCGGAACAGTTGTAAATGGAACAGGAATCACATTGATTACTATAACCGCAACTGATCAAAGTGGTAATTCGCAAGTCTGTACATTCAATGCGCAACGCCTTGCTATAACCTCCATTGAATTTGATGATGCCTCGGCTACCGTGAATGAAACAGACGGCACAATGTCGATTGCATTGGTTTTGAATAACCCGTCGGGTGTTATCCCCACCACAGTTACTATTGCTCTCAATGGTGGGGATCCGGCAAGAGTTTCTGGTTTCTCGGGACAGACCATTACTTATCCAGCAGGAAGCTCCGGCATCCAATGGATTGTAATTCCTTTAACGAATAATACAAATTGCGATGGTATGGCTCAGATTTCATTTGCATTGACAAATCCTGTCGGGGGTAATTTCGCTGTAATCGGAAGCCAGAATACTTTCTCTCTTTACATTGAAGACGACGATACTGTTCATGCAGATTTATTGTCAGAAGACGCAGAAGATGGCAATATTACAGATTGGCAACAAGGCTCTCCCGGCGATTGGACTGCGAGCACATCTTCTCCAAGCACTGGCGTTTGTTCTATACGCCATCAGGTAAGTGGAAGTGCGGGCGCAAGTTGGATCAGCAAAGATCTTGACAACCAATTGCTCACCGGTGTCACTACAACATGGCAGTTTAATATCAATCACTTTGGGCAGGAACCCTCACAGGACGATAACTTTATGGTGTATCTGGCCAGCGATCAATCTGATCTGAGCAGCGCACTTCTAAATGGCTACGCTGTGGGAGTGAAGCCTGCTAACGATATTGATCCGGATTTTTTACAATTGTGGCGAATCGAAAGTGGAGTGCCGGTAGCATTGGTTGTGGCGACCAGTTTTGATTGGGAAGCGAGTCACAACAAAGTAGGTATTGAAGTAATGCGCGATGAAACCGGACTTTGGTCGATTCGACTCGACAGCAATGGAGGATTTGATAATCTTGTGAATCTGGGCTCGGGTACCGATATCAGCTTCTCAGCGATTCAATACTTTGGGTTGAGATACAACTATACAGCTTCAACATCAGGTAAATTATCTATTGATGATATTTATATTTCGCATGATGCTTGCCCTGAAGTTTGGTACAGCAGGGCCAGTGGACTTTTATCGGCAGCTATCTGGTCGCAAACTCCTGCGGGTACAGCGGGTCTTGCGAGATTCTCACAATATTCAGATTTTGTTCTTCAGAACAACAATCAAATTAGTGTGGATAAAGAACTTGTATGCAACGACATCACCATACAAAGTGGCTCGACATTAATTACTGATCAGAAAAAGAATTATATTTTTGGAGACCTCACTGTAAACGGCACCTTGAATCAGGGAGTGGCGCCCATTATTTTTAAAGGCAATACACCGCAGCACGTGTTGGGTACAAGCGCTGTTACATTTGTCAATGTAGAAATAGACAATGATGGAAACCATGTTTACTTCAATCCAAACAACGAGACCACATTAAAAGAAGTATTGTCGATCAGTGAAGGATATGTGGAAACTGCAGACAGGCTTATTCTCATTTCGAATACACAAGGTACTGCTTCAATAGGAAAGATTGCAAATGGCGCAGGTCTTATTGGTAAAATAACATTGCAACGGTATGTTCCACAGCTCGCCAACTATCCTTATGGAAGTTATGTGGCATTGGGCTGCCCGTTGCAGGGCCAGACGATAGCCGACTGGAACGACGACATTATCACCTCAGGATTTGTGGGTTCAGATTATCCACCGCCCTATCCATTTACCAATATTCAATACTATAATGAAGCAGGACCGGGAGCCATGATCAATGGATACCAGCCGGTGAACAGCCTTTCTGACCCACTTCTTCCTGATGCCGGATATTTTGTATACATGCAAACTGATGCGCAGATACTGGATGTAACCGGCGATATTTATCAGCAGACATTCAATAAAAATATTCAATTTACAAATACAGGCGATCCCACAGCGGATGGATGGAATCTGGTGGTCAATCAATATCCTTCGGAAGTGGACTTTAAGAAAATGGCCAATGCAGGTTCTGGAATTTCTTCTTTCTGGTTGTACGAAGCTGAGTCTGCCAATTTCAGGGCATATAGCGCCACACTCAATGTCGGTACTGCGCCCCGGTACATCGCGTCCAGCCAATCATTCTTTGTGAAAGCATCGGCTCCCGGCGCATTTATACACTACGACGAATCTTTCAAAACCCACAACGGAATTTCTTTCGAAAGAGAGGAAGAGGAGCAGGAAACTCCACACCTCACCTTTGCGATTATGGCAGAAAATGGAACAGCAGATTATTCCACACTGGCTTTTTCTGATGAGGCAAGTATTGCTTTTGATCAGGCCTACGACGCATTAAAAATCCCGAGCAGCAATGATGAGGCTGTGGAATTTGCTCTAATGTCTGCTGATATGCAAATGCTGACTATTGATGCCAGACCCATGATAGACAACAGCGCAGCCATTCCCGTTTATGTGGAAATGCCGCTGGCTGGAATTTATTATTTCAAAATCACCGAGGCTATTGATATTCCTGATGGCTGGTGTGTGTATGTGGAAGATTTGCTCACGGGCAATTCTATTCATGCAGGCGCCGCCGATAGCTTGTTGTTGCAAACGACAACACCTTATTCCGGATTCAGACTATTGATTCATGCGGTGAAGCCCATAGATTTTATTGCTAATGATGCTGCATGTTTTGGAGATTCTAACGGATCTATTGAAATAATTTGTTCGGAAGACGCATATTTCAATTTGACCAATAATCAGGGTGAGTTGATTTCTTCAGGAAGTGCGGGTACCACCATTGAAAATCTTGCAGCGGGTAATTACACAATAGAAGGCAATTTGAACAACGAACAATGCGGTGCAATGGAGTTGAATGTTGAATTACAACAGCCGCTTGCCATTTCATCCGAAGTATTGTCGATACTCCCGGTAGAATGCAATGCAGATACGAATGGCGAATTGAATGTTGTTGTGCACAACAGCGACTCTTATGAAATCACGGTTAGTACAGAAGAGGGTGAAGTGATTTTCGATGAGGTGATGACTGAAACCATGTTCCATCTTGAGAATTTATCTGGACAGGAATATACCGTGAGTATCGATGCTGGCTGTGAGGTAATGACCCACACCGTCAATCTTAGAAGCGATGTGGAAACAAGCATTCTGGAAATCATTACAACTGCTGCATTGTGCAATGGAAGTATTTCCGGGTCTATAGAATTAATTACCGGATATGCTGATGACTGGATAAACCTGACCGATGAAAACGAACAAATGATTTATTCCGGACTGGTGAATGGAGCGATACAAGGCCTTCAGGGCGGATATTATCTGGCTATAGTGCAAGATGCCGGGGTCTATTGTCCAGCGGTAGAAAATTGGATTTTCGTGGAGAGCGAAAGTCTTGTACAGGCGCAGATTACTTCGTTCACAGTGGATGAATGCAACTCAAACTCTCTGGGGTCGATAATTGTGGAAGTAACCGATAATCAGGGATACCATTATGAAATAGAAAGTGCGGACCACAATTACCAACATACAGGCACTACAGATTCCGGTCTGCTCGAATTTACCGGCCTGGCCGGAGCGGAATACCAGGTAGTGATTGACCATGGCTGTGGTGTAATTGAATTGACGGCTGACCTGCGTGATATTTATTCAGCGAATGCCGAAATTGAGGATGATTATATCAACTTATCTATTGCTGAAGGTTTCGCTTCGTGGATAGAAACACAAGCTGTGGAAGATCCATTTTCAGTTTATCAATGGACATTCGAAAATGAAATACACAACGGATCCGTATTTAGCACAGAAATTTCGTCACCCGGCAACTATCCTTTGGTGTTGGAAGTAAGCAATGGATATTGTACCGATACAGATACCATTGAAGTAGTGGTTACAGAAGACCTTGCAATTTTGGTGGATGATGTAGCACAAGAGAGTGCATTTCTCTGGAGTGAATCTTCTGATCAGATTTCCATTACCTCAAACTCTGTGAAGTCAGGAATGTATCAGATTTCAGTGGTGGATATTTCCGGCAGGCTTGTTTTTGTACAAAATGTAAATGCCTCCGGTGGCCAATGGAATATTCCTACCCAACAATTTTCTTCAGGAGGTTATTTGTTGAGCATAAGAGATAAGGATGCCGTGCTTTTCAAGAGGGCATTTGTAAGACACCAATAGCATGAATTAAAAAGTGATAGAAAATAAACACAAAGGGCACATTGAATGATGTGCCCTTTGTGTTTGGATTATCTCAGGAACAGCTGAGCCGATTGTGCAATTTTTCAACCAATTGCCGGATTTTATTTTAATACAGATACCGAATAGGTATTAGTTCAATCTGCGCTGCGCTTGATTTTACTAAACAGCTACTCTATCGGCATATACCACTGTAACATTTTAATTAGTCTTTGGCCTAAATTAAAATGGACATTGGTATAACCCAAGTTGAGCACTTTATTCATCAAAGCCCCTATACTCTGGGACTTCATTTTTTTGAATTCCCGTTTTGAGCCACACAGATTTTGTTTTGGCAAATGGTTTTCGTTGATCGTTGAAGGCTTGGTATAATTCACTAAATTTTCAGGAGCTTTTTCATTTTTTTGAATTGATAACTTTATCCTCTACATTTTGGGCTGTAAAGCTTAATGCAATAATTCAAACAAACAATACCCCCCTGAGCCACACAAACCTTTTTTGAAAAACCAACTCAATAAAATCAAGGGGTTCAGACATTCAATTCCCCAAAAACTACTGAAAATTGACTGAAAAAAGTTTTTTTTGCTCA
>JANNEQ010000076.1:0-14826 GCA_031378885.1 Flavobacteriales bacterium
TTGGTTGAATTTGGTGACGCGCAGGTTTTTGCCCTGCCCCGCTACATTCACATAACCTGTAACGGTAGTGTAGAGGTTGTTGTCCAGAATAACATCGGTTACTTCTGCAAAACTTTCGTCGTCGCCCAAACTGGTGCTGGCGCCATACAAATTGCCATTGCTGGTGTAATACTGCGCATTGACCATACGCCATTCCACAGGGCTGGCAGAAATCTGTGAACCTCCATAAGAATAAACATAAGCTCCACTTAGAATTATGCGGAAGCCAGCATCTTGCAGGTTGTAGGTGGCATTGTTCCAGGTATTGGCCCATTGCTGCGCGCCTGTGCTGTTGTACTTTATCAGCAGCATATTGCTCAGTTGGCTCACACTCTGGAATGCGGAGCCAGACACATAGATATTGTCTGACGCGTCGGTAACAATGCAGCCCAATCCATCGGGGCCATTGCCCGCACCGTTGTAGCTTTGTTGCCAGAGCAATGTGCCGCTGTTGTTGTACTTGAGGGTTACAGCATCGTAGTTGAGGGCATTTATTTGTTTTGTTCCCACTACAATAATGTTTCCCTGCGTGTCAAAGTTTACATCGGTAGCATAATCGTTGTAGTTGCCCGTGCCGGTGTAAGTAACCGACCAGACAAGGTTGTTGCTCAGATCGTGTTTGGTGAGCAGCATGTCGTAAGTGCCGCCATTGTTCAGTGTTGAGCCACACGTATAAATGTGGTTGTCCACGAGGTTGCGCTGGGAGACTTGTTTAGAGAACATTTCCTGAACGCCATTTACGCTGGAGCTTTCCAGCAGGATGGCGGTTTGTTGTTGGGCGTGCGAAGTGAAAGCCATAGCCAGCACCCACGCAAGAAGCATGTAGAATTTATTAAACATGTTATAATTGTTGTAAGACGAATTAAGTTCTTCTAGAAAAAAATTGACCGAACCATCCGGCGCACCTCCCGTGCACGGAGCATTCGTTACTACTTGTGTCTAGTTTTCAGCAAGCAGAGAGTAGTTTTGTTGTTTCATTTTTGTCTGTCGTTTTTGTTTTTAGGTGAATCCGAGGTTCAGTTTGATTCGGGGTTTAACTACATAGATTGGGCGTGAACCAACGCTGATTACTACTATGATGGTATCGCCAGACACCTGTCAGCACATAATAAGCAGAAGAGAACACGCCCGTCGGGCGCATCATCTAATGCGTGCATGTGCTAAATCTTTTTGAACTGGCGATTTTTCATAGTAAGAACCATTAGCGACGCGAATATTTTAGGTAGGAGACTATGTCATAATAGTATGGTTATTTGAGGTGTTGGATAAAAGTTGAAAGCAATTGGTTACAATTTGTATTTTTTCTAATACGAAACAAACGTATGGAATTTGAGTGGAGATGTCAAGATAAATTTTGGGGAATAATTTCGGTGTTGGCTTGCTCAACTGAATTTTACCGGAAACTTTGAAAAATCAGGCCAAATGCCAGCCGTTTTGGTTTGATCTTTTAATACATTTGCTTTAATACCGATTTGGTATCTGTTTTAGTCCAATCCGCGCTGCGCTTGATTCTACTAAACAGCTACTCTTTCGGCATTTACCACTGTATCATTTCATCCACGGCATGGACTAAATTGAAATGAACATTGGTATAAGTTATTTTCATTTCAAAAATTTAAATTAAAGTTTAAAGAAATCTCCGGTTGTTTTTTCGACTGGAGATTTTTTTTGCTTCTCCCCTATGCTTTTGTCATCAAAAAATCATTTCATGTAACTTTGATTCCGTCGGAATCAAAAAAACATTTTATGAAATTTTGATGACACCATGCCTGAATAATTTTTTTTCGTTAAAAGGGGCGGTAAACTACTATCTCTCTCCCTACCACACCATCCCCTCCTCATCCATCCAAAGCCCCTTCACTTTCAGCGCCTGCTCCAGCAAATCGCGAACGCAGCCTTTGCCGCCACCCAATGGTGAAATGTAATCGCTGACGGATTTGATTTCGGGTGTTGCATCGGCAGGACAGGCTGCAAGTCCGACATGCGTCATCACCGCATAATCAGGAATATCGTCGCCCATGTAGCAGACTTCGGTGGCTTCGATGTTTTTGGAAGAAAGATATTGTTTGAAAATTTCGATCTTGTGTGATGATCCGAGAAAAATATCTTTCACACCCAATCCTTCAAATCGCTTTCTTACGGCTTCACTTTTTCCACCAGAAATAATGGCAATATTCAATCCTTTCTTGACTGCCAGTTGCACCGCATATCCATCGCGCACATTGGCTGTGCGCATTTGCTCGCCATCTGGTGTGAGCCATACTATATTGTCTGTAAATACGCCATCGACATCGAAACAAAAGAAGTTGATGTCATTCAACTTCGCTTTATAATTCTTTTCCATGAAAATTACGCAATATGCGATTTGTAAATATTTTGTAAATTGAACTTAATTCTTTATTGTCCTCTAGAAATTCAAGCTGCCTTCCGATGGTCTTCATATCAGCCCTGGAGGCAGGACCTGATTGTGCTTCTGAGGGCGACATGGTCCTGAGTTTTTCTACCATCTCTTTGGCGGATGGTAAAATCAAACTGGCCGGCAGATTATTTTCTTCCAGAATTCCTCCGGCAATATCCATCAACTGATTGGAGAAGTTGTTGGAAAAAACAATGGCCATGTGGGCATGAGCCCGCGCATTGGAATTGGTAATATAGACTTCGTTGCTGATTTCTGAAAGTGTGCTTCTGAGAAATTCAAGGTCATCCGCATCAGATGCTTCAATCAAAAATGGAATGGCCGCATAATCTACTTCTTTGTTTTTGCTCAAAGATTGTATCGACCACGCAACACCTTTTCTTTTTTGCTTCAAAATATCCATGGAAGTCGCGCCGGATGGATGTACACAAAAGAATTGATCACCAATCTGGGCTGAAACCTCTTCTATGGCATCATCCTTTACGGCAATCAGAATCATGTCATTTTCAGGCGAAAAATCTGATGCGGAAAGAATGCGCCTGCATCCATGCTGCTCTGCGAACAAAGCTGACTTCTCAGTATTGCGCGCCATCACCTGCAACAACTCATGACCTTTTGCCCTGAGCATCATGCTAAAGTGGTGCGCTACATTGCCATTGCCATAAATGCTGAACTTCATAATCGCAAGATTGCGGCGAATGTAATTCCAATCGGGCCTGCCAAAAAGGATTGCCCAAGGTTCCATTCACCTGGTATTGTGAACACCTCAAATATTGTATTCTTTTGAGTGGTTTAGGGCGGATGCCAATACTCATTTTTTTACACACGCAGCACTCCATTTTGGGACATTTCCCCCGAAAAAACCAAAATACCATTGTTAACAAGGCTTTAGGCCGGACTATTCAGGCAATATTTCTTCCCGTTCGGCAGCACGAATTAACCCTGACCGTTTTTTCTTATTGAAAGTTACACACATAATTTGCCTTATTCGTCGCCAAATTCTCCTCATTCACCGATCTTTTATTCCCAAATCAATAGGCCAATTATCGATTTGTTGATAAAACCTATGCACGCATTCTACAGTATCAGCAATCATAATTTCATTTTTACACGGCACAAAAAAGCCGGCTTAGTAATCGGTGAATCTTGTAACAAAATTTGTTTTCTATATAACTTGATTGGGGTCTACCTTTAAGAAATGCCCAGATCAGGAAACCTAAGCAACCTTACCTCTTAATCTGAACAGGAACTGCCAAAGCGATAAAAGATTCTCAAAAGGATGAATTTTATCTGTCTCGGGCAAGAGACATCACTGAAAAGTTGATGTCGAATATCTCAGGGTGTTTATCGGCCACACGCTGAGATTGAAAGGGGCCGGTTATTTTTTAATTTAAATAACCTAAGGAAAATGAAAAGAGTCATTATTAAGTTCTTATTACTGTTGAGTTCGCTCATAGTATTTGAAAATGCGGCCTTCGCGCAGCTTGCGAGTGCAGAACTGGTTGTCAGGTTCGACAATGCAATCAGTTTTAAAAACCGGAAACTACCCGAAGGTACAGTAGTAATGAGCGAACATGCTCCAATGAATATACTTGTTGTAAAAAACACAACCACAAGCAAAGAACTATTTACCCGTTTATTAAGAAGCACTGCGGGTGTTTCGCGAATTGAAGAGGTGAGGTTCGATGCAGCAGGAAATCCTACCTATCCAACCGGACAGGTTGTAATCAAGCCGGCTCAAGGCTTCGAAAGCAAGAGCAGAAATTTTTGCACTGAAATCGGATGTACATCTGACAGGGAACTCGAAAATCTTGGATGGTACACTGTACTCTTGCCCTCCCAGGTATCTTATGATTATTTTGAAGATGAAGCCAGATTGTCGGGCTATTTCGAAATGGTGGTGCGCGATGAAATTATCACTTGCTACAACAGCACCGCAAACGATCCTTTTTACAGCAGTTGCTGGTCTATTTTTCAAACCAGCGACAAAGACATTGATGCTGATGCGGCATGGGGGCTTATTCCAACTGCTGCCGCAGCAAAAGCTGTTGCCGTAATTGACGGAAATGGCTTCGATACCAATCACGCTGATATGGTGGGAAACTGGGTAGATACTTATAACGCAGTGACACAAACTACCGATGTGCTTCCAGAAAACTCTTCTGACAACCACGGAACAAGTTGCGCAGGAATTCCCGGTGCTGAACACAACAACGCTCTGGGCACTCCCGGATTGGGAGCTAATTTCCTTCAGGTGCAAGCCATCAAAATCGGATACAATATTGCATCAGGTACCTTCAGTACATCTTCCGTTATTCAGGCTGCATCAATCAATCGCGCCATCAGCAATGCGAGCACGGTTTGTATTTCCATGTCATTCGGCAGCTCTTCTTCCAATACTGCATTTTCTTCTGCCATCACTACAGCCCGCACCTCAGGAAGAGGTGGAAAGGGAATAGTTGTGCTGGGAAGTACGGGCAACAGTGGAACTTCGACCTGGACAAACTATCCGGCTTCTTATAGCGGGGTAATTGCTGTGGGTAGCTCAACCAGTGCTGATACACGTTCATCTTTTTCGAACTACGGCAATGGATTAACTCTTGCTGCTCCCGGTAGCGGAATTTATACCATTGACAGAAGCGGTGCCGGCGGATACAACACTACCGATTACACCAGTTTTAGCGGAACCAGCGCTGCTTGTCCGGTAGCTGCCAGTGTATGTGGTATGGTCTTAGTCGCCAATCCTAATCTCACTGAAGTTCAGGTTAAGGCAATAATGGCACAGTCATGCGAAAAAGTTGGTACCTATACCTATTCAACCAGCACAACCAATACTTTAAGCACATGGAGCAATGAACTGGGATATGGAAGAGTAAACATGAATTCCGCTGTACAAATGGCACAGCAAAGTCTGATTACACAACCTAATGTAAGTGTGGTAAATCTTATCACCAGTCTTACCAGCGGTAACGCCGGACAAAGTGTGACAGTGACGAGCCAGCAGGTAATCAGCAATGGTCCTTCTACCGCGGTGAATGTGGTGCTTGAATACAGGTGGTCTACAGATGCATTGTGGTCATCAAATGACGTAGTTCTGGGCACCAGTACTTCATTGCTCGGTATAAACTCTCCGAGTGAAAGCGAAACATTCACTTTTACTATTCCTACAGGGGGCGGCACAAGATATCTTCTTGTCTCGTGCGATGCCACCAATGCCATTGCCGAAATAGATGAAAACAACTTGGTCAGTTCATTATTCACTGTTCTGGTTACTTCCACATTGCCCAATTTATATCTCACCAATAGAACGATCAGCAACCTTACTCCAACAGAGGGTCAGAGCATAACCATCAACTGCTCTCAGGTTATCAGCAATGCTGCTTATACTCCGTTAAATTCTCTTATCGAATACAGGTGGTCTACAGATGCTACGTGGTCTGCAAATGATGCTGTTATTGGAACCAATACTTCAGCTTTGGGCGGTGGCGTGGTGAGCGAATCTGAAACTATCAACTTCGTTGTTCCTCCCGGCACCGGTGTGTGGAATGTATTGTTTAAATGCGACGCCAACGATCTCATTTCAGAAACGAATGAATCCAATACTTACTTTACCTCGGTTACTGTTTCGGTTGCCGTATCTCCGATTGACATCACCGTTTCTAATCTCACTGCAGATGACCTCAATGTAAACAACGGTCAAACTATAGCGATCAGTTGCACACAACAAACTTCATCTGCCACAATGACTCAGACCAACGTGGTATTGGAGTACAGGTGGTCGTTGGATCAATTGTGGTCTGCTGACGATGTTATAATCGCTTCAGGTAGTTCGTTGCTTGGTGGAGGATTGGCGAGTGAAAATGAAAGCACCACATTTGTAATACCTTCAGGTATTGGTACCCGATATGTTCTGGTGAAGTGCGACAATACATCGCTGGTAGCTGAAATAGATGAAACCAATTTGAATGTGCTGGCAATTGAAGTTACGAGCTTATCGAATCTTCCTGATGTGTACCTTGATCAGATTGTATTGTCTGCAAGCACTGTAACGGTTGGAACTACAGTAACTTTCAACAGCAACCAAAATATAAGCTTGCCCGGTGCATCCGCAGTGAATGGCTTTATGGTTTACCGCTGGAGTACTGTGGCTTCCTATTCGTCGAGCGCTCCCATTGTAGGTGTAGATTTTTCTTCTATCGGTGGTGGCGATCCTTTCGACGAAGAGACCATTACATTTACCATTCCTGCGGGTATAGGCCAGCGCTATCTTGTGGTGCGCGTGGACGACAGCAATCTGGTGACAGAAAGTGACGAAGTCAATAACGTATTAATCATCCCGATAATGGTAACGGAAACACCTGTGGCCAATATCAACACCAAAGATCCCGGTTCAGCGATGAGCGGACAAATAGAAGCAAGCGGCAACGATATCATTGACGAATCAGGCAATGAAGAAATTGTGGAAGAAAAGCAGGAAATCACCGTTTCGATATGGCCGAATCCTGCCAAAACAGATTTCACTATTCGTTTTAATAATCCTTTAGAAGTTTCAGGTACTTATGAAATAAGAAGTTCTACGGGAGAAATCGTAAGCAAAAATATTTTATCAGAAGGAATTGTAGACCAGCGCATAGATGTAACAGATCTGGCGAGCGGAGTTTACATGGTTATAGTTCAAACAGCAGTTTATTCAACTGTAGAAAGGGTAGTTGTAGCAAGATAAAATCGTCGTTATACCGCTTACAAAAATAATATAGTCCAACCTGCCTGCCGGCAAAGGCAGGTTTCGGCTGCGCCTCATAGTACTATTTATTTTTAGTGGAGGCATAACCAATTCACAAAATAATTTACCCTTTGGGTTAAATTATATTTGGAATTGGTATTAAATGCAAGTCATTGATAAGGGTGGACAACGGTCCGCCCTTATTAATTTTTGGGTGGGGTGTGGTGGGGAATGGATAAAGACAGAATATTCATGGGCGCTCTTGTCAAGGTCCCAATTGAGGACAAGAATTTTCAGATTGGCCGCAAAAAGAAGTTCATTTCCATTCAAAAGGCACTTTACAGTTTGTGCCGGCAAAATATGTCCGCGGGAAATTTTCAGGAATTCTGACAGATCATTGAGGCTGAGATTAAATTTTTGCCGGATTTAAGCGAGATATTTCCAAAAATAAAAAAAACTGACAACAAAAATCCGACAACAGAATTTTGTCGTCAGATTTTTGTTGTCATATTTTCAAAGTTCCTGAAAAAAATTTCGCGGGCAGAAAATTCTCCGGCCGATGGAAAAAATAAAAGATGAAATGGAATCTGTCGCTGGAAATGGGAAAATTGTCGTGGCTGGTGATTTTTTGGGGATTTTATGGCTGGAAAAAATTCCCGGGCAAGTTCCGGACAGAAATTTTCGGCGGATTGAGATTAAAATTGAAAAATTCTGGAGAATTTCCAGCTGGAGGAAAATTCTATGGAGCTATCGGCTGGGAAAAATTCGAGGGCAAGTTCGGGAGAGAAATTTTCGGCGGATGGTGATTAAAAATGGAAATTACGGGGAATTTGGTGGCGAGTACCTAAAAAATGCCGGTGCTTTTGTTTGTAGAAATTTTTTTTGAGGAAAAAAATGATGGCCCTGATTCACCCATGCATTTCTGAGCCTGAAAATTTGATTTGAAAAAATTCCCGCGAAAATCAGCGACGAAAGTTTAAAATAATACGATTATTGTGATGGTAGGATTTTTTCGGGGAGGTGCTAGGAAATTTTGCGGGTGGCGGGTGGTGGGTGGTGGTGTATTATTCGGTGGCGTCGATGGGAAGGTAGTCCGTAGAAATACGCAATTTTTGTCCAGTGATTCGAAATGACAAATTTCAGAATTTTATTAGCGGATTAAAATTGGGGGGATTGTTTGACAAAATGAATTTAATTTGGTCATGGCAATACAAAATGGGCACTTCGCAAAATGTATTGCTCCATCGGCCAACAATACAAAATGCGCACTTCGAATTTTGTATTGTTTGGTACAAAAAAGTAACTGAATGAAGGTTTGCATATCCTCTTCGGCGCCTTATTATCAGTCTAATAGCGCAGATCAATTGTTCGGGTTGGCCACAAAAGTCGCAGAGCAGTATATTTGGGGTGTAATATTAAAACATACGTATATTAATGAGTTGGCTGCAATGCCATGGCAGCTTTAGAATTCTAACACAATGCGACGGCCAATAACTCTGCACAAGTTTATTTCTTGGTATATTGCAAAACACATAAAGAATTATGACCCTTTACGATAAACTACAGCAGGCAAGCAGCGAAGAAGATGTAAAAGATGCTTATATACAAGCTCTTGAACTAAAGAATTACAATAAAAACCTTTACGATATACAAACGAAGGAAATTTGGTTTGAAGCCAAGGATGGTTATAAACACAGCACCTACCAAATGTTTACTCAGCTTTTGCACTATGTGCAGCAAGCTTTAAATAAAGGAGATGTTATACCACCCTTTTTATGTGTGATTGATACTAAAAAGGCGGCTCTTATGAAAACCGCAGATGCATTACCGCTTTTGTCTAATAAAAAGCAGCCCATCAAGTGGGGAAAAAATGCAAGTGGCTACACTCAAGAAGCCTTAGATGTAGTGTCAGCTTATATTGGTACTTATTTGGTAAGCTTTAAAATCGAACAACACGAGAATGAGTTTATTAACACCATAAAAAACGCTATCAAAACTGGCGATATAATAAGAGCGCAAATAACGCCAGATAATTTAAAACAAGTATTTGATAAATGGGTAGCAATGATTGGCCGAGAAATTAAAGGCGTTGCTGAAGAAGATTATGCCTTGTTATTTTTTGCTGATATCATGAGCGATGGAACTGTAAGCACTCATGACAATCTCCCTGCCGAATTGTTACATAAAAACAATGCCCCAGTTTTTAGCTTAAGCGGCAAATTATATGAACTTGGTAGCAAAGAAGGCTACAGGCAATTCTGGGCAATATACCACCGGCCACCTAAGCAAGAATATAGGGATTATTTGCTGGAACGCAGAGATAGTTTAATTCCTTTGGATGAACGGAGCTTTAAAGGGGCTTATTACACACCTTTGGCAGTGGTAGATAAGGCTTACGACAAGCTAACAGAAACCCTTGGCAACAACTGGCAAAAAAAATACATAATCTGGGATATGTGCTGTGGTGTCGGCAACTTGGAGGTAAAGCATAGTAATCCACGTAACATTTACATGAGTACTTTGGACCAAGCCGACGTGGATGTAATGAAAGCCACCAAAACTTGTGTCGCGGCAACTCGTTTTCAGTATGATTATTTGAATGATGACATTACTGATGATGGCAAAATAGATTATTTACTTACTAATAAAATACCTAACGGTTTAAGACAAGCTATTATCGAAGGAAAGAAAATTTTGATCTTAATTAATCCGCCTTATGCTGAATCAGCAAGTTCACTTGGAATTGAAAATAAGACAGGAGTAGCCTCTACAAAAATGGCCGCAAGTTTAGACGGTTATGGCTTTGCCAATCGAGAATTATTTACTCAATTCATTGCACGCATTTCAATAGAAATACCCAAAGCTACGATCGCAATATTTTCAAAATTAAAATATATCAATGCGTCGAACTTTGAGAAATTTAGGAAAGTTTGGAATGCTCAATACTTAGGAGGCTTTGTAGTTCCGAGTAAAACATTTGATGGATTAAAAGGCGATTTTCCTATTGGTTTTTTAATATGGAAAACAAATCAATTAGTTAAAACTAAAACTCCTATTACTGAGATCACTTTGGAAGTATTAAACAAGCAAGCTAATCCAATTGGTTCTAAATTGTTCTATAATTTGCCCAAAGAAATTTTATTGACAGAGTGGATAAAACGTCCTAAACCTAACAAAATTGATATCGTACCACTAAAAAATGCGATAGTTCCAGCAATAGTTACTAAAGATGTTAGAGGCTCAAAAGGAACAGATGGTGCCATTGGTTGTCTTTTAAGTAGTTGTAATGATTTGCAACATGCTTCGCAACAAACCGCCTTATTCTCCTCAGGCTATGGAAGTCCTGGTGCTTTTTTTGTAACTCGAGAAAACCTTTGGCAGGCTGCAATTGTGTTTACCGTGAGAAGAGTAATAAAACCAACTTGGCTAAATGATAGAGATCAGTTTTTGCAACCCACAAAGCCTTTAAGCAATGAGTTTAAAGCAGATTGTTTAATATGGATGCTATTTAATGGCAGCAACCTATCAGCCAGTGCCAATGATTTGGTATGGAATGGCAAAACCTGGAATATCGTAAATCATTTTATACCTTTTACAGAAACAGAAGTAAATGCAACAGACCGTTTTGAAAGTGATTTTATGGTGCAATACTTAAAAGATAAAAAACTCTCAACTGAAGCAAATAATGTGTTGAAAGAAGGGCGAATTTTATGGCAAGCCTATTTTGCATACACGGATGTTAGAATAGTAAGGGATGAACTTAAACTAAATCGTGCAGATGTGGGTTGGTACCAAATTAGAAAAGCATTACAATTACGTAGTGCAAGCGGAGACACCATGCCAGTAAATTTCAAACCATTTGAGGATGCCTATAAAACATTGACAGAAAAATTACAGCCCCAAGTATATGAATTGGGTTTTTTGAAAGTTTAAAAGGTGTTTCTTTGATCCTACAAGAAAAGGCGCAGCTGCCAACATGGGTATTGGCAAAAGCTAGGTGGACTCAATAGCAATGGGCAGCAAATCATTGTTCAGCTTCGGTTTGGTCTGACACAACAGCAATCGGCAACAGTTGTTATCTTCAACAAAATAATTTCAATCATCATAGGTACCGGGCAGACGGAATTCTATTTCCCAGCCTTCGTCAATACCTGGCCGTTGGCGGCAAGTGTGTGGCGACAGTTTTAAATATCAACAATCACGTTGGACAATAAAGAAAATGAGTAAAGCGACAGATTTCGACAAGGACTTAATTGACTTCTTACTTTTAGAGATTCCAGAACCAAAAAAGCGACAAGATGGCTTTATGGATATTGTAGGCGTTCAATACCATGAAAACACCATCACTCAGATTTATTCATATTTTCTCAATCGAGAAAGAAGCCCGGATATTTCAGATTTATTCTTGGAGAGTATGATTGATTTAGTCATGATTAAAACTAATCGGACTGAACGACTTGAATTTGATAATTTATTTTGTTCGCTTGAATATCAAACTAACAAGGGAAACCGAATAGACTTGGTGATTGCTTCTACTTCTGAAGGTGAAACTGGCAAGCAAATCTCAAAATCAGCTCTGATTATTGAGAACAAAATATTTAGTGGAGTTCATAATGACTTGCATGATTACTATGACAGTGTAGATGCAACTAACAAAGTAGGGATTTTACTTACATTAAGACGACACAATATCCTCAACGACTTGCAAGACAAATTTATAAACATTACTCACTCGGAATGGATGTTAAAACTTAAATCAAGAGGTTTACCGACAAACCTCACTTACAATAACTACGTTTACTTAAATGACTTTATCAATAATATGGAAAATCTAATAGACAACAACGCCATGAATACAGATGCCAAATTCTTTTTTCAATATCCTTCAAAGGTTTTAAGAGCAAAACAAACTCACGATGCAGCATACAATTATATTGTAAGTCAACTAAGAATTGTTGCAGAGAAGTTAGGATGGAGTTTTTACGGCAACAGTTGGTCTTGGAGACATTTTTGGGACTCAAAGAATCAAGCTCAAGTATATTTTGCAATTGTGCTTGACAAAGCAGTAAGTGAAGAACCAGAACTGACAATATTTTTAGAGATATACAAAGATGCTCTTAAAAGAGAGACCGAGTTTCGACAACTTCTAAATGAAAATGGCTTCAACAAACTTTTAGATGATGATAAAAAATCTAATTCTTCATGGGCACACTTGGCTTTTAAATCATATAGGCTACAATTAAATGACTTGGAGAGATTGTCGGACTATTTATATGATAAGCTACAAGAAGATTTTATGCCTGCATATAACTTGCTTACGAACAACTTAAGCAGTTCAACAACAAATGACAACTAAAGAACACCAGCCTCCAATATATAAGCGTTAAACGAAGTTCCACTTCGATTTAAGCCTGTGCTGAACGACCCTTCGGGAGCGGCCTAGAAGAGAGAAGTTTATGTTATGGGTGTTGAATAACTTTGGCGTCGACCTCACAGAAAGCGGCGCGCTTTTGTGAAAGACAAACAGCATAAGTTTTGCCATTTTCTCGAGTCAACAGTTAGGTTAAGCAGCCAGAAATCCGTGGCCATAACAGGAAAATTCCACCTGATTCCGCGATATTCCTTGTATTCTTTGCATTGAGTAAACATTTGCAAATCCGGCATCAGATGTCAAATGATTTGAAGTATTTTTATCGGATAAAATACGAACGGCGGGCTGGGAGTTTTTTCACAGTCTGCCGTTAGTGGCAAGGCTACGATACACCCTACTCTTCGACAAGACCTTTGCAAATTTTGGATATCAAACCAACTTTATCTCGTTTGACAGTTTTGACAAAATTCAAATCGACAGCAGAATCTTTATCATTTTTGGCTGACCACATAATGAACTCGACCAACAACGGAACCAAATCAATTCCTTTTTGAGTAAGGCTATACTTTATTTTTTGTTTGTGACTTGGGTCACTTGACCGACGAATTATTCCATTTCCTTCTAACAAAGACAATCTATCTGAAAGAATATTGGTAGCAATTCCTTCCTCGGACATTAAAAATTCACCGTAAAAGTGCTTCCCTTTAAACATTAAATCTCTGACAATTAAGAAAGTCCACTTGTCACCAAAAATTTCTAATGCAAAATTTATCGGACAATCCGACTTTCTTTTTATCTGTTTCATAATGCAAAAATATAAAAAATAAATACCACTTGCAAATTTAAATTGGTTTTGTATATTTGCAGTTCACAAATTAAAAAAGCAAAAATGACAAATTCAATTAATTGGTTCGAAATCCCAGTAATAGATTTCGCAAGAGCAAAAAAATTCTATGAAACACTGTATGGTGCTGAAATTATAGAAATGCCTTTCCCAGATGGAAAATATGGTATGTTACCTTGTGATATGGAAAAAGGTGTTGGCGGTGGAATAGCTCAATACGAAGGTTTTGAACCTTCAACAAAAGGAGCATTAATTTATTTGAATGGTGGTGAAGATTTAAGCACACCACTTTCAAAAGTAGAAAGTGCAGGCGGAAAAATATTATTGCCAAAAACTGCAATTGGACAAAATGGTTTTATGGCTCATATTTTAGACACAGAAGGAAATAAGGTTGCATTACATTCAATGAAATAAAACGATGGGAAAATTAATAAACTACATTACAATTAATGCACCTATTGACAAAATTTGGAACGTTTTAACTGATTTAGAACTGTTGGACAAAACTGACCCAACAGTTAAGAAAGCAACTTTGATTTCAGAAAACAAAACAGGAATTGAAGCAAATAGAAAAGTGCTAATGCAAGATGGCAAAAATTGGTTTGACGAAAAGATTACAGTTTTTAATCCAAACGAAGAATTGGTTTACCAACTTACTGACTGCTCATTTCCAATTAAAGGTTTGAAACACACTTACAGTTTCCAAAAAATTGGCAATCAAACCAAAGTGCAACAAGTAATGGAATACACTGTAAAGTTTGGTATAATTGGTTTACTTATGGACAAGATGATGATTGGAAAACAATTTAATTCGGGAATAAATAAGTTTCTAAACGGTTTAAAAACATACGTAGAAAAATAAATGGCATACGACGAACATTTAGCAAATCGAGTAAGAGAAACATTTGTCGAGCTACCCAACGTTACTGAAAAAGAAATGATGGGTGGCTTGACATTTATGTACAACGACAAAATGTGCGTAGGAATTATCAAGGACGAACTCATGTGCCGAATTGACCCAGAACTGCACGAAACAGTTATTGAAAAAGTTGGCTGTCGAACTATGGACTTTACAAAGCGACCAATGAAAGGTTACATAATGATAGACGAAAACGGAATGAAATCTCAAACCGACTTTGACTATTGGATAAACCTTGCATTGGACTTTAACAAAAAAGCAAAATCGAGCAAGAAACCTAAAAAGCCCAGCTAATAACTGATAAGACTTAAACGAAGTTCCACTTCGATTTAAGTCCCTACTGATTCTAGCAGGGATTGAACCCCTACTGATTCTATAATAAACGTCATATATAATTGCGTATAGTTATGATTTTTTTATATCTTTGAAAAAAAAGGATATGAAAAAGTTAACGATTAGAGAACCTAAAAAAATAGAGCGCCAGATTGACAAAATGATAAATAGTGATCCTTCT
>JANNEQ010000146.1:0-26074 GCA_031378885.1 Flavobacteriales bacterium
CCCACGGGTGGGATATTGAATTCCATTGGTTTTATGGGGCGTCTTACCATTGTTAGAAAGATGACCGAAACCACAGCCAGAGATCTTACCTTCGAAGAAGTTTTAGGGCTTAAGGATAACGGCGTTAGCAGTGCCTTGCAACTCGCTGGCGCCGCTTTAGCCTTTAATGAAGGTTCGCAGATTTTGAGTGATGGGCAAAAGGGTTTAGGAAAAAAGGGGTTACAGAATCAATTGCATATAACTTATTCAAGAGTCAGCAGAACGCAAATAGGCGGATCCGCAGATGTTCAGCTAAACCCTGATCGTGCGTATGGCAACCCATCTTCTCTAAACTATGATTTGGAGAATTATCTCAGCACGCTGGATCTAGGCATGATGTTCCAGCGATTTAGGCTGGACGAACCATCTTCTTATGGTGAGATAAGTTATGAATTCAACGATCAAAATCCAAAAGCAGAATACAGAATAGGATTTTTCCGTAACCACACTAAGGGAGGTTTCTGGATGCCCGATGGTAATTATTCGCATTTCAATTTTGGTAACTCCCAAGTTGGTTTAGGTGCGGGAATGGAATATTTTATTTTTAGAAATGAACTTATTGATTGGACTGCTAATGGGTTTGTGGGTGGAGGGCCGCAGATTACAAATTGGAGCGAAGGTCCAGATAAAACATTTGATGGTTGGGGCGCTGTTGGTTATTTTGGTTTGGGCATATATGGAATGTTGAACGGGCGAACAACGTTATCTGCTAATGGTTCCCTCCTGTTTCATTATGCTCATATGGATGCATTCGCAGAGAATAATGCGAGTACGGGACAATTAGTCGATTATAAGAAGCAGTATTTCGTCACTTTTGCTCCTTCTTTCAGCCTTAAAGTTTCCTTTAGATTTCAAAGATGAATATTCAAAGATTAATATTATTAATTTTAATTCTCTTTGTTAATTTCAATTCTCTGTCGCAGAGTAAGGTTAAATTTGGAGTTGCAATGGAATACGGCTACAAAGCTTCAACCAATAGAATGGGCTTTTTAGCTCAACTTAATTTTTACGATCGGGTTACTCTGTCGGCTGGATTAAGTTCGGATAGATTTTCGTATTTGGGTTTCAATTCAGGGGTAGAGGTGTCTTTTTTCAAATCTAAATGGCATCCGGTATTGGGTTTAGCCAGAAATAGAATGGGTAGCGCGTCTTTTACAACTGGTGATGGCAATAATCCCAATCTTTTTTCGTGGTATGAAATTTCAGGATCCACGAATATAGTTGGCTTTCTGGGATTAGAGCGTACTTTTCTTGACGATCAAAATCATAATAAGCATGCAACAATATTATTTTATCTGGCTTATCGAGAGAGCTTAAGCCATCCAATGGTTAAGCTTACACGCGGGTTATATAATAGAGATGAAATATTTCATATTAATAAAAGTTTGTCAAGCGGCTGGGGTATTGGTGTGAGGGCTTCAGTTCGATTTCCAACGGGAAGAAAAAGGAGATAAAATTGAAGAATGAATTCAACTCAGCCGCCTTCAATCTGGAGCCGCCCCGAAGACAGCAACATGCGCGCTTACCAGAGCAAATCATATCAGCAAAACGAATGGACCACTTCGGGTATGGAGTTGTACGATTTTCATGCACGTATGTACGATCCTGTTATTGGCCGCTGGCATGCTCCAGATCCTATGAACCAGTTCGACAGTCCTTATAATGCCATGGCCGATAATCCAGTGGTGAGTATCGATCCTGATGGTATGCGAGTGCCATGGGATAGCGTCACTGCTTTTTTGGGTCGTATACGTTTTCATTGGATTACTAACCCAAGAACATTGGAGAATGATCTATTTGTAAAATTTGGAGAGGACGATAGTGGCGGGGCAATGGAGTTTATCGGTGCCGCCTTGGCCTTTAATGAAGGTTCGCAGATTTTGAGTGATGGGCAGCATGCGTTGGGTGCTGCGGCGATTACTGAAGATCATTCTTATCTGACGACTAACAATATTGGAGCCCCGGTTAGTCCGACTGGCAATATTCCGATGTTTGAGACAGATATTATAAAGAACCCAAAAATTACTGATGAAACTCCCAATTTGCGCATTGGGGCAAATATCTACCAGAAGAAAGGCGATCATTATATAGAGGTCTTTTTTGTGCCCGATTTGAGAAAAGACCCTACCGGTGTAATCGGTTATTATTATTACGCAGAACCTCAGGTAAATAATAACGCAACAATATCCACCATAGGTGCTTTCAACGTTACCTTGCAAGGTAATGGTGAAATTGATGCGGCTACCAAAGCAACAATAGATGCCACAATTGATGGCCCAGGTGGCCTTTTGGCAGCCTCAAGGAATGGCCCCCCCTTTGATGATGATATACAACCCAGGTATTTTGAAGTTTTTGGAGAGGGCAGAAGAGCGGCTGATCCGGCACAAAATAAGCTGTTGATGTCTAAGGTTGCGATTTATATTAAGCAGAAATACCATGGCCAATATCAGGTAACTCAGAGCAATCTTCCATGGAATGCTGCAGGGTTCGCCCCCAGTCCCGGTCAGGTTACGCTCGATATTCGTTTTTCATTTTATGTGTATCCGTTCTAATTTATCCGACCATGAAATATTTTTTTATACCATTCTTTTTTTTAATTATATTTTCTTCAGGCACCTTTGCATCAGATACCACAAATGTTGATTATAAAAAAATATACAATCATTTGATTGATAGCCTCATCTACCAAAGCCCTGTTAACGCTTCCTTAGATACTTTTTTTCTAAGTTACGTACTCAAGTGTGATTTTGAAATGTCCAGAGTCGATACAGTATCTGAAGTTCATGGTGTTTTCCTGCTTACTATTACAGTTTTGGATACTGATAATATTCGAAGAAAGATTGTCAGTTTCTATAATGGTGGTGCTTTAGCTGGAGTTGCTTCAGTCCGGAATGACGAACTCAATGGAGTGCATATTGGATACTCACCTAATGGGAAGATTATATCCATAGATCAGGTTGTATTTGGTAATTCAATAGGCATTGGTTATTACGAGGACGGCTCTCTTCGTAATTATTCAAAATCGTTGAATAATTCGACCGAAGAGAATCGTTTTTATTATCGGAGTGGATCACTTAAGGAAATCTGGAAATGGAATAAAAACGGAACCGCCCTGCTGAAGGAATACCGCGAATTCGGTCATATAAAAAGCGAAGCAGAGTGCAATGGACGAGCTGAATTTCACGGCAAAAGAATATTGTACAACAAAAGGGGCAAGCCGAAGAAGGTGGAGTATTACAGAAATGGTTTGAGAAGCAAGCCCAGCAGCAAAAAGCTGTTTGACCCTTTTGAAGATCCAATACAACAAATAAAAGAAGGAAAAGAAGAAGCAAATAAATTCCCATATTTTATACTTCAGGATACCTTGTCAAATGTTTTACTCGACTGTAGTGATAACGGTATTATTTACGCCGTCAGTATGGACGGCAAACCGGCTGTACAGATAGGTGATGCGGCTTCAGACTACGAAGTTTATGTATATAAAAACTCTCGCCATAGATATAGGTACGATGTATATACCTGGACGCCTTTTTCAGATCAAAAAACTTTTTTGATAGGTTACGAACTTGCCTTGTTTTCTGATCATTATGAGTGGAAAATTTATAATGTGGTCTCTCTGGATGAATCTATTCTGGATCAGAAGTTGAACGAGGAGAACTGTTTGGATATTTGTTTTACAGCCATGACCTTTTATATGAAAACGAAGGATCCGCGGTATTTTGAAATTTATCGGTCTTCAGTAAGCCTAAAGTCAGGTAAGTTGTTGTCTCAAAAATTTAATAAGTTTTTATTTTCTCAGCGAATGATTGACAACGATAGTTGGGAATTTGGAGAGGGCACTTTTGACCCACAGCAGCCTTTGCTGGTCTATAAAAATAATTTTCAGCGTTCGAGATAATGGGGTTTTAGAAGAATATCGAAAGAAGTTAGGGTATTTGTGGAAATGCTCAAAAGTGATCCTTTGGTGTTGAAGAATTGCTCAATACAATAGATTGTATTGATAATTGGTTTTGAATATTTTCTTCATGTGCCGATACATTCATTCCTTATATATTTGACCCCAATACCTTAACCCGATTTAGATCGATTTTAATTGTCCTTATCTATGAATCTATTCAAAAGACTTACCGCAGTTTTTATGCTGCTTGTTGTTTTTTCTTGTCAGAAGGAAACACTCACTGAATCATCGGCGCCGCAGGATTGCACCAGCGGACACGGATCATTAAAACTCCTTAATTCTTCCACCTTAATTGAAGATTTTGAAACGGGCACAAAGGCAAGTTATGCCGCTGCTGATGTAGTGCTTTCTACCGGAACATGGAATCTCAATGAAGCATTGATTGGTAACACTGCCAGCGATGCAAAAGCAGGAACGCAGTCGGCAAGGGTGCGCAACAGCGGCAAACTCACCATGAAATTCGATTACACCTTTGGTGCGGGCACAGTATCAGTGAAGCACGCCAGATATGGCACTGATGCCAGTGGTACATGGCAATTGTGGTATTCTACCGATGGTGGTCTTACTTACCTCCAGTCGGGAAGTACCATTTCTACAACAACAGCTACCATTCAAACAGCCACATTTACCATCAACGTCAGCGGTAATGTCCGCCTGGATATTCGCAAAACAGATGGCGGAACCAACCGCATCAACTTTGATGATATTACCATAGGTGCATACTCGGGCAACAATGCCGCCCCGATTTTGAACAGTATTTCACCGGCATCTGCCAGCGCCGGCGGTGCCGCATTTACACTTACTGCAACCGGAACGAATTTCATCAATGGTTCGGCTATCCAATGGAATGGAGTTGCGCTCACCACCACTTTTGTAAGCAGCACTTCACTCACGGCCTCTGTGCCTGCGGCTAATATTGCTTCAGTAGGTACCGCAAGCGTAACGGTATTTACACCAGCTCCTGGTGGAGGAACTTCATCTGCAAAAACTTTTACTATTAATACTGTCGCTGCAGGTCCGAAAAAATTCCTTTTCGACGCTACCAAAGCCGAACAGGCAGGAAATGCTGATTGGGTGATCGATGAAAACAGCAATGTGGCTGTGCGTTTCCCAACACCGGCACAATCAGGTATTACTTTTACTACTTCAGAGACATTTTGGACGGGCGCTATTTCGGCCTGGGGCGTCACATTGGTAAAGGCAGGTCACAGTGTAGAAACACTTCCCGTTGGCACTGCTCTTACTTACGGCAATGCATCTAACGCGCAAGACCTTTCGAATTACCATGTATTTGTAGTGGACGAACTCAATAAAGTATTCACTGCCGCCGAGAAAACAGCCATTCTTACTTTCGTTCAGAATGGTGGCGGATTGTTGATGATTGCAGACCATACCATCAGCGACAGAAACAACGATGGATGGGATTCGCCCGAAATCTGGAATGATCTGATGACCAACAATACTGTGCAGAACAACCCATTCGGATTTAGCATAGACCTTACCAATATTACTCAGGTTACAAGTAACGTCTGGACAGGAAGCAGCACGAATCCAATTCTCAATGGATCGCAAGGCGGTGTATCGCAACTTGAGTTCAACAACGGCGCTACGTTAACACTCAACCCCGCTGCCAATCCTAATGTGCAGGGACTGATCTGGAAAAGCACAGCAACCCAAAACAACAGCAACGTAATGTGCGCATCATCTACTTTCGGAACCGGAAGAGTCTTTGTGGTTACCGATAGTTCACCTATGGATGATGGAACTGGAGCTGCGGGCAATAACTTGTTTGTGTCATGGCCCTTGTACAGTCATGCAAAGTTGTTTATGAATGCCTCGCTTTGGTTAGCCAAGGTGCAGTAATATGAATTGATTGACATAACTGGGCTAGATCGATTTTGCAGGAAATCAGCATTGCAATATCCGGCAGAGTTCACGCTTGAGTGTCGGAATCAATGACAATTGGAAGTATGCTGGTTTTATGTAAAGCTTGCTTGTGTACATATTGGATTGATTGTGCTTAAACAATATTTTCTCTTATGGTATTAATGATGCAATAAGCTAATGATGAAAGAAAGTTTTGCGGGTCTTTTTTTTCTGATCGTGATTGCTTCATGCGGCCAGTTGCCTGATGGAAAAGTGGTTGTTCCAGAGGAACAATATATTCTTGTTCCCTTCAGGGTGGGCGATAAATGGGGATTGGCGGATACTTTGGGGAATCTGAAAATTCAACCGCAATATGATGATCCGATTGATTTTTTTATTAACTCGTATACAAAAGAATCGTTTTATTATTTCAGAAAAGGAGGTAAGGCTGTCCTGGTGAATCATAACAACGAACCCTATCTGGCGGAGTTTGATTCAATTAATGTTGCTGAGCGTTTGGTATATAAGAACAGCAAGGTGGGTACATTTTCTATTGACAGTCCGGATCATAATAGTGCAGAGAAAAAGCTCAAGGTGAGTGTAACAATGGAAAGGCCTGTTTACGAGTATAGAGAACCCGTTGTCTCAGATGAATTTTTGTTTGACCCTTTAGATAATGAGCCGGGAGAAATAAAGCGGCGAAGGCAGGCTCTTGAAAAATTTACAAATGAATTATGTCCGGAGCAACGCGCAGATATTTCACCTTATAGCATTACCCTTTATCACAATCGTTTGATTTTTACTGAAAATGGAAAGCAAGGCTTGGCCAATCAGTGGTTTGGCACGGTTGACGGTGAAAAGAAATTGATCAAGCAAATTATTCTACCTGCCGAGTATGATTTCATTGAAGAAGTTTCTATGAATGAGTACATTATTAAAAAGAGCGGTAAATTCGGTATTTATAGCGTATACGAATCATTGAGTTTGGCATTGGAATATGAGGATATTGTTTGCTATAAAGAACGAGGTTCAACACTTCTGATTAAGTCAAACAACAGATATGCGATCTACCAATCTGGTAAAAAATTCGTAACCGATTTTGAATTCGACAATTATCAGTTCGCAGATCTTAAAGCTCGTGATTATGGCATTGTACTTTCGAAAGGGAGTAAAAAAGGAGGAGTGACATCTGATGGATGTTTAATTCCTGCAGAATATGATGAAGTAATTTTTGAGCAAGTCGGATTTAAGGACAAGCAGGGAAATATGCACTCTACTCCCGTCTTAAAATTGAAAAGGGATGGAAAAACCGGCGCAGTTGAGTTTAGAGAGTATTGTAAATTTCAATTGGATGTTCCTTTAGAATATGACGACATATCAGTAGCTGATGAAGGATTTCGGTATATGACAAAAATGGATAATAAATTTGGCTTATTCTCATCCCGACTTAATTTGAATATTAAACCGGTGTATCGTTCCATCCGATTGTTCAAAGAGTGTCATATTAATAATGGCCTTTTTTTATTGTTTGAGGCGGTCAACGAACAGGGCAAAAAAATTATGGTTAATAGTGCCGGGAGGGAGTATTATTCTGAATGAGTTTTAGGTATTGGAAGATCGGTGAAAGTGACTGAGAATTGTGAGTTGAGTTCGAAAGAAATTTTTTGAAAGCCTAATTTAATGGCAAATTTATTTCTTGTTTTGCTATTGTGCGCATACATTTTCAAGCCTTGTTATCCAGCGATTAAAATGTGGACAACTTTCTCGTAGAAAGGGAAGCCCTATTTTTTCTGCAGTAGTTGCCCCTGCAGTGGTTTTTTGCTTGCTGTAACCAGGTATATATCTTATGATTCTTTTTGAAGGGGCGTTTTCGGGAGTATCATTAATATCTTCAGGGGCAAGCCCCGCGATGTCAGCTATTAATTTGTCAATCTCTCGTTGTTTGTCAGTGAAGAAACCAGACAGCATTTCTGGTTTTGAAAGCAACAAAGCCTCATATTCGTGCAGTTGCACATATGGAATAAATCTTTTGTGGGATATTCGTTCAGTAAATTTCTCTTCAAGAAGGGTAACTTTTTTTTGTCCACTTGTCAGGCACTCAACATCTTTGTTGTATATTGAATTTCCTTGCTTAGGAAAGCTATATAAATCAATCATTGTTGAAATGAAGACATCCGGGTCAGTTTTATATCGGGACAGAATTCTGTTAATATGGTTTTCAACCAGATCGAAACTTTTTGCGCCTCCTTTTGTGCCAAGTTTGCGATTTGTAATCCATTGTTGGGCCTCGATATGGATTCCTTTCAGGATGAAATGAGGGTAAACCACTTGTCTTAGAAATCTCTCTTCTGTTTCTCCTTCTACGATTATAAATACTCTTTTCATGGCTTCCCTCCAATTATATTTTGATGCCATAAATCTGATAGACTATAAACTCCGATCCACTCACTTAATTCTCCATCGCTCAACTGCCTGAACTCAGATTCACGTCCATTCCTGTTTACAACAACAATGTCCTGGGGTGAGAACTCATTTAGCATATCAGCATCCTGAGTTGCAATGAAGACTTGGCAATGTTCTGATACACCATGAATTAAGTCGCAAATTGTTTTAACGGCAGATGGGTGTAACCCCAACTCTGGTTCATCAATAAACATCACAGCGGGAAGCCTGTTTGGGGGCAGGCAAAGAAGTGTTATAAGTGCCATAGCCCTTAGCATTCCATCACTGGCTTGAGTTGCCACAAAAGTTACAGTGGAGTTTTTTTCTTTCCATCGTAAATAAGATTTTCCATATTCATTAATTAGAACAAAATCATCAAAAAAAGGAATGACTTGCTGTATAATAGTTATTATTTTTAGATAAGTAGGTGCTTGATTTTCTTTTAACTCAAGAAGCACTGAGGCGAGATTTCTACCGTCTTCCTCCAGAAACCAATTATTGTCAATATCGGACTTAGTATTTCTTATTGGAGAACTAAACGTTGTATTATGGAATTGATAGGTGATTAACTGTTGGAGCAATTTCCTGACAGTTCCTTGAGTCATACCAGTTGGTTCGGCATGGATTAATGCAGATTCTTTATGTCCTGCACCCAAGTCATACCAATTTTGTGTTTGTTGCAGTTCATTAGAAGTGTATCTAAATTGTTCTTCAGTATAAACAAAACTATCAGAAGAGGCATGCGATAATTTGAATTTATATTCGTTGGTTCCGGTACCGGTCTTAAGACTAACATACCCTGAAAGTTGAGAAGTAATCTCCGGCCCATCAAAAAGAAAGACTGATGCCCCTCCATTTAATCCTGTATAACCAGAAAGATTGCCAGTTCCACTTAGCATGTTTGATAAGAATTTTATAAACCCAATGAAGTTTGACTTTCCAGCCCCATTCTGACCTACAAATACATTTATTGGTCTTGGCTTAAAGTCAATTAGTGAGCGTATGCTTTTAAAGCCTTTTATCGTTATATTATTAATCTCCAATTTTTGCATTCTTCCATATTTTGTGTTTGCCTAAACAAAGGTAATTATTAGGTTGCTTTGATTCTTATGTTTATACTTGCTGTTTCCAAATTCTGTTGCTGATAGCTTGTAAGTAAACTCGATATGCCTGGAGATTACTTTGACTAACCTATCTGATTATCCTTACTTCCATAATTTTAGCATTGTCCATATATTATTAAACGGTCTTATTCTGTTGAATATATATCATTGATTAATGATTCAATTCTTTTCGTTATATGCCACTTTAGCGCGCATTGAATTTCCACCAACTCCTTCAAACCACCTCCGCCACCGTAAACACCGACCCACCCACAAACACCATGTGTTCACTCAGAGCATTTTTTTTTGCACTTTCAAAAGCCTCACTCACGGACAAATAATATTCACCTTTCAAATGAAAATGATCCGCACGTTCCCGCAATTCAGCCGCATCTAATCCGCGTGGAATATTCGCTTTGCAAAAGTAGTAGACAGCATGCTGAGGTAATAATTTGAGCACGCGATCTACATCTTTGTCGCTGACCAATCCCAACACAAAGTGTAGTTTCCTGAAAGAAATAGTCTCGATTTGTTTCAGCACGGCATTGATTCCATCTTCATTGTGCGCTACATCGGCTACTATGAGCGGCTTTTGGCCAAGAATCTGCCAGCGGCCCATAAGGCCTGTGTTGGCCGATATTCTGGCAAATCCATTCCGAATATGAATATCAGTAATGTGCCAGTTTTTTTCTTTTCTTAAAACTTCCAATGCCGTAAAAGCTGTGGCCCTGTTTTCTTTCTGATAATTTCCTTTCAATTCGCAGGGAGGGACTTCCGATATATCAATTTTCGCTGAATCCGAAATTCTGGTGTGTTGATTGTCTGCAAATTCCTGCATGATTTGCCTTGCTTCCGGCTTCATTTTCCCCAATACCACCGAAACATTCGCTTTGATAATGCCGGCTTTTTCTGCGGCAATTTTTTCAATAGTATCTCCCAATAAATTCATGTGGTCCATACCAATGTTCGTGATCACGGACACTTCAGGCAAAATTACGTTCGTGCTGTCCAATCTTCCGCCCAGACCTACTTCGATTACAGCAATGTCTGTTTTTTCTTTTTCGAAATACCAGAAACAAAGTGCCACCGTGATTTCAAAAAATGAAGGCAGGATTTTCTCCCAACTGTCTTTATACAATTCAACAAACTCGGTCACCGCTTCTTTGCTGATCATTTGCCCGTTGATCTTTATTCTCTCTCTGAAATCTTTCAGGTGTGGCGAAGTATAGAGGCCCACTTTGTATCCTGCCTCCTGTAGCACAGAGGCAATCATGTGTGAAGTACTTCCTTTGCCATTGGTGCCGGCCACATGTACAGTCCGCAAATGGTTTTGCGGATTGCCAACCAGATGGAGTAGGGCTATGGTGTTGTCCAGTCCCGGTTTATACGCAGCAGGCCCGATGCGGTGAAACATAGGAAGCTGGCTGTACAGGTATTCAATTACTTCATCGTAATTCATTGCGCAAAAAAAAGACCTTATGGCGTGTATTTACCATAAGGTCTTAAAGTATTTCTGATAAAAAATTATTTCAACTTGAAAGTGATCTTGATGGATCCTTTTTGTTCCGGGCTGCCTGGTTTTGCGCTGAACATAGCTTTTTTGGCGGCTTGTTCTGCCAGAGCATATAGTTGCGAGTTGGATGTATTGGACTTGCTCGGATTGGCTTTTGCCTGTGTAACTGTACCATTGGCGTTAACCCAAATATCGACTACCACTACACCCTCGTCAGGTGCTACTTCTGAAAGCGAAGGTTGTCTTTTGATATCCCGGCCGCTAAGTGTCCAGTTATAATTTCCTCCTTTGCCCGATCCGGAGCCCGCTCCTTCACCTGTACCATTGCCAGTGCCATTACCTCCGCCTGTTCCACCACCGGTACCTGCGCTTCCGCCACCGTTGGTTGTTCCATTGCCATTGGGGTTGCCATTCGGGTTTCCCTGTTGGCCGTTTCCATTGGTATTGCCACTGCCCCCCATATTTTTAATGGCGTCATTCAGTGCGTTGCTCACCTTAGGATCTGGCTTAGGCTTAGTTTCCTGTGGTTTATCCTTGGGCTTGTCTTTTGGCTGATCTTTGGGTTTGGTGTTGTTGGTCTTGCTGTTGTCTACCACAGGAGCAGATTCATTCGGTGTATCATCAGTAATGGCCGGTGTATCGTCAGAAACCGGAGCTTCTACCGGAACCTCTGGTGTGGGAATACTTTCTTCAAAACCATAACCATCCACCATGGTACCTACACCAGCCACATCGAGCGACATATAACCATCGCCCGTGCCGCCATTTCCACCGCCACCACCGCCGCAATCTTTGAGCAAAAAAGCCAGAAGAAAAATACATACAGCATAGCCTGCTGTGCCGATACCGGCTATAACACGGTCTTTCTTCTCAGCCTCAGTAGGGCGATTGTAACTTTGTAGGGCAATGTTCTTCATCTTCTTATTCTGTTGGTTTGGTGGCAATAAAGGCCTCCCACCCGTTTCGTCTCAGTACAGCGAACAACTCAATTGTTTCACCGGTGGGAACATCTCTGTCCACATTGAGAACGACTTTCTTGTCTCCTTTATTGAACATGATCGCTTTCAATTGTTGTTCCACTTCTGTTTTGTCCATTTCATCGCTGCCAATCATGTACCGCAAATCCTTCGTAATGGTCACCGTGGTGGTTGCCTGTGAGGGCTTTCCATCTGTCTTCGGCAAGTTTACCTGTTCGCCGTTTACAGCGAGCGTACTGGCTATTACGAAGAAGATGAGCAGCATGAAGATAATGTCGGACAAGGCCGACATACTGGCTTCTGCGTGGACTTTATTTCTTCTTCCGAAATCCATGCTTGTAGTTTAGTTAGTGGGTTGTTCAAGAATGTCCATGAATTCAACAGTATCGGCTTCCATTTTATTCACCACTTTTCCTATGCGGCTCACCAATGTATTGTATCCGATGTAGGCAATCATACCTACAATCAGACCCACAGCGCTGGAGATCATTTTCAGATAAAGACCTTCAGATACAGTTCCGATCTGTAAGCTGCCGGCTTCAGCAATATCGCGGAAGATCACGATTACACCGAATACGGTACCAAGGAATCCGAACATCGGAGCAACAGCCGAAATGGTGGCCAGAACGCTGATGTTGCTCTCCATTTTGGCAATTTCAATTCTACCTACGTTTTCGATGGCCTTTTTGATGTCGTCCAAAGGCTTGTGCAGGCGTGTAACGGCCTTTTCCAGCATTCGGGCTACCGGAGATTGTGAGGTTCCGCAAAGATTTTTTGCACTATCAAGTTTACCCTGACTTACATATTCGCGGATTTTAGGAATGAAGCTATCGTCCTGTTTAGAGGCACGGCTGATGGCCAGGCTTCTTTCGATGAAGATGAATACGGCGATAATACTCATGGCCAATTGGGGCAAATAGATGTACCAACCTTTCATCAATTGATCCATTACACTGAAATGGCCTACCGGCTCATGTGCGGCTGGTGGATTTACGGCATCAACGGCGTGTTGTGCCGCGTTGCTTAAGTTTTCTTGCAGAAAAAAAATAATGTCCATAGTTAAAAAGACTTGGTTTGTGGAATCAGTAAGCAAATTAAATAAAGCCTTGTCAGAACCCAAAAAAATGAACAATAACAGGGCTATCACTCCTTTCCGGCAGAGGATGGGAAGTGAACGCGAAAGTTGCGATAGAATTGTTATTGTGGCTCAGCCCCTGAAAAACTTATTCAGTCCTGATCGTTGATAGTGTGATTCTTATGTCGCGATCAACAATTTAGGTGAAGTGTTGTTATTCCTGTTACTCCCTTTTGACTTCAAAAGATTCTTCGCTCCATGCTTGCGCTATATCAGAGCAACACGTCCCCATCATTCTGTGGAAATGGTGCTGAATGGTTTGGTTTTACTAGCGGGACTTGTGATACTTTATCAGAACCACATTTTTTCTATAATATACACAGCCGCTCCACCAAAATACCCAAGCAATGCCCACAGGCTGATGCGTTTCATGTACCACATAAAGTCGATTTTTTCCAATCCCATAACCGCTACACCAGCCGCACTGCCGATGATGAGGATGCTACCGCCCGTTCCTGCAGTATAAGCAAGGAAATGCCAGAACGGACCGTCTTGCACAAACATGTCTGCCCAAACATCGCCACTAACAACTGAGGTAATATCATACATATTCATACTGGCGGCTACAAGCGGCACGTTGTCAATTACTGCACTGAGTAATCCAATGGTAATATTGATGGCGTAAACGTTATGGAAAGTATCTTTTAATCCGGTGGCGAGTGTTCCAAGATGCCCAACTTCCTGCAGCGCACTTACGGCCAAAAGAATTCCAAGGAAAAACAATACAGATGGCATATCGATTTTGCGCAGCGCATGAAGAGCCGATAGTCTCGATTTCTCTTCGTCCATTTTCTTGCCGTGCATGAGGTCGGTGGCAATCCACAATACGCCCAGACTGAACATGATGCCCATAAATGGAGGCAGGTGAGTAATACTTTTAAAAACAGGCACGAACAACAAACCGCCCAATCCCAGAATAAATGCTATCACTCTTTCACGCGAAGGTATTTCGCGCTCTCCCTCTTTCCTGGCCTCAGGACGTTCGACATCTCCTTTTAAGACGAATGAAAGAACAAAAAGTGGAAGCACCAGATTAATCAAGCTGGGAAGGAATACTTCTTTCATAATACCAGCAGAAGTAATTTGTTTTCCAATCCACAGCATGGTGGTGGTAACATCACCAATGGGCGACCATGCGCCGCCTGCATTGGCTGCAATAACAATCATACCCCCAAAGAACCATCGTGTTTTTTGATCAGAAATAAGCTTTTTAATCAAACTAATCATTACGATGGCTGTAGTGAGATTGTCCAGAGCAGCCGACAAGAAAAATGTGATGATGGAAATAATCCAAAGCAATTTTACCTTATTCGTAGATGAAATACGGTCGGTGATGACTTTAAAACCCTCGTGCGCATCGACAATTTCTACAATAGTCATGGCTCCCATCAGGAACAACAGAATGCTGGCAATGTCTTGCAGATGATGTAGTAGCCGATGGTCAAAAAATTCTGCCACACTCATGTCTGTGCCGCCGGTGGCTTTGCTAAAAGAGTTGAGTTCATTAAAATAACCCATCAGATGTTCGGGTACCAAATGTGCGCCAAGCACAAAGATGGCCCAGCACAAAACTCCTGTGAGAAGGGCCGTAGCTGCCTTATCGATTTTTAGAGGGTGCTCAAATGCGATACCTAAATATCCGATAATGAACACCAGTAGAATAGCTATTTCCATAAGGCAAAATTATAAACGTAATTTTAATATTATTGGACAAGCTTTTTTAAGGCAATTTCAAAAGCTGATTTCGTAATACCGGTTTTGTTTTGGTTTTTATAGTGTACCAGTTTTAAAGCCGCGCCAATGGTTTCAGAGGTATCTTCGAAAATACCGCTGTCCGACAAATCTACTTCGCCATTGCTCATCAGATAGGCAAATACCCTCGCCATGCCGCAATTGGCAATGAAGTCTGGAATGACACTCAGGCTTTCATCTGCAAGTTCTGCAATAGGCCCATAAAAAATTTGTGCATCGGCAAAAGGCACATTTGCACCGCTGGAAATTACCTGAATTCCTGCTTTAATCAAACGTTGTACTTGTTCTTCGGTAACCAGTCTGGAAGCAGCACAGGGAAGAAATACATCTGCCTTGAGGTCCCAGATTTTTGAATTGACTTCGTCGAAGCTAAGCATATTGGGAGCAATGAGTGTATTGCCTTCGCGGTTGAGAAAAAGCGATTTGATTTCTTCGAATGTAAATCCATCGGGATTAATCAATCCACCATTGCGGTCAATAATGCCGACAACACTTGCACCGAATTGCGCACAATAGAATGCAGCCGCCGCACCCACATTGCCCCAGCCCTGTACTATCACTTTTTTATTTTTAAAATCGCCACCCCAAATTGCGTAATAATGACGAACGGCTTCGGCTACACCGAAACCAGTAATCATATCGGCAACTTTGTATTTTTTGGCCACGGAAGGAGAGTACTTTTCATCTTCCAGAACTTTTACTACCCCAAGACGAAGATTGCCAATTCTTTTTACTTTCTGTGCTTCAGTTGGAGAGAAGTGTCCGTTGAAAACACCTTCCTGCGGATGCCAGATTCCACACTCTTCGGTGATGGGTATTACTTCGTGAATTTCATCCACATTCAGATCGCCACCTGTGCCGTAATAATGCTTGAGCAAAGGAGCTACGGCGCTGTACCAACGTTCAAGTACTTCCAGTTTCCTGGGATCGCGCGGATCGAAATTAATTCCACTTTTTGCGCCACCTATCTGCGGGCCGCTGACCGTGAATTTTATTTCCATTGTTTTGGCCAGCGATTCCACTTCGCGTTTGTCGAGACCTGCGCGCATGCGTGTGCCGCCGCCGGCTGCGCCACCGCGCAATGAGTTGATCACCACCCAGCCTTCGGCATCAGTGTATGGATCTTTCCATTCAAAAACAACTTCTGGTCTTTTCGACTCGTATTTTTTAAGCAGTTCCTTCATTTCCATTGATGAGAAATTCTTCTTTGTTATATTAAAGTGTACCCACCATTTTGGCTGGAATCACCCATTCGTCGTATTGTTCGGCAGTCACATAACCCAGTCGAATTGCTTCTTCTTTGAGAGTCGTGCCGTTTTTGTGTGCTGACTTGGCAATTTCAGCCGCTTTGTAATATCCGATTTTCGTATTGAGTGCTGTCACGAGCATCAATGAGTTGTTCACCAACTCTTCGATTCTGGCGTAATTTGGTTCAATTCCGGATGCACAATGTTCTTCGAAACTTACGCAGGCATCTCCAATCAATTGGGCGCTCTGCAGAAAGTTGTAGGCCATCATGGGTTTGAACACATTCAGTTCATAATGTCCCTGTGTGCCGCCAACTGTGATGGCCACATCATTGCCAAATACCTGTGCACAAACCATAGTAAGTGCTTCGCATTGCGTTGGATTTACTTTGCCTGGCATAATGCTCGAGCCCGGTTCGTTTTCAGGAATATGAATTTCACCGATACCACTTCGCGGGCCACTGGCCATCATACGAATGTCGTTGGCAATTTTGTTGAGTGAAACTGCGAGCTGTTTTAATGCACCATGACTTTCTACAATGCCGTCGTGCGCAGCCAATGCTTCAAATTTATTGGGTGCAGAAGTAAAAGGCAAGTTGCTGAATTCAGCAATTTTTGCAGCCACCAGTTCCGAATAACCCGGAGGCGTATTGATGCCGGTTCCTACAGCCGTTCCTCCAAGCGCAAGTTCGCCAAGGTGAGACAAAGTATTTCTCAAGGCACGAAGACCATGCTCCAATTGTGCTACATAACCGCTCAATTCCTGACCGAGTGTAACCGGAGTGGCATCCATTAAATGCGTTCTTCCGATTTTTACAACCTTCATAAACTCTTCGCTTTTCGCTTTGAGTGTATCGCGCAATTTTTCTACACCCGGAATGGTAATTTCCACCACAGATTTGTAGGCCGCCACGTGCATGGCAGTTGGATAAGTATCGTTGGAAGATTGTGACTTGTTCACATCATCGTTTGGGTTCAGCATGGGAGTGCCTTCTCCTAATTTGCCACCTGCCAGTACATGTCCGCGATTGGAAATTACTTCGTTCAGGTTCATGTTGCTCTGCGTTCCTGAACCCGTTTGCCAGATAACAAGAGGAAATTGGTCGCTCAATTTATTGGCTACAATTTCATCGCACACCGCAGAAATGAGGTCACGTTTTTCAACAGGAAGAACACCCAATTCGCAATTCGTATGTGCTGCTGCTTTTTTCAATACGGCAAATGCCTTGATGATTTCAACAGGCATTGAAGCCTCAGGGCCAATTTTAAAGTTGTTTCTGGAGCGTTCGGTTTGTGCTCCCCAATATACATGAGCCGGAACTTTTACTTCGCCCATGGTGTCTTTTTCAATGCGGAATTCCATTTCGATTTCGTTTAGAAGATTCATTGATCAATATTTGAATATGCTTTATTCTTTAATTAAATAACGTGATTTTATTCCTCCACTGTTGCACTTCCTTTTTTCATTAAGAAAGCTTTGAGGAATTCATCGAGGTAACCATCCATGACTGCGTCTACATCGCTGGTTTCACAACCTGTGCGAACGTCTTTTACCAGCTTGTAAGGCTGCATCACGTAGTTGCGTATCTGCGAACCCCATTCGATTTTTTTCTTGCCAGCTTCAATTTCGCTTCGCGCTGCATTTCTTTTTTCCAGCTCCATTTCATAGAGTTGAGATTTCAAAAGCAGGATGGCTTTTTCTTTGTTCTGAAGCTGAGAGCGAGTTTCGGTGTTGTCGATTACAATGCCGGTTGGCGCGTGTCGCAGACGAACGCCTGTCTCAACCTTGTTTACGTTCTGTCCACCCGCACCACCACTTCGGAAAGTTTCCCAGGTAATGTCGGAAGGATTAACTGCTATTTCTATAGAATCGTCGACGAGAGGAAATACATAAACAGACACAAAGCTGGTGTGTCTGCGTGCATTGGAGTCGAATGGAGAAATGCGCACCAGACGGTGAACACCATTTTCACCCTTGAGCATACCGAAGGCAAATTCGCCGTCGATTTCGATGGTGCATTGTTTTACACCCGCTACATCGCCTTGCTGAAGGTCGATCTCTCTTACCGTGTAGTTATTTTTTTGCGCCCACATGAGGTACATACGCATGAGCATTCCTGCCCAGTCGCAACTTTCAGTACCACCTGCACCGGCTGTAATCTGAATTACAGCGCTGAGCACATCTTCTTCTGCGCTGAGCATATTTTTGAACTCGAGTGCTTCAATTTTTTGCTCGGCAGTTTTGTACTGGGCTTCCAGTTCCTCTTCTGTGGCGGCTTGTTCTTTGAAGAATTCATAGATTACCTGCAGATCGTCTGTGGCATCCTGACATACTTTGAAAGAGTCTGTCCAGAGTTTTTTGTTGCGCATTCTGCGCATGATCTGTTCGGCCTTTTTGGGATCGTCCCAGAAATTCGGGTCTTGTGTGAGCTTTTCGTCTTCTTTGATCTGGAGTAATTTTACCTCCAAGTCAAAGATACCTCCCGAGCGCCTCGAGGCGCTCCTTCAGCTCACTTATGGCATCCAATGTAATGGTCATGTCTTGCTGAAATTTTTGTGAATCGGCGGCGAAAGTACTGCCAATATGAGATCAGACCCCAAGAATTATTGAATACCGCTAAATCGGGCTTGCTTAAAATTGCACTATGAGCTATTTGACAGCATCTTTGGTTTGAGCCAATTTATTTTTAACACAAAGCCACAAAGCTTCACCACACTATAAACAGCCCTCTTTGTGACTTCGTGTTTAAAAAATGTGACCATAATTCATGAGCGACAGCCCACTATATTGTCTCAGTATTTTCATTTTAAACACAAAGCCACAAAGCTTCACCACACTATAAACAGCCCTCTTTGTGGCTTTGTGTTTAAAAAATGTGTCCAGGATTCATGAATTACGGCCACTATAAGCTCACATCATTTCCAATTTAAACACAAAGCCACAAAGCTTCACCACACTATAAACCGCCCTCTTTGTGACTTTGTGTTTAAAAAATGTGACCATAATTCATGAGCGACAGCCCACTATATTATCTCAGTATTTTCATTTTTAACACAAAGCCACAAAGCTTCACCACACTATAAACCGCCCTCTTTGTGACTTCGTGTTTAAAAAATGTGACCATAATTCATGAGCGACAGCCCACTATATTCTCTCAGTATTTTCATTTTAGACACAAAGCCACAAAGCTTCATCACACTATGAACCGCCCTCTTTGAGACTTAGTGTTTAAAAATTGTGTCCAGGATTCATGAATTACAGCCACTATAAGCTCACATCATTTCCAATTTAAACACAAAGCCACAAAGCTTCATCACACTATTAACCGCCCTCTTTGAGACTTAGTGTTTAAAAATTGTATCCAGGATTCATGGATTACAGCCACTATACGCTCTCATCATTTCCAATTTAAACACAAAGCCACAAAGCTTCATCACACTATGAACCGCCCTCTTTGTGACTTAGTGTTTAAAAAATGTGTCCATAATTCATGAGCAACAGCCCACTATATTCTCTCAGTATTTTCATTTTAAACACAAAGCCACAAAGCTTCATCACACTATTAACCGCCCTCTTTGAGACTTAGTGTTTAAAAAAGTGGTGCCTATTGGTTATAAATGATTGCCCACCATGTGTTTTCAAATTTTTTCTTAGTATCCCACGGCAGCTCTTACCTGGGCATTAATTCGAGGAAATTGTATTTAATACACTGGCTGCTCTTCGCAGAAATTTTACTCAGCGTTTTTTGAATATTAGATTCACTGCTGCCCAGATATCATCCTGATCAAAGCCTTTTGAAGACGCATAACGCACAACCTTCATTTTTTTTTCGGCTTCGCTGCCGCTTTTGATTTGTGAGAGTTTTTTCAGGATAAGTTTTTTTACCGTTTCTGTTATTTCTTCCTGCGCAATATTCCGAAGAGCTTCTTCAATATTTCTGGGAGATACACCCTTGGCTTTGAGTTGGTGCTCAATTTTTTTTATTCCCCATTGATTGAAGTTGAACTTATCGTGGGCAAAAGCACTGGCGTATCGGGCTTCGTTGAGCAGGTTGGCCTGAATCAAGTCCACAATAAGACCTTCTCTTTCCATGTAAGGAACGCTCCATGTCTGTAGTTTTTCTTTTACATCCCTGTGGCATCTTTCGGCTTTATCGCACCATTGAAAGATTTTGAGACGGGTAATTTCCGGAGCGTATTTTCTGGATTTGAATTCGGTCATTCCAAAGTATTGGACTACAAAATTAGTCGATTTATAAAGCGATGAAATTTCTCTGGAAAGTTCAGGATGTATCTTGCCCCCGCAGGAATGAAGAACAAGCACGCCATATACAGGCTTTTGGCCGCGAATACAGTGAGTAGTTTTGCTCAGGGCATTTCGCTCATTGCCATACCGTGGTACTTTACTTCCATACTCAATGAAGAGGAATTTTATGCCTCCGCGCTTGCCATTATTACCATTTGTACCCTGCCGCTCAGTCTTTATTCCGGAACTTTAATAGACAGGTTCAGCCGCAAGCAAATTTTTCTTTTTCTCAATCTTGCCGGATTTACTGTCCTCAGCGGTGCTGCAACCTATGGTTTTCTTTACGGGCATGTGCCCAACTGGATGGCCATCGGAGTACTTGCGTTTTCACTCTTCACCTTTCAGATTCATTATCCCAACCTCTATGCATTCGGGCAGGAAGTAATTGGCAAGGAGAGTTATGGTCGATTCAGTTCCATGATAGAAATTCAGAATCAGGCCACCATCATACTTTCCGGAGTCGTGTCAATTCTTTTGCTTCCCGGTCAGGAAAGCAGCACTTTTTCCCTGAGAGAAACTTTAGGGCTGCACTTTGAGCCGCTTGATCTCCATCACATTTTTCTAATGGATGGCTTTACTTATGCGCTGGCATATCTCATTATATCGCAGATTTATTACGAGCCCGACAAGGTGCGCAACATAGAATTGGGAAGTGTAATGAAAAGGCTTTCCAGTGGATTGAATTACCTGAAAGCCAGGCCGCGCCTATTTCTTTTTGGGGTCGTTTCGCATTGTGTATTTGTGGTGGTGATTGTCCATGGATTTTATCTGGTGAATCTTTATATCGACAATTATCTGATGTGCGGCCCCAGTGTGTATGCTTTGAGTGAGGTTTTGTACTCTGTTGGAGCCATGTTAGCGGGCTTTCTTGTTCGAAGGGCTTTTAGGAAAGTCAATCCGGTCAAGGCGATCCTGATCATGATGGCCATGGCTGCCTCCATGTACTTTCTGGTTTCATTTACCCGTTTCTATGCCTACATGCTCCTTTTTCAGTTGATTATTGGGATTTCAAATGCCGGAATCAGGGTGATGCGCACCACCTACCTAATGTCGATTGTAGACAACGACGTGATTGGTCGATCGGAGAGTATTTTCAACGCAATAAATATTACACTGAGATTCAGTATGATATCCCTGTGTTCGTTGGTTTATTTTAGTCGCGGAGACTATATTGTTCACGCCTATTTTGCCTGTGGTATCTTCATTTTGTTGGCCATGGGAATTTTGATTTGGTTGCTAAAAAGTGAAGCCAAATAGAAAATGGATATAACTCAAACCTTTAGGTCATTAGCACCGTAGAACATTGCCTTGGTTTTACTACTTTTGCCATCCTATTTGAAAAAAAGTAAAAAAGGCAAACACCGAATTTACCCTATTGATGAAAGATCAACTGATTGATACACTGCACGAACTGCTGAAAGCGGAAGACATTATGAGCATCCGCGAAGCCGTACGTGATATCCGCAACGACTGGAAAGCGGAGTCTGCTAAAGAGAAGCAAATTCAGTCCGAGGCATTCAAAGCGACCGAGCAGCCGGAAGGCACAGAGTTCGTTTATGTTCCGCATGAGCTCGAGGGCAAATTGCAGGAGCTGATGAAGGTCTACGAAGACAGAATTGACGAGCATGGCAAAAAGCTTGCAGCCGAAAGGCAGCAGAACCTTGAAGCCAGACTTGCTATTCTGACTGAGATGGAAAATCTTGTAAAGGACGAACAGAATATTGGCAAAGCCTTTGGCGCACACAAAGCGATGAAGGAAAAGTGGGACACCATCGGCGATGTGCCTGGCGACAAATACCACGACCTGAACGACAAGTGGCAAAAGCTCAACCACGCCTTTTTCTACAATATCAATATCTATAAGTCGCTTCAGGACCATGACCTGAAGATCAATCAGAAGAAAAAAGAAGAGCTGATAGCCGAGTCTAAAAACCTGGCTGAAATAAGCAATATCAACGACCTGGAAATGCTGGTGAGAAAATACCAGCGCGAATGGTTGAATATTGGTCCGTCACCACGTGAGACCTACAAAGAACTCGGCGACACGTTCTTTGGTGTATTGCGTGAGGCCCAGAATAAAATACAAGCCCATTACGATGCACTGAGTGCAAACAGCGAAGAGAATCTGGCAAAGAAGAAAGCTTTGGTAGAAAAAATGCGCGAAATTCTGGGTATGGAAATCACCAATGCTTCTACGTGGAATCGTTGGACAGATGATGTATTGAAACTTCAGGAAGAGTGGAGAGGAATTGGATGGGCACGCAAAAAAGAGAACGAAGAAGTATGGCAGGAATTCAGAGGTCTTTGTGATTTGTTTTTTAGCAAGCGCAAAGAGTTTCTCGATATAAAACGCTCTTCTTACAAGGATAATAAAGACAAGAAAGAAGCGTTGATAGAAACAGCAAAATCGCTTCAGGATAGTAACGATTGGAAAGCGAGCACCGAAACCCTCAAAAAACTTCAGGAGCAATGGAAAGCAGTTGGATCTGCTGATCCGCGCGACGAACAAAAATTGTGGCAGCGATTCCGCTCGGCTTGCGATGTTTTCTTCCAGAGAAAGAAAGAGAATTTTGCGAATCTTGGCAGTCAGCAGGATGAAAACCTGCGCCTGAAAGAAGAGCTGATGAATGAGATAGAAGCTACAGAACTTACCGGCAACAAAGGCGAGGACTTAGCCCTTTTAAAGACCTACAGCGAGCGCTGGCATGCCATTGGTTTTGTTCCAAAGGAAAAGATCAAAGAAGTAATGGACCGTTACAACAAGTTGCTCGATGTAAAATACGGACAGGTAAATGCCGATCGCGAAGAGCGTGAATTGAGTGCTTTCAGATCGCGTTTGTCCAATATCAAGAGTTCTGCAGATGGCGAGCAGAAAGTGAGAAAGGAAAAGAATTTCCTTCGCGACAAGGTAGAAAATCTTCAGCACCAGATCAAGCAATACGAAAACAACATGGGATTCTTCACCGGAAAAGGAGCCGAAGCCATGCGTCAGGATATTGAGAAAAAGATCAAGGCGGCAGAAAGAGAGATTGCCGACATCAAAAAGAAGATGGAACTTTTGAATGTTTCGAATTAAGATTTTTATGTGGATCTGATTGATTCATTTATCGAATATGAAAACCCGCGCAAGCGGGTTTTTTGTTTTGTGTTTGCCAACTGGAACAAGTAAAAAATCAAAACCATTTTCTTACTTTCTAACTTTCTTCGTTTCTAATGTGTTCAATTTTTTTTAACACTAAGAGCACGAAGATTAGTAAGACACGAAGAATACAGGATTTATTTTTCTTACTTTCTAACTTTCTTCGTGTTCTAATGTGTTTAATTTTTTTTAAACAGTAAGAGCACGAAGATTAGTAAGACACGAAGAGTACAGGTTGATTTTTCTTGTTTTCTTACTTTTCCTTACTTTCTAATGTGTTTAATTTTTTTAACCACTAAGAGCACGAAGATTAGTAAGACACGAAGAGTACAGGATTTATTCATTTTTTCTTACTTTCTAACTTTCTTCGTGATCTAATGTGTTTAATTTTTTTAAAACACCAGGAGCACAGAGATTAGTAAGACATGAAGAGTACAGGATTGATTTATTTTTTCTAACTTTCTTCGTGTTCTAATGTGTTTAATTTTTTTACTTCATAAGGCACTCAGGAAATAAGACATGAAGAATATCTTACTTGTATGGAAATACTTTTTTGGGCTTGGCGAATAAGTATTACTCACTTCTTCTTTGCTACCGCAGCAGCAGCAGCGGCGTCCGCCGCAATTTCATCTGCGATTAATTTCTTCTGATCTTCTACGATCTTTTTGTACACTTCCAGCAGTTTGGTTTCTTGCGCGATTTGCGGTTCTAGGTTGACATTTTTTCGTTTTAGCAATGTGTTTTGTCGAAGTTCCTGTGCAGAATGACGACGAATATGTTCGTCTCTTATAATGCCTTCTTCCAGTTGGGTCAGATTATTGCTGAGTTTTTCGAGCAAAAACGCAATCTCTTTTAGTTCTGTGTCCACATCAATCGACATTCTGGTCAGGTTGATTAATCTGTTTTCGCTCAGGTTGACTTCGTCCAGATATTCATTCAGGGTTTTCTGGTATGCCTCAATCAGGTAGCTGCTCATGGGTGTTTATTTACAGTTAATATTTCTTCCTGAAGAATTTGGATTACGGCTTCACATTCTTTGATACTCAGTTTTAATCCAAGGGTAATATCAGGATGATTTTTCAAATAGGCTTTGAAATGGGAATCGAATTCATCTTTCAGTCTATTGGTGTATGACGGTAACTCATCAAATAATTTCAATTCAGCTCCAATCAAACGCAGTGATTCGCAAGCACTCTTGTATTTTTCTTCTGACTTGATCAATTGTGTTTGAAGATCAATAAGCCGAAGCTGCTCTTTGTTCAGTCTTTTTTTGAGGTTGTCATAATAGGACTCTTTCTGCACAGCCAGAAATTTCCGGCTTTCATCATCCGGTTGAAATTCCGGGGTTAATTTCTGTGCTATTTCCAGCTCACCGATTTTGACCAATGAATGAGTGGATAGATTCCGCATGGAGCACTCGATCAGAGAGAGTTGCCCACGGGTAATTCCCAATATGTCCGCGAAAGTCGCCTGACTTAGACCGAATTTTTCGCGCAGGTCTTTTATTCCTTCCATTTTTTGGCTCTTTAAAGTAGCTTTGAAGCAAAAGTACCGAAGCAAACTTAAAGTGCTTCAAAATATTTGCTTCAACGTCAAATTTTGAGGGCCAAAAATTAAGCCGATTTTTTCAGTGGTTTTTATCGGGGTTGTTTTATGGGGTTGAATTTGAGGTGTTTGAAACGGGGTCTTCCGAGTCCTGCTAGTAGAACCAAGCCACCCCGCACCATTCGGTGGGGACTCATTAGAGTTGACATTACAATTAATTGAATTCTGCTCAAATTATATGGGCCGAGCCTACGGCTCTTTGTTTTCATTCGCCATTTCATTTCAACGGGTTAAAACCCGTTGCTACAATATGGACCGAGCCTACGGCTCTTTTATCCGCTTCGGACTTTAAATTATGGATATACTTCATAGTGCCGGAGGCACGGCACATATTGTAGCGCTGTCCCAATGGGCAATGTCATTAAGTTAAGGAATTGACCGATCAACATTCGACCCGTTCCGGGTCGTTTATCGCCAAAGTCAAGATCATACCTATAAACATGCGATCCATACTGGATCGTTTATCGCTTTTTTTACACGCATCTCCTTATCATTTATGGATAAATTGTTTATAGCACATTCTTTTTGCCATGATCAAACGACCCGGTAAGGGTCGAATGTTATTTTATACAAAGTCCTTAACTTAATGACATTGCCCAATGGGACGGCGAAAAAAAGTGCGATAATGAACCGAGTGCCGTAGGTACGGAACATTTATTTGGGCCTTTTGAAAAATAGAATTTTCCATTGCAAGATGCAATTTATTGTCAAATGAAAAGCCGAGAATATCAAGGCTTCCACCAACTTGTCAAGGGCAATTCCGGGTGGGCAAATCAGGGAGGTCATTTCTCCGCAGTAATTTTTGGATTTTGAATTCGGGCCAGGTGATTATCGCTGGCTTAGGGCAATGGCATTAAGTTAAGGTGTGTGACTCGAATCAAAAAGCCCCAGCGGGGCGGCCCTTTGGTAGAAATGATTCCGGTGCTATCCCCAAAGCCCCAGCGGGGCGGCCCTTTGGTATCCAATTACAAACTACCAAAAGGTCGTCCCTC
>JANNEQ010000089.1:0-17635 GCA_031378885.1 Flavobacteriales bacterium
GATGCAGCCGAATTGGCAAAGGGAGAAGAAATGGAATGGATAATAGAAGACAAGAACACTTATGTCCTCAAAAGAATAAAATCCGTACCGCTCAAGAAGTTAAAAAAAATCTAAATGACCTTAAGTTGACGCATATGCCCATAAGGGCGAGGATTAGCGGAGATCTCGCGTAAAAGAACTTATAAATTAAATAAGACTGAAAGAAAATGAGGAGAGCAATGTAAAGAATGAAGAATATGGTAAAGAGCAAACCGAATTTCAACCTGATAGAGAATTTAAATTCACCGATATAGAAACAAGGTTCGTTGCTTTTTCCCCATGAAATTTCTTTTGCACTTTCGTCGTGGATATCGAACTTTACCCTATACAAATCGGGTATTATATTTAAATAATATATTCCACTGGATTGAGTTGTATTGTCGAAGGAATAGATATTCTGACAAGAAGAATTTTCAATCTTTCTGTTCAGGTATATTTCAAATGGATTGGCTACTCCTTTCTGAAGCCAATACTGGCAAAGAATTCCATCATCCCTGGTTTGGAGCAGAATACCTTCCGGAGTTTTTTTGAATTCCAGGCTGATGCGATTTTCGCGGCTACCAACTGCTGTATTGTATTTGATGCCACGGCTCAACAATAAAGACTGTGGAATTACCTCTCCTGATCCAAAGTATAATCCATCTTCAAAAAAGCCATCTTTTAATGTCCTGCAAAATGGAAGGAAATAATTTTCGGGAGCAGATTGGTTGGGATTAAATACACAATTGTGGTTTTGAAGTACAAATTCGTTTTTCTTTTTATCAAAATAAATATAGCCCAGAGTAGAAGGGGTAATGACTTTGGATTGTTCATAGTGAATGTAAATTGTATCTTTCGATACTCTTTCATAATTGCTGATGGCATATACCTTCGATTGGTCCATCAGCATTCCCTCGCAGTTCAGAATATATGGATTCTTATTCTCAAAGAGCATTTTATAAGCGCCATAAGTGCCATAGCCCAGACTGAGCAATGCTATAAATAATATGAGAAGAAAATCCCGCTTCATTTTTGGGATTTGGTGTCGGGCATTTCTTCACGAAGTTGTTCCAGTTCCTGTCGGATCCTGCGCAGACGTTCAGCTACTTTTCTTTGGCTGAGGTCTGACACTATTTCGCTGGAAGAATGAGCTTCTTCCCAATATCTGTCTACATAAGGATTGAACGAATTTTTTCTGAACATGGCAAGCAGGTACTGAAACGAAATCTTAATGGTTTTCATTTGGAATAGTTTGGTGGTAAATCGAACGCAGGTGAAGTCAGAAATAGTGCAGCGAAATTGTTAATCTCAGAATTTCTGCAATTTTTGTAGTTGACTTATTCATCAGGCTCACGACAATGAAAGGCTTTCCACGAACAATGGAGCAGGGGAGTTATGCCAATTACAAATGGACCATTGTTGTTGGATAAAAATTTCATAGAGCCTAAAATTAAATGTGACCTGATGAATTATTTCTGGTCTAAGCAATGAGCATGCCATCGTAATTTTTGAAGGGCCGGATTTAAGTTTGGCTGGTCACAAGAATGATTTTTCCCCTTACTTCCTTATGTGTTTAATTTTTTTAAAACACTAAGAGCACGAAGATTAGTAAGACACGAAGAATACGTGATTGATTTTTTTCTTACTTTCTAACTTTTCTTACTTCCTTATGTGTTTAATTTTTTTTTAAACACTAAGAGCACGAAGATTAGTAAGACACGAAGAATACGTGATTGATTTTTTCTTACTTTCTTACTTTTCTTACTTCCTTATGTGTTTAATTTTTTTTAAAACACTAAGAGCACGAAGATTAGTAAGACACGAAGAATACGAGATTGATTTTTTTCTACTTTCTTCCTTTTCCTTACCTCCTTATGTGTTTAATTTTTTTAAAACACTAAAAGCACGAAGATTAGTAAGACACGAACAATACGTGATTGATTTTTTTCTTACTTTCTTATTTTTCTTACTTCCTTATGTGTTTAATTTTTTAAAACACTAAGAGCACGAAGATTAGTAAGACACGAAGCATACGTGATTGATTTTTCTTACTTTCCTTACTTTTCTTACTTCCTTATGTGTTTATTTTTTTTCGCATAAGACACGAAGAATACCTGAATGATTTTTTCTTATTTTCCTTAGTTTCTTATGTATTTATTGTTTTACCGCATAAAGACTTAATGGTATTATGCGCTTTACTTCTTCACCACCTTCATCATCATCGGTGAAAAGGACTCAGCATCGACGCCTAAATAATAAATACCTGCCGAAAGATTGCCCACCGACCAATTCCATTGGTAATGACCGGCCGGTAACATTCTTTTTTCGGTGAATACTATTTTTCCTGATGAATCAAATAACCTGATAGTGCCTACTGTGCCTGTTTTAGCATGAATATTCAAATACATGGTTTCACCCATCGGATTGCCTGCTACTTCAATCCAATTGTTATACTCCGCTTGAATGTTATTTACACTTACGCCCTGCTCTGAGAACAAATCGTTGACCCAAATACCGCGGCCATGAGTGGCTGCATACAAGCTTCTTGTGTTATACTGAATGTCAAGATCTGTTACCGGAGTATTGGGTACTCCCGCACCATAATAATCCCATTGTTGTGCCGCATTATTCAAAATAAAAATACCCACATCAGTACCAATATAATAATCCAGGTTTCCGGATTGGTAATCCATTTCTCCTGTATTAACTGGTGTATTGGGGAGATTTAAGGTGAGGTTCGTAAAGTCATCACCATAATTTTCTGAATAAAAGACCTTTCTGTTAGCGCTATAACCTGCCACTGTTACCCAGATTTTTGCCGGATCAGTTGGGTGTACCGTAATGCTGGTTATCTCAGTTCCATTGCTGCCGGCAGTGTATGCGCTGTAATTGTTCCAGGTATCACCACCATTGGTTGTGACATATACTCTCGCGCCTAGCGATGCATAAATTACATCATCATCAGAAGGTGCAATGGCCAGACATTTCACGCGGTAAGAGCTGTTGTTAAATAAGCCGTCACTAATGGCATCCCACGATTCTCCTTCATCTTCACTTTTGAAAACTTCATTGTATCCGGCTACTATAGTATAAGGATTTTGTGGGGAAAGTACATATGGTGTGACCCATTCTCCTTCGAGGGCACCTGGTGGAGTTATTTCGTAGTATTGATCGTCTGTCCACTGGTCGTAAGATCGGTACAATTGACCGTATACATAAGTGGTATAAATTGTTTGATCGTTTTCGCTATTTACAGCTACAACCATTGCATCTCCACCATTGGTAGGTGCCCATAAGTTGTTGGCTATTCTTTTGCGTCCGCCATTGTCCTGCGTTCCGCCGATCATAAAATAATCATCTTGCTGTGATACAGATATATCATAAAATTGAGTGATGATCAATCCATCAGACAAGTAATTCCAGTTATCTGAATTTTCATTGTATTTTTCTATGCCGCCATCATTACAGAAATAGATATGTTGGTTGATTGGGTTGATGGCAATATGACGCTGGTCGGCGTGCACTGTCGGATAATCACCTCCGTCCCACCATTGCGTAATCTGATCCCAGCTCCAGCCACTATCAAAGGATTGATAAATACTCAGGTGGCCTCCGTACATAATGTTTTTATCTTGAGCAGAGATCTGAACAGTACTGCCTTCCGGAACAATACCTTGCTGGTTGAAAGAAGTGCCGCCATCTTCACTGAGCCACATTTCGGTCTGGTCGTATCTGTCACAACCTACCAGTAAGTATTCAGGATCGTCGGGCGTAACTGAAAGATGAATGGTATTGTACTGAATATTGAGGTCGCTGATTTGATCCCAGGTATTCCCATCATCTGTTGACATGAAGACTTCGCTGCTGCCCCAATAATCATAAGTTGCAGCATAAAGTATCTGGTCACTTTCGGGTTTGTAAATAATATCGGTAAACTCTCCTGACTTAACCAATTCCCATGTGGCTGCTCCATCCTGGGTTCTGTAAATTCCATCGTTTCTCACCACGAATATTTCCTCGCTGTTCGATGGATTCATCACCATTTTATGATAAACAATGTTATCTGTAAAATCACTTTGTATTCCTGTAGTATCCCAGGTTAGTCCGGCGTCTGTGGACTTATAAATTCCAAGCCCGTTATTTTGGAATTCCACCTTTCCTCCAAGAATAATATATAATATTTCGGGATTATTATAATCTATCAAAATCCCATTATTGCTTAGATAGGGAAGGGCATCGCCCAGTGCTGTGTAGCTTTGACCGCCATCTTCTGTTTTCCAGACTCCTCCAATGGCTGCACCCACATAAAAAGTATTTACATCGGTTGGGTGGAAGGTTATGCCTGCAGTTCTGCCCATAGCGCTGTAGCCTCCTTCGCTGTGCGTCTGCGAAATATTGGTCCATGGAGAAGTCAGGTCGCCGCGATCTGCTGATTGATTTTCCTGAAGTCTTCTGTACACTTTCGCCTTTAGTCTGGGGTCAGGGAAACTTCCATCTTCATTTATTCTTGTTCTCCAGAACCACTCCCAGCGTTTGAAACGCAAATAATCATTGTCTTCAAGGGAGTTTGCCTGTTGATCCATCTCCTGAGGACCAAAATATTCATTGGCCGCCCGCACAATCGAGTTAAAGTTCATGGAATCGGCAGGAATGCTTCTGAACCAATTGTCCTGGGCCAGTGCGCCTGAGCGGCAAGTTGTAAAAATGGCGATTGAAAAGGTGAGGCGAAGTAAAAGTATTTTGGGCATATTCATGATTTCAATTACAAAACTAGTTTGGGCTACCCTGCTTCGGAATTTAAAGAAGTGGATTTATGGGAATCTCAGGCCCGAAAATACTGCCGGGCAAATTATTCCACAACAAGTGACAACCCACGGAAATGCTGGAATGTTCTGTAGAAAATAGAATACGGGCACTCCAGTTTTTTCCCTGGATTGGATAAAGCATTAAAAAATCATTGAAAATCAGGAAAATTGATGTTCCGGAACCCTATTTCGTTTTATATTCGCGGCCCCGTTTTCAGTAAGTTAAATTACTGAATAGCAATAACGCAACATCCGGTTATTGTGGGCAAATAACATAAATTAAATAAACCCCTCCTGTTTACAGGGTGTTCCGGTTAGCCGGAGAGCAGGATACAAGTACAAGCCAAATGGCAGAATCAAAAAGAGTAAAGGCTGAAGAAGCCGACGACAAGGACCTGAAACTTCCAATCATCGAGGAAACTCCGGTTGAAGAAAGTCCTGTAGCCACCGTTAGTGAAGAAACTGAGGGTGCTGTGGTAATAGTTAAACAACAAGTTGAAGACGAAGTTGTGCTCATGGAAGAGCCACTCGACCTCTACAGTATAGTAGATGACGAGGCTTATCTTTCTCCAACTGGTGAGTTTAATTGGGATGCATACGAATCGGCTGGTGGTTACTCTGCTGAAGAGCGCACCAAGTACGACAAGGTCTACGAAGACACTTTATCTACCATTGCCGAAAAGGAAGTGGTAGAGGGTACAGTTGTTTCCATGAACAAGAAAGAAGTTGTGGTAAACATCGGTTACAAGTCTGAAGGTGTTATTCCGGTTACAGAATTCAGGTACAATCCTGATCTGGCCATTGGCGATAAAATTCCTGTATATGTAGAACAACAGGAAGACAAAAACGGTCAATTGAACGTTTCTCACAAAACTGCCCGCGTATTCAGCGCATGGGGCAATGTGAACCGTGCACTTGAAACAGGTGAGATTATCAAAGGTGATGTGAAATGCCGCACCAAAGGTGGTCTTATTGTGGATGTGTTTGGTATCGAAGCCTTCCTTCCTGGCTCACAGATCGATGTGAAGCCAATTCGCGACTACGATGTATATGTAGGTAAAGTGATGGAATTGAAGGTTGTGAAGATCAACAATGAATTCAAAAACGTAGTAGTTTCTCATAAAGCCCTTATCGAGGCTGAACTCGAAGAGCAGAAGAAACTCATTATGGGTGGTCTTGAAAAAGGACAGGTATTGGAAGGTGTGGTTAAAAATATTACCAGCTATGGTGTATTCGTTGACCTCGGTGGTGTGGATGGTCTTATCCACATTACAGATCTTTCATGGGGCCGTATCAACCATCCTGAAGAAGTGGTACAACTTGATACTAAAATCAATGTGGTTATCCTCGACTTCGATGATGAGAAGAAACGTATTGCTCTTGGTATGAAACAACTTTCTGCTCACCCATGGGATGCTCTCGAAGGCTCTCTTGAAGTAGGTCAGAAAGTAAAAGGCAAAGTGGTTGTCCTTGCTGATTATGGTGCTTTCGTAGAAGTTGCGCCTGGTGTAGAAGGATTGATTCACGTGTCTGAAATGTCGTGGAGCACACACCTTCGCTCAGCACAGGACTTCCTGAAAGTGGGTGAAGAAGTGGAGTGTATCGTTCTCAGTGTAGACAAAGACGAGCGCAAACTTTCTTTGGGAATGAAGCAACTTATGGTTGACCCATGGGAAGGCATTGAAGCAAGTTTCCCAGTTGGAAGCAAGCACACGGCAAATGTTACCGCATTCACTTCTTTCGGTGTATTCTGCGCTTTGGCCGACGGTATCGATGGCCTTATTCACATCAGCGATCTTTCCTGGAGCAAGAAAATCAAACACCCAAGTGAATTCTGCGCCATTGGCGACAAAATTGACGTCGTGGTATTGGAACTTGATAAAGACAATCGCCGCATTAGTCTTGGACACAAGCAACTCGAAGAAAATCCATGGGATGTATTCGAAACAGTATTCACTGAAGGCTCACGCCACCAGGGTACTATTGTGAGAAAAGAAGGTAGCCATGCTATTGTAACGCTTCCTTATGGTCTGGAAGGATTCTGTATGAATAAAAACCTCAAGAAAGCCGATGGTTCAACTGCGAAAGTAGAAGAAACGCTTGAGTTCGTTATTCAGGAATTCAACAAGAATCAGCGTAAGATTACTGTAAGCCATACCAATACCTGGAAAGAAGATGAGCCTGGAGCCGAAGCTTCTAAGAAGCCGGCCCGCTCAGGAAGCAATTCTGCAGCTCCTAAAAAGCAAGGTGAAGGCGAGTCACAAGCTGTGAAAGCTGTCAATGCTCAGGTTGAAAAAACCACATTGGGTGACCTCAGCGTACTTGCAGGCTTGAAAGAGAAAATGGAAGGTGAATCAGACGCACCGGCTGCACAGGCTGCACCAGCAGCGCCAGTGGCAACGGCACCTGAAACTCCGGAAGTACAGGAAGCACCTGAAACTCCGGAGGCACAGGAAGTACCTGAAGCCCCTGCGGCAGAAGACCAACCAAAATCTGAATAATATACTTTAGATATAATCGAATAAAAAGAGCAGCCGCATGGCTGCTTTTTTTTCGTTAGCTATAAAAGCTGGTAAGTGTTTTCAATTGTATAGATGAAGCAGAGCAATTTTAGCTTTGTTTGATTGCTTTTGACGTTTGTGCACATCAACATAAATCGGGTAGATATAATATAGGCCGATCTTACGGCTCTTTATTGTCCTCTTGGCTTTCATTTCAATAGGCTAACCATTGGTGTTCTAAACCTTTGGAAATCCTCTTAGATTGGGGCTAAGCGCCATGTGTTTACTTGTTTTACAAGTTGCGTGAAAGCCCCATGACGCTTGCTCTCTTTGGACATACCGGGATTCCCACTCCGATACGAAGTAAGGAATCTCTGATAACCGTGCTTAAGAGCGCGAACCAGAGGGCTATGATCAAACTTGTCAACGGTAACGAAACGAAGTGGAGTGAGAGATCCTATGATGGCTGAAGTACCGAAATGTTTTTCATCTGGCTAGAATCTGATTGCCATTGCTGTATTCGGAAAGATAAGGAATTGACCGATCAACATTCGACCTTGGTCGTTTATCGCCAAAGTCAAGATCATACCTATAAACATGCGATCCATTACTGGATCGTTTATCGCATTGTTTACACGCATCTCCTGATCCAGTATGGATCAAATGTTTATAGCACAATCGGTTTGCCATGATCAAACGACCAAGGTCGAATGTTTTTTTAAACAAAGTCCTTAACTTAATGACATTGCCCTAAGGGCAATAAAATTTCCAGCAACATATTTTTTTTGTTGCAAAAAATAAAAAGCGGAATTTTTATTGCAACAATTGCCCAACTTTATTCTTTTTTCCGGCAATAAACTTTTGAAGATTCGACCGGATATTTTTTCTCAAGATCCACATCATTAAAACTTTTGGAAGAACCCCAAAAGAATAGTTTTTCGAAAAATGGGAGCAATTTTTTGTTCTTTATTTTTCCTAAAAAATAGATCTCATGCTCCTTTTCTTTTATGCCCATTTCGTATAGCATCTCGTTGTGTTCTGTTATACCTAACTCGTGAAAAAAGTGCATCATCCGGAAATATTCGCAGACATTTCCACTTTCAAGCCTGCCGGCAAAATAAAAAGGCATAAACCACCCAATAAGATAACACGACGATGAAATAATTTTGCCTATAATGTGGAATTTAACCTCGTAATATCTGGAAATGGGAATATTATATTGCTGCATGATGTGAAGCACTTCTTTTCGGTGATTCCATTCGTCCAGTTCAATTTGTCTGATGGCTGCTTTTTCGGTCTGATCTTTTACTGAACCTGCATGGCCCTGATATGCAAAGGCCGCAGCCTTTTCGGCTGAGTAGGCTTTGCGCAGTAAATCAACGAGTTCTTTGTGGTTGAGATTCATATACTATATGCTAGACAAGAAATTGAAATAATTCTTGATTGGAACAAGAGCGAACGAAATTAGACAAAAATGATTTGCGAAACTCTTTAAATTTAACGCATCAAAAACCCTTTCAAATTCCCATATTCTCCCGAAATGCCAATGGCCTTTTTCTCCAGCCCCAAAATCCCCTTCAAACCATCAGGAATCTCAACTTTTTTCCCAGTGGCTTTCTCTACTTCCATAGGAAACTTCGCAGGATGGGCCGTTTCCAAAAAGATATGATTGCATTCTTTTTGTATTCCAAATTTTAAGAGTCCGGCGTAGCCTATGGCTCCATGCGGATCGGCCTGATACTGATATTTCTGCTGAATTTCTGCAAGAGCTTCGCGCGTTTGGTCATCATTAAATGAAAAACCTTTGATGTCTTCTGCCATCAGACCATGTTGCCCGTTGTACACTTCCAACATTCGCGGAAAATTGCTGGGATTGCCCACATCCATTGCATTCGAAATGGTATAATGCGTTTGTGCCGGTATGTATTGCCCCGAATGAAGATAGTCTGTCACTACACGATTATTATTGTTTGCCGCAATAAACCGGTGAACAGGCAAGCCCATTTTTTTAGCCATCAGACCGGCGGTGAGGTTGCCGAAATTACCACTGGGTACGCTTATAATCGCCGGGTTGTGACCTTTGCCCAATTGCGCAAGCGCATAAAAATAATAAAACGATTGTGGAAACAAGCGCGCAAAATTGATGGAGTTGGCCGAGGTTAAACTCAATCGGCTTTGCAGTTCTTCGTCAGCAAAGGCGCGTTTTACGTTGGCCTGGCAATCATCAAAGTTCCCTTTCACTTCCAGGGCAGTGATGTTTCCGCCCATTGTAGTCAATTGTTTTTCCTGAAGTTCACTTACTTTTCCGGAAGGATAAAGGATCACTACTTTGATTCCTTTTTTATTGTAAAAAGCATTGGCCACTGCGCTTCCCGTATCGCCTGAAGTAGCGACTAAAATAGTAACTTCCTTATTTTCATTTCGAATATAATATTCAAAAAGTCCGGCCATGAACCTAGCCCCAACATCTTTAAAGGCCAATGTAGGACCATGAAATAACTCCAGTACGAATAGATTTTTATCTAATTTTTTGAGTGGAATAGGGAAGGAGAGCGCTTCTTCTACAATGTTTTGCAAGGCCTGCGCAGGAATGTCTTCTCCAAGCATCGCATTCGAAACCTCGAACGCTATCTCCTGAAGACTCAAGTCAGAAAGTTTTTCGAAAAAAGAGGAAGGCAATACAGATATACTTTCGGGCATATACAAACCCGATTGGTTCGAAATACTCTTTAAAACGGCTTCTTCGAGAGAAACTTTTTCGCTGTGCTGATTGATGTTGTAAAACTTCATTGGCTATACTTCAATTGAATTTATAATAGAACAACCAGGTGCATTGAGTGCTGATACAAAAGTTTCGCTTTGTAGTCCATGCGCCTCAAATCCTTGTTGAATAGTGCGAGCCACATGTTGAGCAGTTTTTTCACCCTGGCACAAAGCAAACAGGGAAGGCCCCGATCCGGATATTCCACAGCCCAATGCGCCTTCTTTCAATGCATTCTCTTTTATCGGATCAAAACCTGGAATGAGTTGAGTCCGTCTTGGCTCAGCCAATAAATCCTGCATGGAGCGACTTAAAAGGGCATATTCTCCTTTCATCAGGGCCACCATAAATCCGGCAGTATTTGCGCTGTGTTTAATGGCATTGCCCATGGTGATTTCCATTTTCAGCACCCTACGTGCATCGGCGGTGTGGAGTTCAAGTTGTGGATGCACCACAGCACAAAACAAATCTTCGGGGCATTTCACTTCTATAATATCCAAAGGGTTATAGCTTCTTATAAGCACAAATCCCCCGAGGAGTGATGGTGCCACATTATCAGCATGTGCTGCGCCACACGCAATTCTTTCGCCTTCCATGGCAAATGGAATTATTTCCATTGTGCTCATCGGATTGCCCAAAAGTTCGTTGGCAGCGAATACTGCAGCGGCCGAACTGGAGGCGCTGCTTCCCATGCCGCTGCCCAAGGGCATATTTTTGACGAGCGATATACGCAGGTTCAGTTCTGATCGGCCGAGGGTTTGAAGAAAACAGTTTATGGCAACACTTGCAGTGTTTTTCTCTCTTGCACCCGGAATAAGATGACCATAAGGCCCGCTCAATTCAACGAGTGAAGTGGCATTATTTTCATTCAATGAAACTGTCACTTCGTCGCCTGGTCCCTGAATAGCAAAACCCATTATATCATAGCCGCAACCCACATTGGCCACGGTAGCCGGCCCAAATGCGGTGACTGATTTGTATTTTTTCATCATTCTTAATCAAGTGGTAATTAACGCTTGAGTCCTTCGGTAATGCGCACAATATCGGCCAAAACTCCGGCCGATGTCACATATACCCCTGCGCCAGGGCCTTTTATTACCATAGGGTATTTCTGGTAGTATTTACTGGAAATACTCATGCAGTTTTCTGTTCCCTTCAGGCTGTAAAAAGGATGAGATTCATCCACTTCCAGCACCGATACTTTTGCCTTGCCACTTTCTAAATGGGCTACATATCTTATTCTTTTGCCTTTGGCTTTTGCTGCCTCAAAGCGATTGAGAAAAGAGGCATTGTAATTTTTTAATTCTTCGAAAAAGGCAGGAACATCTTTTGCACGAGCTGCTTCATCAGACATCAAGGCATCTACTTCTATATCCTCTAATTCCATTTCCCAGCCGCATTCGCGGGCAAGAATCAAACACTTCCTTGCGACGTCCATTCCACTTAAATCATCTCTGGGATCGGGCTCTGTATAGCCATTTTCTTTGGCCAAATGTACCAGATCGCTAAAAGGTGTTTCACCATTGTATTCCGAAAGCAAATAGTTCATTGTGCCTGATAACACAGCTTCAATTTTAACTACTTTGTCGCCGCTGGCTTTGAGTCCGTTTAATACACTTATGATGGGCAAACCTGCACCCACATTGGTTTCATAATGAAAGGGCGTATTCCTGATTTTAGCTGCATTGCGCAATAAGTTGTAGTCGGCAATGCTGCGGGTATTGGCTCTTTTGTTGGCAGTTACTATCGCTATGTTTTTTGCCAGTAAAGCATTGTAGTATTCGACAGGCTCGTCGGAGGCTGTCACGTCGATAAAGACACTGTTCTCTAAATTCTGATCGACTATTATATTGGTGAAAGCTTTCAAATCAGCTTTTTCTGCGCTTTTGCCCAAAAATTCTATGGAACGCCCTATTTCAATACCATTTTCATTGAGCAGCATTTTTTTGCTGTTGCACAATCCGCATATTTTCAATGCTATTTTTTCCGAAGCGTGGTATTCGATCTGGCTTTCGATCATACTCAACAATTCCTTTCCAATGGCTCCGGTGCCGGCTATGTAAAGATGCAGTTGCAATAACTCTGAATTGAATAGCGATTGGTGCAAAGCACTCAAGGCCTTTTTCATATCCCTTTCGAGTATAACAATCGAAATATTCAATTCTGAACTACCTTGTGAGATGGCTTTGACATTGATTCCGTTTCTGCCCAATGCGTTGAATACACTTGCCGATACGCCGGGCATTTTGCGCATATTTTCGCCAACAACCGCTACAATAGACAGATCAGCTTCGCAGCTCACTGAGGAAATGAGTTCGGAACGAAGTTCTTCTGCAAATGTACTTTTGATCAGTTCAACAGCGCGCTCGGCATCGCTATTCATAATGGCAAGGCAAATGGAATGTTCCGACGAGGCCTGGCTGATCAGAATAACACTGATCCGATTTTGCGATAGAGCAGTAAAAAGTCGGGCTGAAATACCAGCCACACCAATCATTCCGCTACCTTCAATGTTGAGCAGGCATATATTTTTTAAGGAAGAAATTCCCTTTATAAATCCATTTCCGGTGCTGGAAGTTTCACAAATCAAGGTGCCATGATGTGTGGGATTGAATGTGTTTTTGACCAGAATAGGAATTTGTTTGGCCATGGCCGGCTGCATTGTAGTGGGGAAAATTACCTTGGCTCCGAAATGCGACAATTCCATGGCCTCCACGTAAGAAAGTTGTTCAATGCTCCTGGCTTCCTGCACAAAGCGCGGGTCGGCTGTCATCACACCATCTACATCGGTCCATATTTCAATGGCGTCGGCCTGTAGGGCTGCACCTAAAATGGCAGCGGTATAATCAGATCCGCTTCTGCCCAATGTAGTGGTCTGTCCTTTTGCTGTGCGCGCAATAAATCCGGTCACTACATTCAGTCCATTGTGTATGGCGAAATATTCTTTGATTCGTGTATAAGTGTTTTCGAATTGAACGGTAGCGTGGCCGTAGGTAGAATCTGTAATGATCAATTCGCGGGCATCAGTGTAATGTGCTTTGGTAATTTCACTTTTTAAAGCCTTAGTGATCACATAGGCAGATAATCTTTCGCCAAAGCTGAGTATCAGGTCGCAAGTGCGAGGTGTGACTTCTCCTACCAATGATGCACCCCGGACAATATCCGACAACTCATTGCACATGGCCATTACCTCCGCCAAAGCAGTGGATTGATGTGCCACAGGCAAAAGTGTTTTTAAGGTCGTTAAATGTCTTGTTTCTATTTCTTTTAATAATATCTCACATTTCGCATAATCAACAGGAATAAGTTCACACAACTGAATAAGCTGATCGGTTACCCCGCTCTGTGCAGAAACTACCAGGCAGAGTCTGCCATCTACATTTTCCGAATAATGCTTTACAATGCCTGTAATGTCTTTGATTCTTTCGGCATTGGCTACCGACGAGCCTCCAAATTTCAGTACCCTCATAATTCTATTTTTTTTATTCAGCAAAAAGGCCATCCTTTGTTGGGATGGCCTTGTGTTTATTTTTTATTGGTTATTGTCTAAACATAGCATCCACGGCGCAACGGGTTTTTCGTTGTGGTCGTACTTGTTGCAGATGTATTAAATAATGATGTCATTTGTTGAAGGGGTAAATATAAGGAGTTTATTTCAATATCCGCTTTGCTTTAAAAATATTTGAATGCGATTGGTAGAGACGTTGCATGGGTTTTGGTAGAGACGTTGCATGCAACGTCTCTACCAATCCACCACCACATAGTTTTTCAACAGTTTGCCATACAAATCATTATTACCCGATTCTGTTTCAAGAATAGGGTGTATGATGCGCATGGCTCCATCTACAGAGTCGAGTGGAGGAATGATCAGTTTGTTGAATAATCTGGCCCGTTTTTCTTCGTGCGCTCCTGTCGAAATCCAACCGACATCAACTGAGTTCATGTAAATTTTGTCCGCAATAAAGTCGGTCGCAGAAGTTCTGGTAAGCATATTCAGCGCGGCTTTCGTCATGTTGGTATGCGGATGGAACATGGTCTTGCCGGCATAACTGAATTGCCCTTCAGAAGAAGTGACATTGATGATATGAGCAGGGCGTTCTGCATTTCTGGTCATCAGGCTTTTTAATTCTGATATCAACAGATATGGTGAGATATGGTTGATCAGGTTCACTTCTAAAAGCTCCTCCAGGTTGATTTCATCCAGCGTTGAATTCCAACTGTTTTTTTCGCGCAGATCGACAGGTTGACCAAATCTGTTGTATTTGAGATCGACAATTTCAACATTTGGCAACAGTTGTTTATTCTGCACCGTTGCAGCAACAGGTGTTGAATTGGGAATTAATCTATGAGCGGAAAATTCTTGCAGTTTTAGGTTTTCTCTTGAACTGAGCGGCATATAATATTCTGAGGTGTACTTAATGGTTTGTGCCGCATTGTTGATCAATACATCGAGACTTGCAAAATTGTTGTGACAATATTGAACAAAGGTTTGAACTTCTTTCAGGTTGCGCAAATCCAGTCCGTAGAGTGTCAGTTTGTTTTTCCAGACTTCAAAATCTTTTTCATTCGCGAATTGCTCCATGGCGAGCGCCGGAAAACGGCTTGTAATAAGCACATTTGCTCCGTTTCTCAGAAATTTAAGGGCTGTGGCATAGCCAATTTTTACTCTTCCGCCTGTAATTAGTACCTGCCAGTTTCTAAAATCAGTTTCCACTTCTCTGAATTTATAATTGAATTCAGCACACTCAGGGCAGAGACGGCTATAGAAAAAATGGAGAAGATTGTAATTTTTACCACAGCAATAACATACTTCGTCATAGTTCAGTTTTTTGTATTCTCCTTTATCGGTTTGTTCGTGTGAGAATAATGTGGTATTGGAAAGGGCATTTTTAATAATGGTTGTTCCTTTTATTTTGGCTTGGTCTTGCTGATTCTTTGTGTTTTTCTCTTCGTTTCTGATGGACTTCCTGGCTCGCTTATGAATAAGGGTAACCAGCGTTTTAAATTGTAAATTGTCAGGGTTGTTCAGGGGATCATTCTTTAGTGCCTTCAGCACTTTCAGGCATGCAGCCCATTCATCTGATGTAAAGGGAAATTTGTCCATATAAAGGGGTTGCCTTATTTTTTTATTCAATAATGATTGATTGCGCGCTAAATATAATAATCATTGTTAGAAGACGGAATATTAAATAGCTTAAGGGGGAAGACTTAATACGAACTTTTATCTGCAAGATTGTACTGACATGCCCGTTTATCTGCGTAAACCACGGCACACTTAGTTGCAGCAGCCGGCCGAGTTACAGATGAAAAAGTCGCTCTTGTAAAGACGATTTAGATCATTTACTAAAATTGTTTGAATACTTCTTATCATATTATAAAAAAGAGGAAGGGCGGTCTCGAACCGACATCTGCAGTTTAGCAAACTATTGCTTTTCCAATTAAGCTACTTCACTCTTTTTTTCACTAATATGCAATTTTAATGATAGGTATGATAAAGAGAGGAAGGTCGGTCTCGAACCGACATCTCTTGCCTGCATAGCGAGAGTTTTTCCAATTAAACTACTCCACTCTCTTTTTCTTTGTAGAAATTTACTTTAATGGTAATGACTGCAAATATATAGTTTTCAAAATGAAGTTGAAAATGAGGATTGACTGTTTACTTCTGGTTATTATTTCAATTGATTATATAATGCAAAGAAACACGGCAGTTCTTCGCTTGTGTCAAAAGAATTCATTTGAAAAAATACTTTTCCGTTACTTATCTTTTCCAAATGGAATTCAAGCGATACGGACCGAGGGCAATTGGAGACGCCTATGAAGGCCTTTTTTTGTTTATGCTTCGAAGCCTATGTGGTCAAATCTTGTTTAAATTTGTCCGATACAAAACCTGCACTCCTGATGATAGTGTCTCGTCTGTGTTTAATTCTATTATTTGTAATTGGTGGTTTTTCATCCAGATCACAGGACAAATACCAACCTTTAAAATGCTCCGGACCAATACCATCTGAGTTCAGAACACTCATTGCTGCCAAAGTGCAAAAGGCAATGTCGGATGAGGCCAAAGTTGAACGCTCTGTAACGGCTAAAAAAAGCATTGTCGACTTTATTTCTGCCAGCAACCGCACCCTGGATGAATTACTTACAAGCGGAAAAGTACTTTTTGGGGATTCGATTTCTAACTACCTCGAAAAAATAGCCACCGTGCTTCTAAAAGATGAACCTGAACTTAGAAAACAACTTAGATTTTATGCGGTTAAAAGCGACGAAGAGAATGCTTTCACTACGAATAATGGTGCAATACTCGTGACGATTGGCCTGATGGCTAAATTTGAAAACGAAGCGCAATTGGCTTATGTATTGGCCCACGAAATAACACATTTCGCCAAACAGCACTCCGTGTCATTGGTTTTGGCAAAGGATGAAATTTTTTCCGGTGCTTCTCTTTCCCGATACAATAGCCAGGAAGAAGTTATTTCTGAATTGAGTTCATTTTCCAGGGAGTATGAGATGCAAGCTGATAATGCCGGATTCTTTCGGTTTGTTAAAGCTGGTTATGACAAGGGGAGCGCCAGATCCATGATGGATATTTTACTTATGTCGGAACTACAATTAGAATTTGAATTATTTGATCATAGTTTACTGGAGTTGGATTTAATGAAATTTCCGCCGCGTATCGCATTCGATACTACAAAAATTAAATTATCAGATTTTCAGGGATATGATGATACTTATAGCACCCATCCGAATATCGAAAAAAGAAGAGCTGCTATTGATACTTTGCTAATGGATACTGCATTGCCGGAGGGTAATTTGTACATAATAGGAGCGAATGAGTTTATCGAAATCAGTAAATTGGCCAAAAACGAACTCATTCATATTAACTTGTTAAACCAAAATTATGTAAATGCTCTCTACCATGCTCAGGTATTGCTTCACAATAATCCAGACAGTCAGTACGTCGAAGAGTCCATTGGTAAGGCCTTGTATGGTCTCTCTGTGAACAATAACCACGATTTGGTTAAACGAGGATTCTTCAATTCAAAAGGTCAATTGCAAAGATGTTTTCGATTATTTAGTGCGCTATCTCAGGAACAGATCAATCTGATAGCCATAAGATATTTATTGTACGTTGAAAGAAAATATAATAATCCTTTTGTAACAAGATTATTAAATAATACGATAGAATACGGTATCAAGTATCACTTCATTTCTACAAAAAAGATTCAAGATGGGATTGAAAAGTGTAATCTAATTGTAAAGGAGAATTTAGAAAAGTATTCATTGACTCAAAGCGGTGCCATTCCTGAGACAGAAGATAAATCAGAAATGATTTACGGCAATACAAAAATATTCCGGTATAAAAAATCCAGCGGATGGTTGTTTGATGAAAATAAATCAAAGTATTTTATAGCAATACTCCGGTAACATTTTAAGCTGCTCTCGCGCCGAAATCTAGGCATTTTTTGTATAGTTTAATTATTTTTTTGCAAGTCAGGTCTAAACCTAAGTTTGAAAAAATAAGATCAGTTAAAAGCTTGTTATTGTGCAGT
>JANNEQ010000096.1:0-6656 GCA_031378885.1 Flavobacteriales bacterium
GAAATATTACAAATTTTCTCTGCTAACATATTCGACAAAACCCCAATAAAAGAGCTGTTTCAGGAGACTGAAATACAAAAAAACGCAAACACCGATCCTAATCAATTGACAATGAGCTTTTAAAGACGCAACGCTAGTGAAGTTGCAATTAAAGATGGAATTGCTATTTTCGTTTTCAATATTGACAATCAATGAAAGCCATACTTTTCACTCTTACCATCCTCATAAGTCTGTTTACACAGGCACAAAAGACGGATAATCTTCCTTCCCGTCAGCCAGAAAAACCTGTCGAATCCATTCATGTAGAAAAAATTGCGGATGACTCATTGTGTACCACTTTTTTAATCTGGATTCAAACCGGTGTCAAACAACATTTTCACAGCGCACATACAGAGAATATTTATATAATAGAAGGCAGTGGTGAAATGGAATTGGATGGAAAGATTTTTACTGTTAAAGCCGGAGATTATGTTCTCATTTCCAAAGGAAAGGTACACGCTGTAACGGCTACTACTCCTATGAAGGTACTTTCCATTCAGACACCGAGATGGGTAACAGACGATCGAAAATATGTTACGCCGACCAGAAAACCGCACAATGAAATGCCATAGTATAGAAGTATTTTCCTTTCTTTCCAATCAATGTAGTTTAGAATTGAAGCGGCCAAATTGAACATAATCACAAAATTCATTTTTTCAGCGATTTCAATAAGCTAAGATCAAACAAAGAATTGTATTTGTCCGAAAATGCACTTAATGATTCAATCATTAACAATGGCCGGAACTGTCCTTCTATTGACCTTACACAGTCGCGCAATAATCTATCTTTGTTATATACAAAAGATTAATTCATGTCTATTAAATTCACCTTTCTTATCCTTCCGCACTTTCATTCCATGGACCTTGCGGGCCCTGATCAGACTATACTGGAAGCAATTGATTACGGAGCCGATTTTGAAATCGAATACTGTGGATTGGATGAATCCACGGTTTCATCTGCAGGTTTGCCATTGGGATCGCTCAAAAATTACAATGAAGTTCAACTTACAGAAGGCGATTTCCTGATAGTCCCGGGAAGCAGCGTCAATTATTTGATTTCACCTGAGTTCAAAAAGAACACAGATCTTATGCGTTGGATTGTAGAACAACACAAGAAAAAAGCGAACCTTGTCAGTATTTGTGCAGGAGCCTTTGTATTGGCCGAATGTGGGCTGTTGGACCATATCGAATGCACCACACATTTTAAACGCACTACACAGCTTCAGGCATTGTACCCAAAAGCAAGAGTAAAAGAAAATATACTCTTCGTAGAAGAAAACGGTATATACACCAGTGCGGGAATTGCAGCGGGCATAGATCTTCTTTTGCACATTATAGAGAAACTAAAAGGCAGTTTATTTGCTCACCAAGTAGCCCGCGAGATGGTTATATACATTCGAAGGGAAGGCAGCGTAGAACAACAGAGTATTTATCTTCAATTCAGAAACCACATTCATTCCGGCATTCACAAAGCGCAGGATTTTATTGTCGGCCACATTAACCAGAAAAACAATCTCACTGATCTGGCGGATGTAGCCGGAATGAGTGAAAGAAATTTCACACGAATATTCAAGAAGGAAACCGGTATTACAGTAAACAATTATATCACCAGTGTTCGATTGGAGCACATCAAAAATCTCTTGAATAATCCTGATTATTCGCGAAAACAAATAGCGGAAAAGGTAGGATTGGAGAGTGAAAAACAGTTGCAACGGATTATGAAGGCCGATGCTTAGGTGCGTTGTAATGCTGATGACGTGCAGTTCCTTTTATTCAATAATTAGCACCATTAAAATGTTGCCACCAAAAATGCTCTTATAAGAATAAGCGCTACATAAAAACCAAAACCATAAAGAGTCCAGCGCAGAAGCTCCTTTGCCTTTCTGTTGTAGCCTTTGACTAATAATGCATCTGAAAAGGAAATTTGCAAAACTCCCGGAAAAAACAATGTCAGTAATTTCCATCCCATGCCTAAAGGTTCGTTCGCCTTTTTTTCGATTGATATTTGGTCTTTCTCAATTTCCAGGTGAACTGTTTCAACCAAATCAGTCGATAAATTTCTTTTTGCAAGCTCTTTCTTAGCCGCCTCAAGCGCAGCGGGCTGATAATCTTCTACAGGCCCTGTTACAATTTTCAAAAGATCCGCATCGGATCTTTTTGACATTACATCTTCAAAATTATTTGTCATAATTTATTTGATTGTTCACGTGTTTTTGGTTGGATCCAAGACCAGATTCCTGATTGAAACAAAGGTAATTATCCGTTGGTGCAAAAATAGATATGTTCGAATATCCTTGCACACAGTTGGACCTATTTATCCGAAAGCACTACGCCACATTAAGATATTTCTATATTCCGCCCGATACTCCACTAATAATCAACCCCAACTACAATAAAGGCTCTTATACTTTCCAAATCGCTACAATTTTTCTACCCAGTGAAGCGCTACGATCCTATTTTTTTCAATCTCCAAAATCCTAAAATACCAAATAAATAAATCTTCGATTTTCACAATGATTATCTCTGATTCAAGGCTCCAGGTGTTGTTCTCAGGTTTAGCACCACCCTCTCGACATGGCTGCAGCAATTGTTTGAATTCCCCATTTGAGCAGAATCGAAATCCACCTAAGTAAAATGTCTCCGGGTCCTCATCCCCCATTTTTACCATTACCAAAGTATCAGTAGGAATTGAGTCCATAATTTGCCTCCGATTAAACGCGACTTCCAATCCCCAATTTTTGTCAATCAGAGTTTCGCTAATATCGTTTTGTCCTGAGGCCGATATACAACAGCAAACTAGCAAGAATGCAGCTATGTTAATCAATCGAAACATATACTTCTGTTTTTTTAATCAGAAAACCTTTGAGCATTGAAGCACTCTATTTTACAGCGCTTCAACGCACCATCTATTTTTTTTTACAAATCTCCACAAAGATATGGGATCATAATTCACCGGGATTATGAAAAAAATCTTTACATTGTACTGACTACTTAGTTATAAAAAAAGAAATCCGGTTGATGGTTTACACTACGTTTTGGCTTTTGAATTATTCTCATTCTATAAATAGCCTGCTTACACCAAATTTCGTTACTACCAAATAAAACCCACTTTCCAATTCCTGAATTGAAATCCCCCCTGCACTATCAAGATTGCCGGAAACAATTATTTTACCTGCGACATCGAGAATAGCAATGTCTTCATTACTTAAAACCTCGTCATTATTTCTTAAGTAAACCCGATCACTTGCCGGATTAGGAAACATTGATAATGTTCCGGCCGGATCAGAATAATCAGAGACACTTATACTACCTCCGCAAAGGCTCAATTTCATATCAATTTGTTCGAGCAATGCCCATGAGTAAATATTATAATCCTTTGCATGATAACCCAAAGAAGAAAACAAGGGATTTGATTCTTCATCCAGCAGAAGGTCAGGGCGCTGCTCATTGGGTTGAGGTGTGTGTTGAACTACGAATCCCACCTGACCGGTTCCGGAACGTTGGTGTCTGATAGTGTACAGGCTATCAAATGCAACGTATCCAACATTTCCGCCGAAATCAACATTGCTTCGCAAGGTGATAAAATTTCGCAGTGGCTGTGCCTGATTATTATAATAAAGAGAATCCTGCATTAACCAGTTTTGTACAAGGTCTAACTGACTATAGGCCCATCCATTATCAACTACAAGGGGATTCAGGCAGGGATGCGAAGCCTGAGGAGCCGGTGGAGTTTGTCCTTCTTTATAACTTCTCCAATTCATCACACAGCCACATTCATCCTCTTGTGTGCAAAACGGAATGTTCTGCCACCATCCACCGGCAAATAAATTTGGTTCAGCATAATTACCGGCAATGCCGGCAATAACAGCCGTTACAAGCTTTTGCTGCAATTGTGGATTTGAGTCGAATACATCCCTTAAGAGAAATCCTGCCAGATATGCGCCTTGGGAATGACTGACTAAAATAATTTTGTTTCCATTATTGTGATTATTCAAATAATTCAGAAAGGCATCTTTAATGTCAGTGTAAGAAATCTCCAATACGTTTACCTGAGTGCTGTCCAAATCACTGCCTACAAAAGTCGGAGGTGTGGCCTGTCTGTATCTTGGAGCGAACATCCTGCCGTATTTAGATAGTAAGCCAACCTGACCGCGAATACTCAATGCCACCATCAAAGTGTTTTGATCGGCTATTGGTACAGTTTCAATTTCAGTGTAAGTGGCCAGGTTTTGTAAAATAGTAGGGTGAACAAAAAACACGTCCACACCCGTGTTGGTCATAGAGTTGTTGGTGAATTGATATACAGATGTCGTAGCAAGATTTTCGTCAACAACAGCAATGTCAATATTGAAACCATCAATCAGAGTACCTGATTTATCGGGGTGAAATGCCCAATTGGCCATATTGTTATAGTCGGTTTGTGCATGTGCACTTGTAACCATCAAAAAGAATTGAAGGAGAGATAAAGAAAACTTTTTAAATCCTTTTGCCATGAGCTTAAAAAGATAAGTCGCTAAATTTATTTAGATATGAAGGTTTTGACGGATAAAAATAGAGATAGTTTAAGAAGGACAGTTGAACACCGGAAATAAAAAAACAACGGCTCGATATTCAAATATGTGCTTGCTTGTATGGATGGCGATTATTCTTATACCGATTTGGTATCTGTTTTAGTCCAATCTGCGCTGCGCTTGATTGCACTAAACAGCTACTCTCTCGGTATTTACCACTGTATGATTTCATCTACGGCATGGACTAAATTAAAATGAACATTGGTATAATTTGATCCCGGCAACAAAATAAAAAGAGAGAATTTCCGATTGATCACGTAGCCCATTTTCAAATTGGGTAAGGTGGTTGAAAAGGATATTGAAGTCGAATCGTTCGTGTTCAAACCCAACACCCCACAGCCGAGGCCAAGGCCAATAGCAAAACCATTTCTTTCAGACAAAATCTCAGCATCATCCGATTGCGCAAATAAAAAATGGGATATCAACAGGAGAAAAAAAACCAGTACTTTTTGCATCTTTCTGTCATTAATATTGTGATACAAAGGTGGAAACCCGAACTTCCGGTTAAATTACCATAAGGTAAAAAATGAAATTTATTTCAGTTTACTTCTTATTCTACTCAGGCTCTGCGGTGTAATACCGAGATAAGATGCTATATGTTTTTGAGCAATACGCTGGTGGATTCCGGGAAACTTTTGCTGCAATATCTTATACCTTTCCTCAGCGGATTTGGTAAGCAGTTCTATTTGTTGTAGTTGTTTTTCGATAAAAGATGATTCGGCAGAAGCCTGCATGATAGCTTGCCCAACAGACCTACTGCACAACAAATAAAAATCGCTGGCCTTCATCCTGATCATTTCAGCATCTTCGAGTGCCACAAATTCCAGGGGTGTGGGTTTCTTGGTAAGAAGTGACATATAATCACAACAAAAGGAATTGTCAAAAGCAAAATCGAGGCAGACAAAATTATTTTCCTTCCATAAAAACAATCCTGCGCTTCCCTGAAGGATAAAATAAAAATACTTTTCGGTGGTATTTTGTTCTTTGATGATGGCATCCTTCTGAAAAGACACCGGCTCACTGTAGGAAACAAATTCCTCCCATGCCGCAATAGGTGCATCGAAGAATGGGTCAAATGCCTTCTTTAGAATTTGTGCTGTCATCTAATTATTTGCTAAAAATTAAACACATTAGAAACGAAGAAAGTAAGTGAAGTAAGAAAAAAGCATTCATGAATTCTTCGTTGCTTACTTCATTCATTTCTATAGTAATGTCTTCATTCCTTAAAACCTCGTCATTACTTCTTAGGTAAACCCACTCACTTGCCGGATTTGGAAAAATTGACAATGTTCCGGTTGGATCAGGGTACTTAGAGGCACTTGTAATACTTCCGCAAAGGCCCAATTTCATATCTCCGGCACTTTGTTTCCTGTGTATTCAAAAGGCGGTTTAGATTAGGCCATCGGCTATTATATAGGTATTGAGACCAGATACTACCGATTACTTGAATTCATCGACCTCAAAACTTCCTGTGTAATATCTTTTCCACCTGACAAGTTTGAATACAATGCTCCAATTGTATAGATAGGCCCCCAGGGAATACCCCACCAACCCAAAAAAATTGTCATAATGGTAAAGCCTAAACTATGTTTTACTGAAGACTCCCCTTCTCTGATAAAATACACATCGCTGCTTCGCCTAAAGGTCATTACGACAATTGAAATGCAATATTCGAATACAACAAATTTCGCTCCGTTGTTCAGCTCACTGTTAATGTCGTTCACTGAAAGTCCTTCCATGTTTCGTATCTGGGCCATCTACTATTATTTTAAGGTTTATTACTTACTTCTGCTTTCGTGGTTATTATTATATTGATTGTTCATTCTTCCAAAGGCTACCGGTCAATAAAATTCGGCAGATATACACCAGAAGATGGATTCAATCGAATATAAGATTGATACTAAAGAGCAATACTCCGGTAACATTTTAAGCTGCTCTCGCGCCGAAATCTAGGCATTTTTTGTATAGTTTAATTATTTTTTTGCAAGTCAGGTCTAAACCTAAGTTTGAAAAAATAAGATCAGTTAAAAGCTTGTTATTGTGCAGT
>JANNEQ010000153.1:0-7830 GCA_031378885.1 Flavobacteriales bacterium
TTACAACGGTTGCCCTGTCGGTGTCGATGAAATCAGCAACCTCAATTCAGGTTTTTCATTTTATCCGAACCCAGCACAAAAATCCATTCGTATTTCATCAGATGAAAGATTCGATCAGGTCGTAGTGCGTGAGGTCACAGGGCGGATATTGCTTTCAGAAAATATGCAAGGCCGAATCAAAGAAATGAATCTGGATATTTCCTCAATCGCTTCTGGTTTGTATATGCTGGAGCTGCTTACAGAGGATGGTAAAGTGATGGCGCAGCGGTTGGTGGTGGAGTAATTCTTCCCGAACAGGCAAAAACCCATATTCTCAACCCCTCACCCCCGGAAATCACCCAATTTACCTTGATTCTGAAAGTTCTACTGCCAAATCTAAACTTTTGGAGCTAACCCCTACATTTGCACCCAATTAATTAGAAAATAAAACAAAATGAAAGCATTAGTAGAAGCTTTTCCCAATCACTTGCGCGAGGCACTTGCCATTGGTCGTGTGGCCAAATTCAACATTCCTTCAAAGAAATTTCAGAACATTGTCATTTCCGGTTTAGGGGGAAGTGGTATAGGTGGGAAAATCGTATCTCAGCTTGTCTCTGAATCTTGTGCATTGCCCATTCTTTGCACCAATGATTATGTTCTTCCATCGTTTGTGAATGGCAATACGCTGGTAATTATCAGCAGCTACAGCGGCGATACAGAAGAGACTGTGGCAGCCATGCACCAGGCAATGGAAATGGGCGCAGAAATAGCCTGCATTACCAGCGGTGGAAAAATCGGTGCCATTGCCATAGAAAAGGGTTTCAACCACATCATCATTCCCGGAGGAAATCCACCAAGAGCCATGTTTGGATACAGCGCTGTACAACAGTTTTTTGTTTTGCATGCGTATGGAATCATTGACAATTCATTCGAAAAACAAATAGAGTCGGCCATCAGCCTGATTGAGTCAGATATCCAGGCGATTCGCAGCGAGTCCAGATCAATTGCCGAAAGAATAGTGAACAGAATTCCTGTTTTATACAGCGAGGCGCTTTATGAAGGTGTGGCCATCAGATGGAGACAACAGATCAACGAGAATTCTAAAATGTTGTGCTGGCACCATGTTTTTCCAGAAATGAACCACAACGAACTGGTGGGTTGGACAGGTGGAGACAACCGTGTGGCGGTATTGGTATTGCGCAGCGAAGACGACCACAAACGCTCTCAGGTCAGGATGGAAATCTGCAAAAAACTGATGGGCGAAAAATGCGATACCATTATCGAAACCTGGTCCAAAGGAAATAGCAGGGTAGTGAGAGCTTTGTACCAGATTCACCTCGGCGACTGGCTCAGCATCGACATGGCTGAGTTAAGAAACGAAGATGCAGTAGCCATTCCTGCCATTATTTTCCTTAAAGGCGAGTTGAGCAAGATCTAACTGAAGCAAAGCTGCCTCATGTATTGATTGGCCAGACATGGTTTGAGCCGGTTTAATTCAGGAATTCGAATAATGAATAACGGAGAAAAGAATGTTTTTTTCAAGGACCTTGGGAGAATGGATTTCAGGTCTTGCTGGGAATTTCAGGAAAAATTCTTCAACTTCGCTGTTGAATCCAAACTACACAACCGGCAGAATGACCAGGACAATCAGATCGTTATATCTGATTATCTGTTTTTTGTAGAACACAACCATGTTTACACTCTTGGCAAGAGTGGCGACATCAGAAATTTACTTTTGAATGAAGCCCAACTCAGTGAAGTTGGAGCTTCATTCTATCCCATCAACAGGGGCGGAGACATTACTTACCACGGCCCTGGTCAGATAGTGGGCTATCCGATTTTCGATCTCGATCACTTTTTCACTGACATACACAAGTACCTGCGTTATCTGGAAGAAGCCATTATTCTTACGTTGAATGAATATGAAATAACTGCCGGAAGAATTGATGGTCTGACAGGTGTCTGGATTGATGCGGAGGACAGTTCCCGGGCAAGAAAAATTGCCGCACTAGGAGTAAAATGCAGTCGCTGGGTAACCATGCATGGTTTTGCTTTTAATGTGAATACAGACCTATCTTATTTTCAGAACATTATTCCCTGTGGGATTGATGACAAGGCTGTAACTTCCATGCAGGCAGAACTGGGCACTCAGGTGGACATTGAAAAAGTAAAATCAATTCTCACAGAGAAGTTGCAATATGTTTTCGGGATGAGACTTTCTGAAATGACTGCTTCTTGAGCGAAGACTTGATAGGATAAGAACTGCGTTGTTTTTTGAGTTCAGAATAAATAACCATTATGCTCGCCATGTACAATGGAATAAGTGGGATTTTAAAACGAACCAGAGCGCCAAAGTTCGACGTGGTAATTCCGATCATAAAAGCGAATAATATTGAAAACATAAAGCTATAGAGAATTATTGGATTTCCTGAAATTAATCTTGCAATTACGCGCCAGCGGAATGAGAAAAGAACAACAATGGTGAGCCCGAGAATAAACAAATTCTCCAGGCCACTGATCAGCATCACAATGTTTTTACTTTCGAGAATTGTAGGGCGATAAAGTCCGGCCAAAGTGGCTGCCGGGAATTTAGCAACTGCACCCGCAGGAGTAGGTTCAAATTCGCCAATGTCGAAACTATTTCCTTCATAATAATCTTGTTTAAGATCTTTCTGAGTTACGACAGCCGTTTGCAATGCTTTTTCAATGCTGAATTTACCAAAACTTTCTCCGAGGCCAACAAAGGCGAGGTAACTTCCCGCAATAATGGTAACATAGATAAAGGGTACAACCATATAGCGCACCAGCCGGTTGCGAATTCTTTTTATTCGCGAATAAAATATCCATACAAGCGAACTGGGCAACAAAATGAGAAGAACATAAGCTTTGATGGAAAGCACTATCCAGGCAAAAAGTACAAGTTTTATTAAATTCCAGAAAAGCGAACCACGTTTCATAATAAGGTCATTGGTGGTAACCATCAGATAACAAGTGGCAGCAAGTGTGAAAGAGTCTTTGAGAATACCCGAACCCCAAAAAATGACTGACGGCATAAATAAAATTCCCAAAGCAAGATTTTTGTGGTATGCAGGAAAATAGGAGGTAAATACCAGATACAATTTCCACAATGCACCATACGTTACTACAGCCACCAGTATTGTAGTGAGAAAATAGCTGCTACCTGTGACCAGCATAAAAGGAACCAGGATCTTGATAACAAACCTTGTCGCACCCTCGCCAAACATGTACATCATTGGCTCACCGGTTTCTGCAGTGAAGAAGCTCTTCATTTCCTGGGTACCCGGGCCGAAATAGACTTTGAAAAAACTATCAAGGTCGTGATAGAAAAGCTTGCAGAACGACATCGAACATTCGTAATAGCTTGTGGTATCGCCTTGCCCGTAGTAAAAAACGTAAATGCAGGCAAAGAATATTCCCCCAATAACCTTGGCCCAAAGACCATATAGAAAGTATTTGTATTCGGGAAGTTGTCTGATGTTTTTGCGCTTGATTCTACCCGCTATTACATAGAGAATAACCAGCAGGGTAAGAAAGGCAGGAATTTCCCACAATTCTATCGGAACCTTGCCGTATGTGTATGTCTGAATATACATTGTGCGCTTGCGAATATACTGCCTGGCCGGAGCATTGATGGCTTCCGGCAGAGAATACTATGTCGTTTCTAATTACGGGATACACCGTATGGGCAAAGAGGTGTGATGCCGTTCTTTTGGCATAGAATAGAAAAATGCCTTTCACAGCCATAAATACTTCCTTTTCCTGCCCGGAGAGCCTTTATCTGAAGCCAAAGAATTCGCAACAGAAGAATTTGAAAATGGAGATGATGCGGGTTTTGGAATTAGTCTTAAACCAGAAAGGGCCCTATGAAAAAATCAGTTTGATTCGCTTTGAGGTTATTTTGTCGAATTGATCGGGGCCCTTTTTTGTTTTTTTTCGCCCATATTATCAGTCACTTAGAAGTGGTTTTAAAATTTTCTGAAACCTTTCTTTCAATAGTCCTGTTAAAGTCACTTGTAAGTTCTCATGTAGAGATATTAGATAGTTTAATTGTTTTCATTTATTACCATTGAAGGCCGTCCAACGGGATGGCCTTTTTGGCGTTTAATATTTTCGCGCAGAATGCAAGGGTTGATGTGTATCAGACGCATCAATCACCCTTTTTGTCGGGCTCGACCCACATAAAAAAGCGTTTGTTATTTTTAAATCTGGAGATGTCTTTAGAAAAAATAAGAAAGCCCAGATCAATCACCCAGACTACACCACCTCCCCCAAAGGTTAGCGTATACAGGATAGGTATTTTCACATCTGTGCCAAGGTAAAGTCGATGCACGCCCAACGGCCCGAGTAGTATATTGAGGGCTATGGCGACCAATCGCGGATTTTCTTTTATGGGAATGGAGTCGTTTCCAACCACCAAAGACTTTAACTCATAAGTGCCATTGCCTGACTCTTCGAATAACAATCTTCCTACTGCACTGTGCAAGGTTTTGCTCATTTGCGCAGAGGCAGCAAAACAGGTTGTCAGCATCAGGCTTATTATGATCAATGTTGCTTTCATTTCAGCACAAAAAAAAACCTTATGAGTGTTTACGCATAAGGTTTTTCGGAAAGATATTATCAAATTTTATGTAAGAATCAACATGGCATCCCCATAAGCCCAGAAGCGATACTTTTCTTTGATTGCTTCGTTGTATGCGTGCATGATCAGGTCGTAGCCACCGTAGGCCGTTACACACATCAGCAATGCACTTTCGGGCAATTGAAAATTCGTAATCAGACTATCGGCTATGTTGAAATCAAATGGCGGATAAACAAATTTACTGATCCATCCATCGAAAGGTTTAAGGGTACGTTGTGTACTTACGCTGCTTTCGAAGGCGCGCAATACAGTATTTCCTACAGCACACACCCTTCTTCCATTCACCAAAGCATCATTTACCATTGCTGCAGTTTCCTCAGGAATGATGCATTGCTCACTGTCCATTTTGTGTTTGGTGAGGTCTTCAACTTCTACCTGACGGAAGGTTCCAAGTCCAATGTGCATGGTGATTTCTGCCATATTAATGCCGTTGATTTCGCAACGCTTGAGCAATTCACGGCTGAAGTGAAGTCCGGCTGTTGGAGCAGCTACAGCACCTTCGTGCTTGGCAAAAATGGTCTGAAACCATTCTTCATCCTCAGGTTCTACCGGTCTTTTGATGTATTTTGGAATGGGCGTCTCACCTAGTTTGTAGATAAGAGCTTTGAATTCGTCATGTGTTCCATCGAAAAGGAATCTCAACGTTCTTCCTCTGGAAGTAGTGTTGTCTATTACCTCGGCTACGAGTTCGTCGTTTTCTCCGAAATAAAGTTTATTTCCAATACGAATTTTACGCGCCGGATCTACAACAGTATCCCAAAGAAGACTTGTTGAGTTAAGCTCACGAAGGAGGAATACCTCAATCATAGAGCCCGTTTTCTCTTTGTTGCCATACATTCTGGCCGGGAAAACGCGGGTATTGTTATTGACCATTACGTCACCTTCATGGAAGTAATCCAATACATCCTTGAACATGCGGTGTTCAATTTTTCCTGTTTGTTTGTGTACCACCATCAGGCGACTTTCATCGCGGTGTCTGGCCGGGTGCTGAGCGATCAATTCTTCCGGTAGTTTGTAACGGAATTGACCAAGTTTCATTATGGAAATCAATGCTATACGGGTTTAAAAATGCGGCCGCGAATGTACAACATTCCAAAGCCTTTGTAAAGAGAAACTTTTTTATGTCTTATTCAGCGCGGTGTTCAGGCCTTCGAAGCCTCTGAAAGGGCCTCCAGTCGGGAGAAAAGCCCGTCGATCGTCAGGGAATCGTTGATGCTGTAGGGTTTGCTTCCGGTACGGCGCAAGGATTTAAGGAAAGATCCGCTATTCAGGCGTTGGCCAAACTCATGTGCAATGGTTCGGATATAAGTGCCTTTTGAGCAGCGTATCAGAAAATCTACCTCCGGCAATTCAAATCTTTGAATTTCAAAATGATTAATGGAAATTGGCACAGCGGGTATAAAAAGTTCCTCACCATTTCTGGCCGAAGTGTAGGCTCTTTTGCCATTCACTTGTTTGGCACTGTAGATAGGAGGTGTCTGCATCTGGTCGCCAACGAAACCGCTTGCAACGCTTAGTACCTTTTCTTCTGTGATATGTTGAATCTCAAATGAACCTTCGGGTTGAGTCTCAAGGTCATAACTGGGAGTGGTTTTTCCCAAATAAATAGTGCCGGTATATTCTTTTTCGCCACCTTGAATGGACTCTATCAACTTAGTGTATTTTCCTGTGCAAACAACCAAAAGCCCGGTAGCTAAGGGATCTAAGGTTCCGGCATGGCCAATTTTAAATTTCGGATTACCAAGCTGATTGCGAACAAAACCTTTGATTTTGTTCAACGCATCAAAACTGCTCCAGTCGTAAGGCTTATCGATGAGAAGCAATGATCCGGAGAGAAATTCTTCAATAGAATTGAAGTTATTAAACGAAATGGTATTTGACATTGGGCGCAAATTTACAAGTTAGTTTAGAATTATGTAAACATGTCCTTTTTACAAGTTGCCTTAACTTCGTGCCTGAGATGAATAAAATGAAATATAAAATTTTAGTATTCGCGCTTTTGGTATTGGCCATTACTGGCTGCAAGAACAAAGCCGAACGCGCAGCAGAATACAACGACTCCATTATTGTCTACCAGAAGAATATAATATCCGCATTGGAGAACATTGATTCTACTTTTCGCGATACCAACTCCAATGCCGACGGAGTTGAGCGCGCTTATCTCAAGTTGCAGTCTCAGGTTAAGTTGAGTATAGTGGCTTTAGACAGTATCGGATCATTCCAGAAGGATCCATCTCTGCAGCTTGGTGCCCGCGATTTATTCAGGCAATATGACGAAGTGGTGGACAATGAATATAAAAAACTGGTAGAAATAAAACTATTGCCGGCTTCTTCCGTATCAATGGGCGTATCAGACACCAACAACGCAGTTCAGTTGCGAATTCATCACCTTACAAAGATTGCACAGGAAAAATTCCTTGTGGTTCAATCTGAATTTGGTAAGAAGTACCACCTCGAATTGGAATAATTGAAATTATGAAAAACCCTTTATGGACCCTGACCATTGTAATACTCTTTTGGGCAGGCACTTCTAATGCGCAAAGAGGTATGCTCGACAATACAATAGGAGTTCGCCTTGGTCTTGGATCAGGAGTTACATTCCAGCATTTTTTCTCAGACCACAGCGCAATGGAGTTTATAGCACACCAACGTTATGGCGGAGTGGCACTTACCGGACTTTATGAGATGCACAATCAAATGTTTGATGTAAAAGGCCTCAAATGGTATTGGGGAGCGGGTGCTCACGTGGGAGTATATTCTTTGTCATCCAAAGTTCATGAAGGTGCGAGCAGTGGAGATTTGCTGGCTGCCGGAGTGGATGCCATCGCGGGACTGGAATATTTTTTCAGGGGTTTACCGCTGCAAATGTCAGCCGACTGGAAGCCTGCATTTAATCTTCTTGGTACAAGATATGTGGAATGGTCGGCGGGAGCAATCAGTTTGCGGTACCGCTTCTGATCAGCTATCGAGCCATATTCTGAATTCGGCACTTCTTTGCCGGCTTACAATTACTTCTTCCTCAAACGGTGGTTGAAGTTCCAGTAAAAATCCACTAGTGTCCGAAACAAATAATATTAATGTTAAGAATAAAGGGAGTTACTAACAAGTAAACTCCCCTTTTCGACGCAGTTTTGTCTTTGCACAACAAACAGCATATGAACAAAAGTAAGTATTATTTCGGACAGAACATA
>JANNEQ010000170.1:0-34982 GCA_031378885.1 Flavobacteriales bacterium
GACAAGTCCCCACAAGTCCGACATCCGCTTCACAAGGGCAAATCAAATATTTTAGCAAAAACAAAAACAAAACAAATACATTTACAAACAAATTGACCAATTAAGCAGCTAAAACAGTCAACCAATTTTAGGACGGGTCAGCCATTTAATTAAATACATAGGGCCGGATAGTTGCGTACTATCTGATATTAACGAAATACCCGAATTTGAGATAGGCATATTTCCTAACCCTACTTCTGATTTTTTCCAAATTCAGGGCATTCCAAAATCGGCTAACTTTCGGGTAATTGTAACTGATATGTCTGGTCGGATAATCAAGTCTGAATCGAATAAGTCGAAAATTGATATTAGCGAACTTTCGTCGGGTATTTATCTGGTGGCGCTGGAGTTTGGTGAAGGTCGTGTGGTAAAACGGGTGGTGAAGGATTAGGGAAGGAGTAGAGGGTTTTACAATGGATGTTTGAAGTTTACGTTCACACTTGGATTTCTTTAGAATAACCGGTGTAGCCAGGTTCGAGTATATTTTTAGGTTACAGGATTAGCTTATCGATAAAAATCAGGGTTACATCGGTGCTTTTGGGTTTTTTGTTTTAATTCGATCTGTTTTACTGAAGCCATGAGATTTTAAAAATGCGTAGATCTACGTACCAGAAAATGTTGGATTGACGGGCAGTTTAGCTTTAATTTGCTGCAAACAGCAAGGATAAGACTTTGCACTAGCTTGAATAACGAAATGGACTTTGCTCAATGAAACTGGTAAAACGAAAATCCCACCTTGTGAGTGGGACTGTCAAACTCCTTACGGAGAGTTTTCACATCGGAATAATCCTTATTGTGAATTGCTATTCTGTAACGGAACAAATGTAAACAGAAATTCAATCAATTTAAAAAATGGAAACAAAAAAAATATTAGGCCTTGATTTGGGCACGAACTCTATAGGTTGGGCTTTGATTGAAGAAGGACAAGAATCAGGTAAAATACTTGGTTTGGGAAGCAGAATCTTGCCAATGGACGCACAAATGCTTTTGGATTTTGAAAAAGGCAAGCCAATTACTAAAAATGCCACCAGGCGACAGGCAAGAGGAGCAAGGCGATTGTTGCAGAGGTATAAACTGCGTCGCAACAGGTTGACAAATACCCTGCAGTTATTGGGTTGGATACCCTCAATTGATTCTCCAAAGTTGTTCCATGACTATTTGGCTCAATCTCCGACTCATAGTGGAAGTGGGTTAGCACAGTTTGAAATTTACGAGTTGCGAAACAGAGCCTTAACTGAGATTGTATCACTGGAAGAGTTGGCTAGAATTCTCTTGCACCTCAATCAGAGGCGTGGATTTTTGAGTAATCGAAAGGTTAAAGATACTGAGGAAGAAAAGGCTGTGGCAGAGGATAAAAATGATGATGAAGAGGGCGAACTTAAGGGGACTATCAAAACCTATGAAGATGTTCATGTAATTTCAGTTGAAAAGGATGAATCGGGAAAAAAGGTAATCTATCAAATAGAACTGGCTGACGGTCGGAAAGGATCGTCCTATACTGCTTTACCCATTCATGTTGAACAAAAAATAGAGTTGCTTATCACAGAAAAGAACACCAAGAAATGGGGGCGGTCATACTTCTTTCAACTTCCCAATAGAGCCGATTGGAATTATCGAAAACAGTATATTAATAAAATAATCGAAGAAAGTGGAATGACAGTTGGTCAGTTCTATTATCTCGAATTCAAAAGGAACCCTCATTTTAAAGTAAAGGATAATATTATACTCAGGGATAAATATATCTATGAATTCAATAGAATATGGGACACTCAGTACAAACTAAGAGCGGAGCAGGGACTTGAGGCTGAAATGGAGAGGTCGGAAATGCTGGGAGATATTGCCAATGCTTTGTACAAGAATAATAAGGAGAGAAGTTCACTTTTACAAAAGCGTGGATTGAAGTACATACTGGGTCAGGATATTATTTATTATCAGCGGCCGCTGAAATCCCAAAAGAATAGTATTGGTAAATGCCGGTATGAACCAGATAAGCGCGTTATCCCAAACAGTCATCCGCTTTATCAGGAGTTCCGAATTTTAGATACGATCAATAATTTACGCGTATATGACTCCAGAGAGCAGGATTGCACATTGAATTTTATTGATGATAATATACGTGAATCGATTTATGAAAAGTTCAATAATCAAAAATCAATTACACCATCTTCGTTAAAGTCATTAATCATTCCAAAGGCCCAATTGGCAAATTACACATTAAGTCAGAACGATGATAAACGTCCGCTTAAAGGAAATGAGACCAGACTCAATATTTTGTCGGCCATAAATGATGATGAGCAATACAAGGCCATTGAGCAAGACAAGAGTAAGTTGGAAAAAATCTGGCACATATTATATAGTTTAGATAAAACGAATGATGTGGTGCACGCTTTAACTCGTCCCAAGAATGGAATTCAGGTAGCAGCTCAAACCGCAGGGCGTCTGGCGAACGTTAGTTTTACATCCAGTTATGGCAATATTTCTGCGAGAGCTATTAACAGGCTTTTACCATTGATGCGGTTTGGTAGTTCCTGGAATAAAGAAGCCATTCTTAAATACCCGGAAATTGTAGAAAGAATTAATAATATTTTATCAGGCGAAGTAGATGATAATATTGCTCAGCAGATTAGAGAGTTTGCCCAAAAAAATGGATATACATCTATAGAGCATTTTCAGGCCATGCCGTATTGGGCAGCAGCTTATCTGGTATATGGATCCCATACTTCTGTTGGTAATGTTAAGCGATGGACTGAGCCTAAGTACATTGAATTATTACCAAAAAATTATTTGCGCAATCCCATAGTTCAGCAGGTGGTCAATGAAGCCTTGCAGTTGGTGAAGGATATCTGGACATCACATGGCGAAATAAGTGAAATAAGAATTGAATTAGCACGTGAATTAAAGAATAGTGCCAGGGAACGAGAGTCGATCAGTGATGCTCAATTGCTAAATCGTGATTTGAACAATGCCATTAAGCGAAAATTGCAGGAACTGGGCAAGCCTGAGTCTGATGCAGATAAGTATAGAATATGGCTTGAAAGTCTTGACAGAGAGAGTCTCGATAAAAAGGAACTGGAAGGATATGAAAAATATTTAAGGCCGGATGGGAAGTGGCGCCCAGCGGCAAGTGATATTACAAAGTACAAATTATGGGAAGAGCAACATCATCTATCCCCATACACGGGCAAGCCCATTCCACTTTCACTTTTGTTCGGTGAGCAATACCAAATTGATCACATCATTCCACGACAGCGCTTCTATGATGATTCACTTTCCAACAAAGTTGTGGTAGAGTCTTTTGTTAATGCCGACAAAGGAAAGGCGGGTAATAACAGGACAGCATGGGAGTACATTACTGACGGACCCAATGATCCCAATATTGCAATTCTGAATGAAAGTAATTATGTTGATCTTGTCAATAGAGTTTTTAGATCCAAAAAGGCGAAACGCAATAAGTTATTCCTAAAGGAAATTCCAGCTGATTTTGTGCAGCGACAATTAAAGGATACACAGTATATAACTAAAGCAATACGTGAGGAATTGGCAAAGGTTGTTGGAGCAGAAAAGGTGCATACCACCAGCGGAGGAATTACAGATCACCTGAGAGAACAATGGGGAATCGCTCATTTATTTAAGGAGCTATTGTTACCAAGATTTACAGTTCTTGAAGAAAAACTCGCTAAGGCAAATAAACCTGTGCAATTGGTCAGGAGAATTTACGACGAGAATCTAAAGAAAGACATTCTTAAAATAGAGAATTATAGTAAAAGACTCGATCATAGACACCATGCAGCAGATGCGCTGGTGGTGGCTTGCACCAAACCAGCCCACATAAAAAGGTTGAACGATCTCAACAAGGAATATCAGCATCTTCGAAAGGATTCTAAAAAGGTGGTTCAGGAATCAATGGGTATCAAAAAGAAAGGAGGAGCCTGGTCATTTGAAAAGCCCTGGGATAATTTTATTGAAGACTCACGCAGAGCTTTGGAAGAATGTGTGGTATCTGTCAAAAACAGAAATCGCCTTGTGACGAAAAGTGTAAATAACTATAAGACGAGGGATCCCGAAACTGGTAAAATACAATTAAAAACGCAAACAAAGGGAATTGCTTATGGTGTCAGAGGAAATCTGCACGATGCCTTATCATTTGGTGAAACCAAGGTACATAAGTTAGTTTCTCCTTTTGAAGCCTTGAAATTTATTACTGATTCTCTTAAGATTGATGAGTTTGGAAGACCTTATAAAAATGAAGAACACATCTATCATTCTTTCAAACAACATTGGCAGTATGCTCTTATTATGGAATTAATTGGACTGAACGGCGGAGACCTAAAAAAGGCAATGGCATCTGAAAAGAAAAAGCCAACCCTTTGGAAAGGTAAGGAGTTGAATATATGTTTGATCGAAACTAAATATACAAAAAGGGTCAGCTTATCATCTCTCACTGCTACTGGTGTTGACGATATAACCAATATTGTATTGCGTGATGAAATTAAATCGCATATTGCCTCTTACGCCAAGGGTGATTTGAAGAAGGCTTTTAATGGTGATGGGTTAATGTATTTTAATAGAAATAGAAAAATCCCTGTTTTCAGAGTATCAGTTATACAAGACTCGAATAAATCCGTTGGAGAAAGCACTGGCAAACAACAATTGGTTCGCAAAGAAAGTCATAATGAAAAGCTACATATTAAAACTGCAGGAAATCTGGCATTCGCAATATATGAAAATGAATCGGATTTGAAAAATGGCATTTGGCCAAATAGAAGAATTTATAATACTTGCTCGTTGTATGATGCCGTGCAATTGAAAATTCACAACGAACCAATATTCAATAGAAATGAAGGTTACAAATTTTTTACACTTGGTAAAAATGACTTAGTATATGTTCCTCCTATTGGTCTGCATCCGATGCAAGTTGATTGGAGTAATAAATCTATGATTGTGAAAAGATTATTTAACGTTAATCAATTTAGTGGACATCGAATTTATTTTGTACCTAATAATGTATCTGATGTGATTAATTCTGAGGAATTCGGGTCTCAGAATTGTTTGGAAATGTTTGAAGGTTCTGCAATTAGGCACAGTTGTATCAAGGTTCAGTTCGATCGTTTGGGAAATATTACACCTATATTATAGAATGATTAAACGCACCCTCTACTTCAGTAACCCAGCGCGTCTTTCAAAAAAGGATTCTCAATTGCTTGTGCAGTTTCCGGAAGAATCAGGACAGGAAAGTAGAACAGTGCCTATTGAAGATATTGGGATCATTGTTTTGGATCACAGTCAGATTACTTTCACTCAGGCTTTGCTTTCCTCTCTATTAGAAAACAATGCGGCCGTGATGTGTACCGATAGCCGCCACCTGCCTGGCGGAATGTTTCTCAATTTTCAGGGCCACAGCGAAATGGCCGAGCGATACGCCTTTCAGATCGATGCCAGCTTGCCCTTGAAGAAATTTTTGTGGCAACAAACGGTGGAGCAAAAAATTTTGAATCAGGCAGCCATGTTGAGCAAGTATGGCGAAAAATATGAGGACCTGGTGGCATTGGCCAAATTGGTAAAGAGTGGCGATCCGGAAAATATGGAAGGCAGAACTGCTGCCTTGTATTGGAAAAGATTGTTCAAAGGATTTGATCTGCACACCGAAAGCAATGGCGATATTCATGCCCGGACAATGGAAAGTGTAAAAGAGGATTTTAAGCGTGGCCGCAATGAGGCAGCCCCTAATAATTTGTTGAATTATGGTTATGCTATTCTCAGGGCTGTGGTAGCGCGGAGTATTTGTGGCAGTGGTTTGTTGCCCACGCTAGGCATTCATCACCGCAACAAATACAATCCCTTTTGTCTGGCCGACGACATAATGGAGCCTTATAGGCCTTATGTGGATGGTGTAGTCTGTCTTATTCTGGAAGCGCATGGAGCTACCGAAGAATTGACGCCTGCCCTCAAAAAGGAGTTGTTACAAATACCCACCATTGATGTTGTTATCGATGGCGAAAGCAGCCCGCTGATGGTGGCAATGCAACGCACTACCGCCAGTTTAGCCAGGTGTTATGAGGGTGTAAGCCGTAAAATTCTTTATCCGCAAATGAAATAACAGGATGAACAGGAAATATGTCAAGCAGAGAAGATTCTATAGGCATTCAATCCAGTCGCTTAAGCCAGTATAGAATTATGTGGGTGATGGTCTATTTCGATTTACCCACCGGCACCCAAAAGGAGCGCAAGGATGCAGCCCGTTTCAGAAAAGATCTGATTCAGGATGGCTTTACTATGTTTCAGTTTTCCATCTATGTGCGCCATTGTGCCAGCCGCGAGAATGCAGAGGTGCACACCAAACGAGTGCGCAACAGGATTCCGGAGCATGGTTTTGTGGTGGTGATGTCCATCACCGACAAACAATTTGGCGAAATAGAGCTCTATCATGGTGGTAGCAAGTCTAAAGCACCTGATATGCCTCAACAATTAGAACTTTTTTAGCAGTTTTAGAAATGAAAAAACCGGTCTTTTACTGCGGAACCTATATCCTTAAGACCGGTTTTTCATACCGATATTTGCGCCGAAACCCTTGCTACAACTGATATTTTTGCATACTATGTTGATGCAAATATCTTAAATGTCACAGAACGAAAGCAATTCACAACAAACGAATCTTTCAATCTCGGTTCGATGGGGTTGATGCAAATATCTTAAATGTCACAGAACGAAAGCAATTCACAACGGTAGGGCGTCAATTACGCCGTTTGCATCCGTTGATGCAAATATCTTAAATGTCACAGAACGAAAGCAATTCACAACTCATCACTCATGGCGATGCGTAGATATAGTGTTGATGCAAATATCTTAAATGTCACAGAACGAAAGCAATTCACAACGCCATCGCAGCCGTAGCCATCACTGTCGTAGTTGATGCAAATATCTTAAATGTCACAGAACGAAAGCAATTCACAACTTCGTCCGTTTGTTTGGAATATGTAGGTAAGTTGATGCAAATATCTTAAATGTCACAGAACGAAAGCAATTCACAACTTATGGCCATCAAGAGGATTAGCGGTGAATGTTGATGCAAATATCTTAAATGTCACAGAACGAAAGCAATTCACAACATAATCGAAAGACTTCTTTCTGTCTTGTTGGTTGATGCAAATATCTTAAATGTCACAGAACGAAAGCAATTCACAACAGGAAGTAAGCCCGATAGCCATGGCATAAAGTTGATGCAAATATCTTAAATGTCACAGAACGAAAGCAATTCACAACACGGGTCACGAAAATGATACTATAATCTTTGTTGATGCAAATATCTTAAATGTCACAGAACGAAAGCAATTCACAACTATCGTTAAAGTATCGCTCCAAACTTAATTGTTGATGCAAATATCTTAAATGTCACAGAACGAAAGCAATTCACAACGCCAGAACGGTCGTAGCCATCACGGCCGTAGTTGATGCAAATATCTTAAATGTCACAGAACGAAAGCAATTCACAACTTGAATAGTTACGATATTGATGAAGTTGAAGTTGATGCAAATATCTTAAATGTCACAGAACGAAAGCAATTCACAACGAAGAAATCACCGATGAATGGGAAATTCTTGTTGATGCAAATATCTTAAATGTCACAGAACGAAAGCAATTCACAACAATCCCAACGCTGCAATTCCATCAGCGGCGGTTGATGCAAATATCTTAAATGTCACAGAACGAAAGCAATTCACAACTCGTATTCAGTTGTAAGTGTCTGATAATTAGTTGATGCAAATATCTTAAATGTCACAGAACGAAAGCAATTCACAACAGATTCACAGAAGACCCAATCCAAATAGATGTTGATGCAAATATCTTAAATGTCACAGAACGAAAGCAATTCACAACACCTTCAAGCCCTCCTATAAACGCTGCTGCGTTGATGCAAATATCTTAAATGTCACAGAACGAAAGCAATTCACAACATCACAATCCGATGCAAGAAAAACCTTGAAGTTGATGCAAATATCTTAAATGTCACAGAACGAAAGCAATTCACAACTCGCTTCCCTTTGGAGAGTGATGCAAAACCGTTGATGTAAATATCTTTAATGTCACAGACGGCAGGGCTTCCTTGTAATATTTGTCCTTCCTGGTGGTTTTTCAATCAGTTTATTTTGACTTTATCCATTTCATTTTTGAATATTTTCCTTCTGAAATTAATTCAATTAAATACACTCCATCTTCGCAGTCGCTCATATCAAAACTGAAATTGCTACCCGACAAATTCATCCTTGCCATTAGTGCTCTGCCCACTGCATCAGTAATTGTGAGGACGGAATTTTTCAAAGGATATGCTGTCTGCATATTTAACACCTCATTACCAGGATTCGGAAAGAGCGAAATAAGCGGCAGAGCTATCAATTCATCTATTCCAATAATCTCGATAAGGTAACAATCGGAAGTATCCTGGCACGCGTTATTAGACACCATTAAAGCATATTCACCAGAAACTTCTGGTGTGAAAGTTTGTGAGTCGTCTAGCACTATGGAGTTGTCCACACAGTTTATCCAATAGATAAAACCCTCATTGGTAAGCGCCTCCAGTGTGTTGCCGTTGATACTCAAACTGATGTCGGCAGTATTGATGGTGAGGTTCAGGACAAGGGTGGTATCACCTGGCAATTGCTGAACATACACACCGCTCGCGGTGAATGTTTCACCATTGGAAGTGTAGCTGTCGCATGCTGAAATAGTTTCTTCAAGGAATACTGCAGGCGCCTCGATATTGGAGATGTAAATTCCGTCTGCTCCGCCGCCTGAATAAGCTTTACTCCATGCTACTATGATGTTGTCGCTGGATTTCAGCAAAGTATAATCCGCATAGAAAGGTGAAAAAGGAAAACTGGCAATCGCAGATGTAGCTGGCCAATCGGGTGTTCCATCCGGATTTACCATTTGCGCATTCAAACCAAATTCCCAAGTTGCTTCATTGGTCACGATCAGCTTACCCTGATTTGTCAGAACGCATTTTGGATAGGGTAAATAGGTGTTTTGGTCAAATACCACTATCCCATCCTGCTGCCATTGCATTTCACCGGTTGCCTTTTCTATTTTCTGTGCATAGATGGCGTAGTTGCCTATTACACCGGGTCTTCCATCAGCCCAAACAATGTAATAGTATGTTTCGTCTTGCACCCAATGAAAACTCCCCTGATTTCCATCAGCAACACAAACGTGCTTAATGTCACCATTCCAGGCCCATGTACCATTGCTGTTTAGCTTTCTTATGAATAAATCGACATTTCCATTTTCACCTGTTGATTGATAACAAACAGCAATTCCATCTTCATCGCTCATAGCTGCAAATTGATAGTTGAGTCCGTTAGTTCCCTCGAGCACATCCACAGGCGCAAAGGCCGAGTCGCCGGCTTCGGTAACTCTCATAACAAATGCGTGCGCTCCTGTGCCATTGCCTCCCGTATAATAGAGATAAGTGTCATTGCTGCCGTCATACGTTTTGTCAATACCGCGTGAGCCTATATAGTATTGATTGCCTTCCGGCTCACCATTAAATGCTCCTGTAAGCATACCGTCTGTGTTAAAGTGAGTGATACGACAACCATCAGCACCACCGCAATACGTGGGGACAAAATTTACTGTGTAGCCATTATCTTTTTTTATGAAACTAAAATTTTCTATGCCAAGGAAATAATTTCCCTCGCATCCATCAGACTTGGCTGCAAGCAAGTCATTCGCCCACAACTGTGCACCATCATCATTCAGTTTTTGAAAACGCAATGAGTCTGTTGCAGCGCCAATGCCTCTGCTATGCGCTCCGACAATTATTCCTTCCTGAGAGGATTGGCGCATAACCGCAAAACTCATAATGGAGCTTGTGTAGCTCAAAATTTCGCGGCCTCCTTCTTCCCAAAGTTCGGTTCCATTTGCATCATAGTATTGACCGTAGATGTCGTTGAAAGTATTGCCATTACAGCCCGAACGAGAGTCTAGCCAAAAGACAATTGTTCCACCGTTGTCATCAGCCACTTGTTGCACGTTTTGTTGAACACACGTTTCATCACTTACCAATTGGGGGTTCTCGGGGTCGTAGCTCCATTGCGCATCTGAAGTCAGAAGCAAGAAGCAAGATGATAGAAACAAGAAAATGTGTTTTGAAGGTAGAACTTTTTTCATTGTAAGGAAGAATAAAATGTTACACGAAGATTTCATGCAAGATACTTAAATTACACTTTCCTTTAGCGAACGGTAATCATTTTGATTCAACGGTAACTCTGAAATAGGCTCCCATTTCCTTCCTCTCATGATCAGTCTACTTAACCCTCCTATGCCCCTTAATAAACCCCGTCGGATCCAAATAACCTTTGGTCTCACTGCTATAACCTCCACCGATATCCATGCCCGGCTCTTCTCTTATTTCCAGATGAAGATGCGCCAGATATTGTCCGTCGTTATTTCCTATGGTTCCTATTTCATCACCAGCGTGAATCCATTGTCCTTTTTTGGCCGTCATCTTGTCCATGTGGGCGTAGAGTGATTCCACCATTTTTATTTGATCCTTGTCTTTCCACGCATGCACTACGCGTACAATTTTTCCCCAGCCTCCCATGAAGTTGATGCTTTGTGTCACATAGCCATTGGCTATAGCCGTAATCGGATCACCAAAGTCTGAGTTGCCACCATTGTTGCCATTCCAGTCGTCGCCAAGGTGGTTGTTTTTGGTAAAAGGCTGCGCATTGTAATAGCCTTTGCCATCTGGTTTTCCGACCGGATAATCAAAACCATCGGCATAAAACTCCGGGTGATTCCCGAAAAGCCCGATCAATGAGTCTTTGTAAGTGACAGCGAGCTGAGTTTTTCCTGTGGCTGAAGTATGGTCTTCTACGGTGTTAAACCCGCACTGGATAAGGCATGGAAGCAAGAGGGCCACCAGAGTTGACCACCTGTATTTTTCAATTGTCAGAAAGGAGCTTTGCCTGTACATTCGCGCGACAAAATTTTATCCTTCAAAGATGCACAAATTACTGGCTACTTTTATTACTTCATGGTTGTTTCTTGGCGCAATAGCCCAGGGACGCTGGCAGCAAAGAGTGGAATACAAAATGGATGTTGAACTCAACAGTGTCAACCACCAATATAAAGGAAAACAATTGCTCACATACTTCAATAATTCGCCCGATGAATTGAAGGAAGTTTTTTACCATCTTTATTTTAATGCGTTTCAACCGGGTAGTTCGATGGATGTGAGGTCAGGAACTATCTCGGATCCAGACTCAAGAGTAGGTGACCGCATTTCTAAACTCAAGCCAGAGGAATATGGCTTTCTTCATGTGAAAAGCCTGAAGATGGATGGCAAAGAGGTGAAATTCGTGGAGAACGAAACCATCCTTGAAGTATCATTGGACAAGGCCATTGCGCCGGGAGCCAAAGTAGTTTTCGAAATGGAATTTGAAGGTCAGGTTCCCATTCAGATTCGCCGTTCAGGACGCAACAATGCTGAAGGTGTAGATTACAGCATGACACAATGGTATCCTAAAATGTGTGAGTACGATGTTCAAGGCTGGCATCCTAATCCTTATGTGGGCCGGGAGTTTTATGGCGTGTGGGGAGATTTTGAAGTGAATATCACCATAGACAAAAGTTATATCATTGGTGGCACAGGAGTTTTACAGAATCCATTGGAAATTGGCCATGGTTATGCCGATGATGCTACCAAAGTAAAAAAGACTTTAAGCCCCAAATTGGTTTGGAAATTCAAAGCACAAAATGTGCATGATTTCGCATGGGCAGCAGATCCGGATTTTGTTCATGATAAAACACAAGTTCCCGGCGGGCCGATGCTTCATTTCTTTTATTTAAAAGACAAAGATTACGGTGCCACATGGAAAGATTTCCAACCCATAGCAGTTCGCGCTTTCGATTTTATGAGTAAAAATTATGGCGTTTATCCGTATTCGCAATATTCTATTATACAGGGTGGCGATGGAGGAATGGAATATCCGATGGCCACGTTGATCACGGGCAACAGAAAATTGCCAAGTCTTGTGGGTGTTACGGTGCATGAGGCGGCCCACTCGTGGTACCAGGGCGTGTTGGGAACCAACGAAAGTTTGTATTGCTGGATGGATGAAGGATTTACAAGTTTCGCCACAAGCGAAACTATGGATTATTTATTTCAGGCCGGTAAACAAGACAAACACTTCTCGGCTTATAACGATTACGTGACTATCGTAAAGGATGGAGCAGAAGAAGCATTAGATACACATGCCGATCATTATGTGACAAATTACGCGTACAATACTGCCGCTTACGCCAAAGGCGAAGTGTATCTGGCCCAGTTGGAGTATGTGGTGGGAACATTCGATTTCAGAGCAGGCCTGTTGGATTATTTTAATACGTGGAAGTTCAAACATCCGACGCCATATGATTTTATACATGTGCTTGAAAAACGTTCCGGAATGGAGTTGGATTGGTACAACGAATACTTCTACCAAACCACCAAAATCATTGATTACGGCATTACTGAAATAAAGGGTGATGACAAGAAAACCAACGTGACCATTACCCGCAAAGGACTGATGCCAATGCCCATCGACCTTGAAGTAAAATACAAGGATGGCACTGTGCAGACTTTTTATATCCCGATGGATCTGATGCGCGGAGAGAAGCCATCAACAGGACCAAAAGGCACCTGGACTTTGTTGAAAGACTGGAGTTGGGTAGCGCCATCTTATCAGGTTGAAATATCCAGATCTGCCATGGATATTGAGAGTATCACCATCGATCCAAGTGGCTATATGGCCGATGTAAGTCGCGAAAACAACGTGGTGACTTTCGAACAAGGAATGAAATTTATTTATATCAATCACTAGTTGTTGTGCTGAACAAAATTATTCGTTTTTCGGCTAACCCAGGTATCGATCTTATTATGAAGACGATGCTTGCGTTGCTTTTGCTTTGTGCCTTTGGCCCTGTTCGATTGGATTTGAAAGGAGAATTCCCCATCACCTTGCAATCGTTTTTTGTGTTGTTAGCCGGTATTGCATTCGGATGGAGGGTAGGTGCTTTGAGCGTCTTCCTTTACATTGTAATTGGCGCCATGGGAGTTCCTGTTTTTGCAGGATATTATGGTGGAATGGGCCATTTAACAGGATCATTTGGCGGTTTCTTTTTTGGGTTTATCATAGCAGCACTGGTTTGCGGTTATCTGGCCGAATTGAAAGGCGCTGAGCGACCTTTTTTGTCATTTATGATCTGGACCCTGGGTCATATCATTATTTTATTTTTCGGTTTTTTCTGGTTCCGGTTATTCGATCCTGATTGGAGATTTTTATTAGAAGATACATTACCTGGTGCGGCGGTGAAGTCTGCCTTTGGATTTTTTCTGGTTCAATTGGTTATTCGATTTGCATCGAGAAGAGGTGAATATTACAATTCGAAGTGAATTGGTTTTTCATCCTTCTTTTATTATAATGAATTCTTGAATATAATATTCAGCATGCCTCTCCGATATAGTTTTTAGTGAATTTCTTACTAGCAGCATATTTCAATTACTTTTGATACCAAAAGAACCATACAAAATGAAATATTGTACTCTTGTTCTAATTTGCACAGGAATTTACCTCACCGGAAATGCTCAGGTCTATCAAATGCCAGCCGAGACGCAGCCTCATGAAGGCACCTGGTTGCAATGGCCGCATCAATTTGAATATGGAGTGGGTTACCGCAATAGCCTGGATGCAACCTGGGTGGCTATGACCGAGGCATTAATTCAAAGCGAAAAAGTTCATATTATAGCTTACAATGCCAATCAGCAAACCCGCATAACCAATTTACTAGCTGATGCAGGAATAAATCTGGACAATATAGATTTTAAAATATTTCCCACCAACGATGTCTGGGTGCGGGACAATGGGCCAATTTTCGTGCGCAATTCAGAAGGCGATCTGCTGATTGAAGACTGGGGCTTTAATGGCTGGGGTGGAAAATTCAATTCCGATCTTTGTAATCCCATTCCAACAAGTGTGGGCAATGCGATCGGAGTTGCAGTTTTGGACCTCAACAGCATTCTGACCATTGAAGGTGGCGCTTATGAGTTGGATGGAAATGGGGTAATGCTTTCCTGCAAAAGTTCAACATTAAGTCAGAGCCCTGCCAATTCTGTGAGAAACCCTGGAATTACACAAAGTGAAGCTGAGGTGGCACTGGCGCAATATCTGGGCGTAACAAAGTTCATCTGGCTGGATGGCTTTACCGGTACTGAAGATATTACAGATGCGCATATCGATGGCTTTGCAAAATTTGCCAACGACAACAAGTTGGTCACTATGAGCAATGAAGACTTGATTTATTGGGGACTTTCTGCCGGAGATGTTTCAACACTATTTGCCGCCAGTGATGTAAACAATGTAGAATACAATAAAGTATTTCTGCCACTTACGCAAAATGATGTTAGCAATACTTTCGGAGATAATCTTGGTTATAAAGGATCGTATTGCAACTACTACATTGGCAATACTGTTGTGCTCGTTCCAAACTACAATGATCCCAACGATGATGCAGCCAATGCGATCATTCAGGAACTTCATCCTGACAAAACTGTTTTCGGAATTGATTGCCGCAATTTATATGAGTATGGTGGAATGGTGCATTGTGTTACACAACAACAGCCGGTGGCAGATGGAAGCATTGGTTTAAATGAGAATGCAAAGGTCGAAATACAATTGGCAGAGAATTATCCCAATCCTTTTAGTGAAACAACGGCCATCAATTTTTCTTTAAGTCGCAGCGCGAATATCACATTGGACATCTATAACTCAATGGGACAAATTGTGTTCACTCAACTTTATCCAAGACTCGCTTCTGGCAATCATTTGGTTACCATCCATGCCGGTGATTTTGAAAATGGTGTGTATTATTGTGTAATTACTTCGGATGGCCAAAGCACGGGCAAAGTCCGGATGGTTGTTTTAAAATAACAACAGTGCAGATCATTTGTAGAATCAGGGTTATATTATTGCAAGAGTAAAAATCATATGCGTATGAAGCTATTTTTCGGCATAGTCTTTACTTTAATCAGCGTACAAAGCACTTTTGCCCAAAACGAAAATGGGCTTGAAAACGACAGCATCCCTGAAAAGATTCAATTAATCAATAGCCGGATGGCTGCATTGGATACCCTTTCGCCTTTTGAAGGCGAAGAAGGAGAGCAAATTGTGTTGCTCAATTCTAATGTAGAAAGTGCTTTGCTGGATATTCTCAATGATCCTAAGGTGGTTCAATACCATCCTGAAAATGCATTGCATTTATCTACCATAAAGTCGCCGGATAATAAGGTCATTGTTTTTTCATTTTTCGAAAATACCGGAGGCTCCTACAAATCAAATATCAATATCATTTATTGGGTGTCCCCCAATGGTCTGCCGCGCGCTCAGAAACTTAGTTTAAAAACACAAGAAAGTGGTTGGAATGAAGACCAATACGGAGGATCAATTGATGAGATTGTTGTATTGAAATCTAAGCAGCGGGTGAAATACCTGGCAATGGGTGGTGGCATATCGTGTAATACCTGCGAATTTTCTGATGCCATTTTGTTTCACATAGAAGAAGATTCGATCGTCACTGAATTTACCCTTCATCTTGACTACCGCATGGGCATGGGTAATATGAATTACAATCCCGGGAAAAAGACCCTTGAATATTGGTACGAGGTTTATAAGGACGATAGTTTTTACGGTGGCGAATGTGAAGAAGGACGCAGTATCGGAGAAAACCTTTGCAGATTTGAGGGGCTCTATAGATTCAGGAAAGAAGCATTTGTACGAATAATGGCGAATGTCAATTAAATTGAAGTGTTTTTTTAGTAAATTCGTGCGCCCGAAGTATAAATGTACCAATCACTTAACCACTCAATTGAAATGAGATTTATTTATTTATTATCCATCATTTTATTATGCTCATGCGCAGGAAAACCCATTAAGGTACTTGTAATGAGAGAAGAATCAGAAAATGCAGACACACTTGTATTTGATGGCGAGGACACCTTGATTACCTCAGCTTCCATGGACAGTGTTTTTCTAAGCGCAAGGTCCAAACATAGTTTCACCAGAAACGGATCCAATCCGAAGGAGTTCTTCACTGGAGATAAGAAAGGGCTCTTGAATCTGGATGATGCTGAATTTGTGGTGTTTGATATAGAATATGAAGCGGAAAATTTGCCCAAATCCCGTGGATCGGCCAACTATATTGTAAATTATGCCATAATAGATTCCACTCTTATTTACAACAGTCTTGCTGAGATAGATAGTGTTGAATATCTGCACGCGATTATTGATTCTGTATTGTCTTCAAAGAGCGGCAATTACACCATAGCTTCAATGGGGCGTAGTTCCAAAAGGATTTATGAAGATGCAGATTCACCCGTGGTTCATGGATTCAAAATGATTGGTAAAAATAAATTGTATATTGAAAAATTCTGGGATTATGATATGGACGAAACCATTCCGGAGACGATTGCAATCAGAGTATCATCCAACGATCCGTATTCGGGGCGTGGCGAAGTAAAGAGATCGATTATGCCCGCTTTTGGCTATTTATTTTACGCAAGTATGTCAAGCGATACCCATACTGTGGTTGACATCAGGGATTATCTTAAAGGCAAGACAGTTGCCCAATAACGCCTTGGACGAAATCTACTGATTTTACGAATTATAAGAGTAGTTTGAGTCCTCAGAATGTACCCCTTTAGATTTGGCCCGAATATCACAATTAATCAATTGCAATGGACCACATAAAATTTAACCAGCACAACCACGAGAACTTCTGGAGTGAACTCAGGCAGGAAGTCAACCAATACTTCACTTCTAAGGGAATTTCTATTTATGCCAATAAAACCCTTTGGGCTAAAATGATTTTTTTGGTTCTGTTGTTTGCCGGTTTTTACCTCAGCCCATTCGTTTTTCAAATGCCCTTGTTGTGCATGTGGGCAGTGACCGTTGTGTTGGGAATTTTAATTGCCGCTGTTGGTTTTAATATCAGTCACCAGGCCGCGCATGGTTGTCTCTCTCCCAATCCGAAAGTCAATCGTTTGATGGGTTTTAGTTTCAACCTCTTTGGCATGAGCGATTATATCTGGATGCTCAAACACAATGTATCACATCACGCCTACACCAATATTTATTCTCACGACGAAGCCCTGAAAGAAGACGAAACATTGCGTTTGAGCAAAGATGCGCGCTGGCTTCCCAAACATCGTTATCAGCACTTGTATGGACCAATAGCTTATGCGATTTTCACATTTGCGTGGTTCTTTTGGCTCGACATCGACAAACTAATGCGCTACAACGGCTGGGGCAGTCGCAATGCAAAGCCGCATCCAAAGGGTGAGCTGTTGTTGTTCTGGGCCACTAAATTTTATTATGTGATGGCTTTTATTGTTTTGCCCAATGTATTATTGCCCATTACTTTCTGGCAATGGGCCATCGGTTTTTTCACCATGCACATTGTTTCAAGTTTATTGATCACCAATATTCTTCAGGTAGAACATTTGAATGAGGATGTAAAAATGCCTGAAGTGGATTCAGAAGGAAAGGTCAGCACATCATGGGCAGTGAGTCAATTGCAGGGCACAAGTAATTTTAAGACCAATGCTTTTTTTCAATGGATTTCGGGTCCGGTCAACCACCAGATTGAGCACCATTTGTTTCCCAATATTGCAGGTTGTCATTTTCCGGAGATCAGTAAGATTGTAAAAGCCAAAGCCAGCAAATTCGGACTTCAATACCATTGCTATCCTTCTTTTACCGCGGCATTGGTATCTCATTATAAAATGTTGAAGGAACTGGGTCAGAAGCCGGCTTAGTCTGGTAGATTGAATTTTTGAATAAAAAAGTTAGCCGCTCTTTCTCACAATTGTTCCCAATCAGGTTGGGCAAATAAAAAGGGTCTGCTACTTTTGCATTGTAAATGGCTTTGAAAAAGCCGCGAACAATGATCAGATTTTTTTTCTTTCACTTCATCTTCATTTGTGCTGAAATATTTGTCAGTAGCTCAATCCATGCTCAATTTGAGATGACCGGTGAGTTGCTTCAAATGACCGATAGCGTGGTCATTCAAACCAGCGTGGATTATGCAGCAGATACAGTAGAGAGCAGGTCAAAGGATATATTTTGTTTCAGAAAAGGACTTGAAATGTATCATTTTTCAGTCCTTGAATATGTCCACGGACCAGACTCCGCTGGTATTCGGAATTATTACGACGATAGCGGTAAGAAAATTAAATCTGTTGAGACAGTAAAGAATAAGACCCAATGCCCACCGCCACCTGTTTCTCCATTCAATAATTATTTTTTTTACGAAACAAGACCTACATTCGTGTATGAAATTCCGGTGGAGAAAAAGAAGGTCAAAAGAAGAAAAGAAAAAACTCCGGCCGCTGTAGTTCCTGACTCTTCTTGTTTTGTAAATTATGTTCGTATTACATCTTTTTTTGATTCTGTAGAAGTTTCTCATTCGGTATTAGATTATCCTGACGAAAGAAGTATAAGCCACGATACCATATGGTACGATAGGTAACAGCGAATGAGAAAGTCTGTACGCTATTTCAATGGAAGATTGGAGCTTTGTTCGATTTACGAATATAAGTTCGATGACAAAGGAAGAATTACCGAAACTAAAATTGTAGATACCGGACGCGAACGAAATCAAACCCGATGGGAAGGAAAGATCTACCGCGGTGAAGAGGCCATGCCACTTTTTTTCAAATCATTTTACCACAACGACACAACCCAGGTTCGCAATGCTCTATATATCTATAATAAACAATTACAGCAAACGGGTTACAAAAGCATGATAAACGACAGTCTCGTTTCTTTTTCAGAAGTTGACTACAATGACGATGGAAAGCAAATGGGCTACAGGAATTATGATTCGGATTCCGCGCTGACGTACAGCGTGGAGTATGTGTGGAAGATGGGAAAGAATAGAACAGATTGCTGGCAAAAGACATCCGAGTATCCTCCCGGCTATTCGAGAACAGATACTACTTGTTTTTTAGGGAGAAGAACGGTGCGTATTTCCGGAGCTGCCTGGTCAGGTAAAGCAGAAGATTGTAAAACTTTGCGGCGTTCGAAATGCAAGTTGGGTCAGTTGATCCGATACGACCGAAAAGGCAGGATGCTGGAAGTTATAAATTATGATTCCAAACCGGGAAAATTGTCCTCGGTGCAAAAGACGAAATTTCGGAATAGAATTTCGAAGAGGCTTTTTGATTAGATTTTTTAGGGTGGTGATTTCTGAATCAATTCGTGGTTATTCTGATAACACCCCATTTGAAGATGTTTTTATAAGACTTGAAATGGTTGATGGCTGTGGAAATGAGCCCGGTAATTTTTTCTGAAAGCACCTCAAAGCAAGAATAATCTCCTTACTTTCGCCTCATCACCATTACAAATTATGAGCGAAACATTAACATCAGAAGTAGCCGCCGGAGTAGGAAGAATCACCCTCAACCGCCCGCAGGTTTTCAATAGTTTTAACAGAGAAATGGCCCTTGCCTTACAAGACAAGCTGAAAGAGATGGCCGCAGACGAAAATGTCCGTGTGATTGTCCTGACGGGCAATGGCAAGGCCTTTTGTGCCGGACAAGATCTTGCTGAAGCCAGCGATCCCAATGGCCCCGGATTGCAGAAAATTCTCAGCGAACATTACAATCCGATCATTACTTTGATCAGAACTATAGAGAAGCCCATTATAGGCGCTGTCAATGGTGTGGCCGCTGGTGCCGGAGCCAATATTGCGCTGGCTTGCGATATTGTGGTAAGCACTTCCACAGCAACATTTATACAAGCCTTTTCTAAAATCGGATTGATTCCAGACAGTGGCGGGACCTTCTTTTTGCCCAGATTAATTGGTTTCCAGAAAGCCTCAGCAATCATGATGCTCGGCGATAAAATAGGAGCAGAGCAGGCCGAAGAATTGGGCATGATTTACAAATCATTTGCCGATGAATCTTTTCCAGAAGAAGTAAATTTATTGGCCGAAAGAGTTGCCGCCATGCCTACTTATGGATTGGGTTTGACAAAACGCGCACTCAATGCTTCCATGCACAACACATTGGAAGGCCAGCTTGAGTTGGAAGAAGAACTGCAAATCAGAGCAGGTCAATCACAAGATTACAAAGAAGGTGTGGCTTCTTTTCTTGAAAAAAGGAAGCCAAATTTTATTGGTAAATAACTGAAAAGATATTGACCCAAATTTATTGATCAATTATTCGAAAATAAAATGCTCACATTAGAACAAAGAAAATCGCCCATCGGAGGATATAAAAAAAATCTCAACGTAACGCGCGAAATGCGCAACATGGCCATCCAGATTTTGCGCAGCTTTCCTGAGAGATTGGATGATTTGACCATGTCAATGCCGGCCAACCAGCTCGATTTGTCCTATCGCGCAGGAGGATGGACGACACGTCAGATTGTACACCATCTGGCCGATAGCCATATGAATATGTACATCAGAATGAAGTTTACTTTGACGATGGACAATCCTACCATTATGCCTTACGATGAAAATTTGTGGGCCGCTTTTCCTGAAGCAAAGGAGAGCAGCATTCAAATTTCCATTGGATTATTGAAGCACCTCCACACGCGAATTGTGGGCACATTGGAACAATTGACAGAAGAGCAATTTCTCAGAACCTATTACCACCCTGATCTCAAGCGCACACTCGATTTGAATGAGCTGGTGATGCTTTATTCCTGGCATGCCGATCATCATCTGGCACAGATCAATGTTGTGGCGCAAGGCCATGGAGAAAACTGAAATGATATTTGAAAAATGAATTGGATAGCCGTATCAGATAAATTGCCTGAAGATGGAGAACGCATTTTGGCGCATGTGCCGGGCAATAAAGTTTTTCTTCCAGGTAAATCAGGAGAATTCGAAATGCGCGAAGTGATTGTGTTGAAATTTCTCAAAGACTTTTATCCTGCGAATTCAGAGAAATGTCAGAAGCACGGACCACACTTCTGGCAGGGCGAAGGCAATAGCAACCACTTTTTCAAAGATGTATCGCATTGGATGATGATGCCCATGAAGCCTTAAATTAAAAGAAATCAAAGAATTAATACAATGACAAAGGAATATCTGGAAAATACCCAAAAGCTTTTTACTTATTACAAAAGTTTAGGTGACAAGAGTATTGCGCAAGTGGAAGAAAAGCGTTTGTTCTGGCAGTTCAACAACGACTCCAACAGTGTGGCAATGATTGTCCAACACCTCAGCGGCAATATGCTTTCGCGCTTCACTAATTTTTTTGAAGAAGATGGCGAAAAAGCATGGCGCAACCGCGATCAGGAATTTGAAGCAGTACTTACCACGGCCGTTGAAGTGAATGAAGCATGGGAAAAAGGATGGAAGTGTTTTCTGGACTTGTTGTTCTCCTTAAAAGAAGAAGATCTTTCGCGCATTGTCTATATCAGAAATGAAGGCCATACGGTTTTCGAAGCGATTAACAGGCAATTGGGACATTATAGCTATCATGTGGGGCAGATTGTATTCTTGTCCAAAATGGTGGCCAATGAACCCTGGCAGAGTTTGAGTATTCCAAGAAATGCCTCGCAGAATTTTAATGCAGAGAAATTTGCCAAAGAGAAAGAGAACAAGAATTTTATCTGACGGGTTAGATTATCAGATGATGTTATTCGTTTTTTAGAATGTTGTCCGAAAATATTACAACCATGAATTGGTCTTGTGCCAGATTAGTTTTTTTGACATTGCCTTTTTGGTTTTTGGCTTGTTCAGAAAGTTCAGGTAATAAAGTCCAATCCCCATCTGGCATCGACATGAATAATACCAGCACTATGAATAATTTTCCATTTAAGATTAATGAGTTGAGTGGCCATTTTGTAATTGTAGCCGAGACCGAGAGTTCCGAACTTTATCCAAAATATGCGGAGTTTTTTGAGCAGTTCGGATATTCCGGAAATGGGTATTGCTGGGAAGCGCATATCATTCAGATTTTGCAAAAACTTGATCCTGCGCTTTTATCCCATATTGACTTTGATCCGGAGGCAGGAGCTTTTTATGCTTATGCCGACACCAAAGAAAATCAACTGAAGTTTGTCCAGTTGCTGAGTCCGATATTTTCTGATATGGATATTTTAAAGAAATATGTGGAACAAGCTGATCGTTCAAGGATTGACGATTAAATATGAAGTTGTTTGAAAGTAATTCTTTCGAAGTTATGTTAAGATATTTTTTTTAAATAAAACATTAAGCCTAATCTAAAGTCCATGATTGAACGTTTGTTTTTTGTTCTGGCTATACCCATTGTTTTTTCCTGCAATAGCAGCGAAAGTCAAATCACCAGGGCAGCGCAAATAGAACCAACGGCGCTTGCAGTATTTGAAAAACCAAAAGGAAAGACTTTTAAGGTGGATGACGTACCATTGGCAGACTCACTGATGCGTGTGGATACAACGGACAAAGTGTTCGAAGGAAAATTGGGCAGAGAAATTTTGTTTTATCCAAAAGAACATCGCAATTATGGTGTGGTAAGTTGTTACAATAACGCTTTTATTGAAACCATTCAGGAATGTTATTCCAACCACAGGCCTTTGGTTTTATCGCCTGATGCCATTTGGCTTATAATCTGTCAGGGAATGTCCATTCACATCAATGAGAAATTCGATTCATTGGAAAAGATCATTTTTGTAAAGGACAAACCTGATGAAATTGTTGTGCGCAATGATGGTTTGGGGGAAGGAGAAAAGCATTGGAATGATCTGATTGCATCTTTTTCTGAAGAGACAAAAAAATACACTCAATCTGATTTCTATTCATTGTTTGTAGGAGATTATAGCACAACAACCCCAATCGAGCGGACGGCATACAAAGTTACTTTATTGGAGAGTTACAAAAAGGCATTTCAATATGTTGGGGAATCCGGCTGTGGTATACCATCCATCACACTCACAGGAAGAAAGGAAGACTGGCAGGCAATTTTACAAAAACTTGATCAACTTGAAAAAATAGGAATGTCCGGTTGGGCTCGGAATCTTCGTCCAGTTATTCAGGAGTTTGTCAATGTATTTTATGCAAATTACAACACGCCATTCTGGAGCGACATCTACAAAGATGCTTCGGAGTATGGCGCTTATTATATATCCGGTTGGGTATTGAAATTTTTTCCCTACATTAAAATTATAGATCAACCTGGGGAATTTGATCTGGAAGAAAATGCTTGCAAAAGCACTGAAAAATATATTCCCAATCCGTTTATCAATGGCGATGATTATTTGCTTTCCACATTGTCAACTGACAATATTCCTTCAGGCCTTGCGAAGATAGATGTCACCTGGAAGAATCACTTCAGGGATGAAACCAGAAAAATGGAAGTATGCGCTGGTTTTTTCGCCATGAAACAATACAGCGACAAATCGCTGGAGCCGATGATATCATGGGCAATTTGTGATAAGGGCTCAAAAGAAATAGAGTATGAGGCAGTTGACCAGAATTTTAAAGAAATGGCACACAAGGAAAAATATTGGTCTCCTAATTTTCCCTCGGCATTCGCTGACTCTGCAATTTATGATATTAAAGTACACAAAAATCATAAGGCGAGTCTCGAATTTGTCCGTAATTTTTTAAAAGAATCACTTTTGTCGGATGCTGATTTTTCAGGGTTGGAATTGACAGGCGATACATTGGAATGGGTTGTATTGTCCAGTGGTAAATTGACTCAGGTAAATTATTTGGGTAAAAATGACAATGTTGCTTTAACGAATTATTTAACCAAACAACTCATTGCTTTACCCAAAGAGTGGTTTCCTGCATTGGCCTATCCCAGGGACATGTTAGATAATGAATATTCAGATGAAGAAAATAAGTTAAAGATTAAAGTGAACAGCAAGGTGAGGGTAGTTTTTTAGTCCCTTAAATAATGTTTGATTAGTCAATTTTGAATATTAAATATAAAAAAGAAAAGCCGCCCATTGCTGAGCGGCTTCTCATTGTGAAGAGTTTTTTGGATTGAAACGAAATTGTGGTCAGTAATTATTCTTTTATTATTCTTTCAACATAATGACCATTCACTTGCACAGTATAAAGGGAACCGCTAAACAGAGATATGTCAATCATTACAGCGCGTTGAGGTTCTGAATATGATTTTGTTAATACAGTATTTCCCATATTGTCCAACACTACTAATTTGCTGATGAGTTCATCTCCTTCACCAGTTTGAATGGTGAGCTTATTTGAAGATGGATTTGGAAATATGGTGAAGGAAGGTGCAGCGATGCACTCAAAGATAAGATCTATTACACATCCGGCACATTGGAATCCGCCGCAACTTGGTTTGAGTATCATGTGGTATCTGCCCGGAATGATGGATGGAAATGCCGGAATGTGCAATGTGCTTCCACCGGAAAATGTACCAACCATTGCAATGGAAGTGTATGTGTCATTCCAGATTTCGTAATCCACATCGGCCATACATCCATCAGCGCAAGCGTATTCGGCAAACAAATCATAATCTATCAAACAGTTCATTGAATAGATTCCACCACATTCCATTGAATTTATAAATCCGAATGCATCTTTCAGCGTAATGGACGACCATTTTCTGCAGCAGGTGGTTTCACAAGCTACATAGAAACGAATTTCGCAGGTTTTACAAAGGCTGGTATTGCAAAGTGAAGTTATTGTGAGATAATAAGTTCCTGTTTCGGTAAATACGAAAGGAATGGAAGTAATATGACTCGACCCGGAAGCATATAGAAGTGTGTCTCCAAGTGGCCCGATTATGAGCGCTGTCAATTCTTCCTGACATTCATCCAGACATTTGAAGTCTATATTGAGAATAGCCATGGTGTTGCACGATAAATCTATATTGTCACCGCAATTCAAAGGTATTGAAGTACTTTCAGTTAAGTTATTCAAAACAACAGACATTTCGCCGCAGCAAACAACCGGCTCACAGGAAACATTGATGTAAATGTTGATGGGATCACAAATTTCTCCGCTGCAGGAACCATTTAGTGTTAGTATATAATTTCCATTTGTACTGAATGTCAAATCAAACCATCCGGATGATGAAATAATTGGAGTGGAAATTATATTTCCGTCTATATCTGTAAGTACACTTTGCATTGCTGTTTGACAACCTGCCAGACACGCATATTCAAAATGGAAGTGCAAAAGACTGTCGCAACCCAGATCTATTATTGATCCATTTGAAAGAGGAATGGTTCCTGACAAATCATCATTGGGAGTCCATTCTGCAGCGATCCAATCACCACAACAGGTTGTAGGACAATCGGCTGTCACATTAAACTTACAGGGCTCACATGGCATACCTCCGCAATAAGGAGTGACTTTTACCGTATATATTCCACCTGTGATAAATGTATAGGTGAATGGAATAAATGAAGTGGTAAATCCTGATGAAACAAGCACTCCGCTTTCATTTTCTATGGCAAATTCAAGATTGCCTGTACAGGTATCTGCGCAAGCGTAAATCATTTGGAAGTTAATGGGTACATTACAAGGCACACCCAAATTTGTTTCACATTCGAATACATTATATACTCCGCCATCAATGCTAAAGAAATTGGTTCCCCATGTTCCGCAGCAAGAGCTTCCGCAATCTACATGGATGATAAATGAACAGCTATCACATAGAGTAGTCCCGCAATGCACTGATAGATTTACTACATAATCACCATTGGTATCGAATATCAGCCCTGAAGCATTAAGGATGCCATTACCAGTCCAGAATGCTACAGGAATCCCATCGGGATTTGTAATTTGCATTTCTATAAGTGATGTGCATGATCCGCCACACAAGTATTCGAAATGAAAGAATGGATCAGCATTACAAGACACGTTGATTGATTCATTGCAGAAAACATCTACAGAGTCGATTTGTTGCGCAATCCAGTTTCCACAAATACAAGTCTCACAAGGAGGAACAGTAAGGCACAATGTATCGGTCCGGCAAATACTGTCACACAAAATGGCACCCACTAAGTGTTCATGGTGAAGGATAATTTCGAAACAGAAATCATCACCTTCAGTTAATGAGTAGCCGGATAAATCAAGTCCAGGATACGTACCGGTTGCGCCATCTGCTAAAGAGGCCAGCGTAATATCCGAAGAGTAGCCAAGGGGATGAAGTGTTACAGAAGTTGCATCCGCTCCCCAGGTATTGGTCAAACTAATATCCAGATCATAAGATCCGTCATTACAAATAACAATAGCTTCATTAATGTCTGCGCAAGGCGATTCACATTCCGGGATAGTAATACACTTGATATTTTGTTCGGTACAACAACCATATAGTTCACCGGTTGCGGCATTTCCATAATGTGCGAAAAGAGGAAGGCACAATTCTCCTGGTGTTGAATTTTGAATTTCCAACGTAATGCCGCAAATCTCTTCACCTGGTGCAAGAGGAGGATATAGCACCAGATAGTAGCCACCTCCCAGATCGTACAATGCAGAGCCGACAGGCAGCGAGGATGCCAACAAAATAACCCCCGGTGGCATATAAATTTGTACGGCGTTGCTTGGATTGAGGGTTCCTGCATCCGGATTTTTCACACAAAAATTCCAGTATATTGAATTGTTGTTACACCAAAGTGAATCGTTGATAATCTGCACGCAAGTGGATTGCACTGAGTCCTCTGAGTTGTAAGATTCGTTTAATACAAATTCAGGGAAAGTACTTCGGGAGAATTTGTTAAAGTTGTTTTTGGATTCAAAAGCATTTGCTTCTGTACTGAACAGGATGATCACCAATAAGTAAAAAGCCCATCTCATGGATAGAGTGCCAATTGAAAACCGATCGCGGAAATTTTTTTTGGCGAATAGTGTAGGTTCTGTTTTCATATCTGAAAGAATTTTATTTTCCTACTCTTTTTAGGATTTTCGGAATACTCCTTTGTCACTTCGACGCCTAAACTAGTTTGCCTTGGGAGAATTTATCAGTTGAATTCCACTGCTGCGGCCGTATTTCCAATAAATGGTAAGATTTGGCCAACAAGTGGTAGTTCCCGTTTTCAATTGAAAGGAGGTAGAGTAATAGCCATGTCAACGGAACGCTAACAGAGGCGGAACTGACTATTTATTATGAGATGAAAAGGAAGAGTCTGGTAGGAAGAAATCTCTTATCTGGTAAGCCATTCAAGGAATTCTGTTTTCCTCCTTCGCGATACGGTTATTTCTGCACCAGAAGTCATAATAATCGAACCGCCTTCACCCTTCAGGTATTTTTCGACAAATGAGAATTGGACAAGGTAGGAGTGATGCACCCTGAAAAAATCATATCCATCAAGAAGAAATTCATATTCACCAATATTAGTGGAAGAAAGTATTTGTCGCTTATCGGTGAGATGGATGAAAGTGTATTCTTTCTGCGCTTCGCAATAAATAATGTCTTTTACAGAAACCAGATCAAGCCCTTTTGAGGAGGGAATGGCGATTTTATTTCTTTTGTCAACCGGTTTTTCAAGTGTATTGATAAGAGAAGTGTAGCGGGGCTGATGGCTCGAGAATAGTTGTTCTTCGGCCTTTTTAACAGCGCGGATGAGTTCTTTTGCATCAATGGGCTTGAGCAAAAAGTCAAGTGCATTTTGCCTGATCGCACGCATGGCATAATGGTCGAATGCGGTAACAAAAATGACCTTGAACGGAATGTGCTCTTTGAAGTTGGCCAAAAATTCGAAACCATCTTGTCCAGGCATTTGTACATCGAGAAAGACAAGTTCGGGTTTATGGTGAGTAGCCCATTCAAAAGCTTCCGCAGGGTTATTTATTTCCGCCATTATATTCACCTCCGGGCAATGCTTTTCGAGCATGAATTTTAAATTTTTCGAAGCGTGAATTTCGTCGTCTATAATCAGTGCATCAATCTTTTTCCTCATAAAATTACTCTGCTATCTCAAGTGAAATAATTGCGGTAGTGCCGTTTTCGCTGTCTATTATCTCAGCCTTGCTTTTTAAATTATACTTGTCGTTCAATACTTTTATTCTCTCAAGTGTTATTTCAATTCCTCTCGAAGTATGCTCTGAATTTTTATCTTTAAATTCAGTAGCGCGTTTTCTTCCTACACCATTGTCTGCAACTGAAATGACAATAAAATTACTTACTTTCCGGATCAAAATATGTAAACTGCCATTTTCGCCGGTTCTATTTCTCAGGCCATGGTTAATCGCATTTTCTACAAAGGGCTGAACCAACATCGAAGGAATTTCAATCTCAGTATTGAAATTTTCGGCAATTTCAATTTCCCATGTGTATTTATTGTTGAAACGTATGTTTTCAATTTCGATATAAGCTTTGATGAAATCTATTTCTTTGCTTACAGAAACAAATTCATTTCTGCTGGTTTCAAGGAGCAGCCGCATCAATTGAGAAATTTTTACCACATATTGCTCCGATACTACAGTTGGAGATGTCCTGATCACATACTGCAGTGAACTCATTGTATTGTACAGGAAGTGCGGATTCATTTGTGATCGGAGGGCGCTCATTTCAAGCTGGGCAAATTTTTTGTCGATTGAAATCCTTTCAGATGCCCTTGTATTGATTCTCTTGAGACGCGATTTCCATAAAATATAGAAAATTACCGCGGTTATTCCAACTAAAAAAGACCAGAACCACCAGGTTGACCAGAAAGGTGAGCTTATCTTGATGATAATCTTTTTGATATTGCTGTCTTCCGTTTTAACCAAAAAAGTATAACTGCCCGGCTTAATCGAAAGAAGATTAATGGATCGGCCCTCCGTTGAATTCCATATTGTATCCGCGCCAGATCTGAAAAAGGCATATTGGGCAGGATAATTCGGACCGCAGGTAAAGCATATAGAGCTGAAATCAATTCTGATGTCATCCTGAAGCCATTCTAACTGGTAAACGTCAGTAGTAGTAACCTTTTGGTTTTCTACAAATATGTCGTTGATGATTATTTTTACATTTTTTTTCTCAATGGCCTCATCCAGAATCGAAATGCCATTGGCCGTGCTGACATAAAGTTTTCCTTTGTATTCTATAACCTGATTGACTACAGCATCTGAGATACCTTGAGCTTGAGAATAATTCAGAATATTTCGAATAATGATTTTATTATTTATCCATTCATAAGTTAAGGCGCTGACACCCTTACTTGTTCCTACATATATTGTATTGCCTTTTGAATAGAGTGCTCTGCAATTATTGCTGCTCAAACCATTTGTTTCATCGAATGCGAAAATGTTATCCCCTGTTTTAGCCAGTAACCCATTTGCCCCTGTGGCAATCCAGAGTATTCCAAACTGATCTGTTTTCAAATCGGCTATTCTTCCGCTGACGCGAGAATCAGCGCATTCAAATTTATCCACCTTATCGGATTGAGCAGAGTAATTGTAAAAGCCATCAAGAGAGCCAAACCAAATATTCCTGTCATCACCCGACTCGATGCATGTAACCCTTTTTTGAAATGTAAAAAGTACTTTATCCATTTTAAGATCAAACTTTTCGAAAGTGGAGGAGTTACCCGCGTAAAGAATGTGGTTAGTTTGATCAAAGTGGTAGTCTTTGAAGTTTTTATTTATCTTCTTTAATACTTTCATCGATGGCCATTCAAACAGAGTAAAACCTTTTGAATGCATGATGTAAAGGATATTTCCAATAATTTCTATTTTCCTTATCTTGTTATAAATATTTTCGGATGAATTTTCATTGAGTTTATATTTTTCGATTTTATCAGGATATAGTATTGCAAAATGACCAGTGTTCCCGCCAACAAGCAAAGTGTCATTTTGCATAAATAAACTTTGAACACCCTGGAATGGAAGCCCGCTGTTTTTATCGATTTCGCGAGAGCCGAGATTGAGCACACAATAAACTCCTGCGTTCTGAGTGGCGATCCAGATGTTCTTGTTTTTGTCAACATAACTTCCCTGTATCAATTGTTCTCCTATATAATCGGTGAAAATTATACTATCGATTGGTAAATCGTTTTTGATGTAATAGATTGCGCTTGTGGTTGTGATTGTTTTTTCCTTACTGTCGGAACTTTCCTGTAAAATTGTTCCGCCTCTGTAGCTATTTATGGACGTAGCACCGAAGTTCATTGTTTTTCGGGTCTCCAGACTATGCAACTTTCCGCCCCAAATGCTATCTTCGGAATCAGATACAAAACGTTGGTGGATTTCATCAAAATATGCCGCAGATTGCGCAAAGTTTATGGCTACCATTCTTCCTGAGCTATCAGGCTCAATGGATAAGACTTCATTATCCGGCAGACCATCTTCTACAGTAAACAATTTGAAGTTTTTGCCATCAAATCGCACTGCGCCATTCTCACTGGCCAACCAGATAAAACCTATGGTATCTTCCGAACACATGTAGATGTTGGTCGTGGGCAATCCATCGGCTGTGCTGTAATGTACTACCGGACGGTGCTGTGCAGATAAGGTTACAGACAGAATCGAGAAAGAAAGGACAAGAAAGGCTATAGTCGGAAAATGACTGAAATCAAATCTTTCAATGAAATTGGGCAAGGGCTTTCTGGAGGATATTTTACTTCTGGTATGATGGTATTTGAGTAAAGTGAATGCCATTTTCAATATCACGCTTTGTTCTGCTGTGTGAATAAGTGTATTTTGTAAATGTTCCGGATCTATAATTGATTAACTGTATTAATTGTCACCAATCTTATATTCCTTCTGATACGAATGAAATTCATGGAAGGTTGTTCATTGTTGAAGTTGTGGTTGTGTTTCTGCTGCGATTTAAAATTGAATTCAGGTATCCAATCGATAAACCGGAGTTTTCAAATGTAATAAGGAATCTGCCAAATTCAATCTCAGCAGCATTCTTGTGTTTATGCTTTTGATAACCAGTTAGTTTATAGTTTAATATTAGCAAAGGTTGTGTGAGAGATTGAAAATTTAAAGTGCTGATAATTAAGCTACCTTTGAGGTTTCTGGTCCAAAGGTAATACAACAGGAGATAATAGAGGATTTGTACTTATGCGTTGATAAATCGAAAAAATGGAAGGATACTTTTTTATAAAAATTTTGGCTCTGCTGGCTCTGATTGGAGTTTTTTGGTCGTTGCGAGATAAAAGGCGAAGGGCTGCTTTGAGAGTAAATGAAATAAATGAATTTGAACGCCTTGTTAGAAAAAGTGGAGCCATTGAATTACCGGAATTAATTCAATGTGAGATTGGCAGTGATGTATTCCATAATATTCATTTGGCAGGTAATGGATACCTTCTTTTTTTATGGCCGGAGATAAATAATTTGAACTACACAGAATCGAAGTCTCTTTTGAAACCTCTCACGATTGGAATGAAAGATGATCTTGAAAAAGCCCCTTCTTATTTATTGAATGATGTACTCTTGATTAAGAAAGTAGAGTCCTTTGGTGGTCACTATATTTCATTTATCGGAAAGCTTGATAATGCTTTTATGAATGGCACCTTGGGAGGATCATGGAAGATGAATACGAAAGTCGATATTTTTCTGGATCCGGAGAAAATAAAACCATTAATATCGAAGGTGGATTTCGCATCTTTATGATAAAGGAATGATATGTCTGATTTATCTTCCCATTCAGGAATTTATCCGTGGATAATTGACGAAAGGTAAAACGAGGGAAATTATTTTAAATACGTTTGTATTCGTAATTTTGTGCGAATAACTTAAATGAACAATAATAGCATCAAAAAATGAAAAGAACTTACGAACTAGGAATTGACTCCAATCAGATTACACTCGGTGTTACAGTGGGAACAGCCAGTACAGCTTATACTTCAGCCAGTATAGCCCGAAGTGGCGGACAACAAAAGAAAATTGCGGAATCCAATTCCGATAGCGGCGCTATTTCAGATCGGAATATTGGAAAAGCCTCAGATCTGGCCGGTAGTTACTTGATTATCCGAACTATTATCGACTTTTCTAATATTGATAAGAGTCTTTGGGAAAACCAGGCAGACAATGTCATTATCCGATATCACCTCGATGGAGGATTTTCCGGTAATCAGGTTTACAATCAGGATATCGACGACATTAATTCATCGCCCAATGGAAAAATAGTTATCATCACCAAGCCCATTGAACTGAAATGAAAAAATTATTTCCCTTCCTGACGCTGTTGTTATTCAATGGCTTTCTATCGTCCGCTCAGGACGATAGGGATTCAGTTTCATTAAAGGACATTGAAATTCCGAATTCACCGGCGTTTATCTTGTTGGACAAGGCACCAACCTCTATCGAACGCCCAACTTCCAGTCGTGCATTTATGCTGAATGTGGTCAACTCATTTACTGAAGGCAATGGATTGCCCAAGAACTATGCAGTCGATTTTACTCCCTATTGGTTTGCGAAACATCCTAACCTTACTTCATTTAAAAACTTTGGATATGATACCAAAGCGTCTAAACAAAAAGTATTCGGTCAGATCAAAAAGGCTTCTGTTTCTTTTGCATTTGTCAATACCATGGACAGCCTTTCTGCTACTCAGGTAAACAATATAGCACTCGGCTTGCGTGTAAATATTATTTCTATTCGAAGTAAAAAAGACATTGAAGACTTTAAAGCTGCCAATGCAGGTTTGGTTAAATACTTGCGCTTACTGGACGATAAGCTGAATGAAGCAGGTATTTTTTATCCCATTCCTATCGATGATACCGACGAGTGGAAGAAGAAGAAAGAAGATTATGACAATAAAGTAAAGGCTTTTTTGGCCACAGAAGAATTGGCCAAAGTAGATGAGCGCGATAAACTCGCAGAGATTATGAAAAGAAAGCCATTGCTCGCTTTGGATGGAGCCTTAGCATACAACAATTTCTTTCTGAATAACGACTTCTCCCAAAGTCATTTTGGAAGATTCGGCGCATGGATGACGCTAAGTATTTCCAAAGGCATTCAAAAATCGACTTCCAATAACAGATATTTTAATCTTTATGCCATTGGCAGATTTATTTCAGATGGCACGGAAATGAAAGACAACAAATATGTGGTCAAGTCATTTTTTGATGCAGGAGGCAAAATAGAATTGGAGTTTCAGCGCATTTCATTTGGTTATGAGTACATCTACAGATCCAATGACGAAGTCAATACATACAGGTCAAGCGGATTGTTGAAGTATAAAATTTCTGACCAGCTTTTTCTGACAGGAGCCTTTGGTAAAAATTTCGGAAAGTCCGACAATCTGATTTCCATGTTGGGCATTAATTGGGGATTGAATACAGGCAATGAAAAAGTGAGTGTGGTGAAGCCTTGATTTTTTGATTGGAGACAGGATAATCCATCGGTGCCAGAGAATGTATATGAAGCTGGCTGAATTGCAGTTTATACCACTGTAACATTTTAAATTAGACCAGAGACTAATTAAAATGTTACAGTGGTATGTGTCAAGAGAGTAGCTGTATAGTCAAATCAAGCGCAGCACAGATTGGACTAATACGGGTACTGAATCGGTATTATTTACAGCTCCATCTGTCCTTACCTTTGCAATACCAATATGTCAGATAATAAAAAAGAATTTACAGCGAAAACATCAGCCTTCATGGCTGCACATCAATTCCAGTCTCGCAGACAAAAAATTGAATGCTCCTTTGGGAAATTCCCGGCCCTGATATGGAAAATGCTTTGCGTCAATGGAAATGGCGAAGTGATGATGATTTGGGAAGAAGGAATGTACGACCGCGAAATGAAAGAATGTTATATCGAAGAGCCATGTATAATTGGACGACCTGATGTTTTATCCAGGTATGATTTGAGTTTATTTGAAAATTTCTGGGTACTCGATACTGCCAAAAAGGACAAGCACGGCAACCTGATCCTTGCAGGCAAAACGATGAAAAGAGAGGTGTTTCAGAATAAGGTCGATTCAGCCGGAGCCCGCGAAACACGAATGATACTGAAGCTACCCAATTCCATCTTTGATTTCAAATTGTTCCTGCAGCATCTGGATGAATTGTGATTGACCATTATTCGTATTTGAAAAATTATTACCCGTTCTTACATCCATGCTGCCACAGCGTTTAGTAATTTCATCAACCAACTTTGCGAGTGGCAGCCAATAGAATGCGGAGCCCAACCAAAATCAGATGACAATTATTTTGTATTAATGTGATTCAGGTCACAGTTTCTGCGCTTTTAAACAGCATAAATTTGGGTTGTCTCAAGGGAGTTACAATACACAAAAGCAGTTTTTTCTGCGACCAATACAAAATTAACTAAAACAAGCAGCAATGAATAAAAACATGGGTTCAACAGATAAAATGATCAGATTGGGGTTGGCCATTTTGATGGTTATATTGTATTACACTGAAGTGGTAACCGGAACTTTGGGTATTGTATTGATCGTTCTGGCATCCGTCTTTGCGTTGACCAGCTTTATGAGTTTTTGTCCGCTATACACCCTTGTGGGCATCAATACCTGTTCGGTGAAGAAGAAGTAGAGAGGCAGTTGGATTTTTAAAGCAAAAGAGTTTTACAATCCATTCTGTGATTCAATTTCAAAGTAGATCTGTGGATTCGTTATATTGGTTTGTGTTTGTTAGATTAAGCAAGATTGAAATGAAAATTCATCCCAGGTACATTTCAGACCTCAGGTTATCGGTAATCTGAAAGTCGATAGGTTCGAAAAGGCATTGAAATTTTCAGTGCCTTTTTTTTTGCAGCAATAATCAGGTAATCCCTCATTTTATCGCAAAATATATTTTATTAATCCAAAGAATAATTAAAATGTTACAGTGGTATATGCTGATAGAGTAGCTGTTTGGTAAAATCAAGCGCTGCGCAGATTGGACTAAAGCAGATAATACCAATTCCAAATATAATTTAACCCAAAGGGTAAATTATTTTGTGAATTGGTTATGCCGTTACTAAAAATAAATAGTACTATGAGGCGCAGCCGAAACCTGCCTTTGCCGGCAGGCAGGTTGGACTATATTATTTT